>NZ_JBMPOW010000002.1:0-361109 GCF_049340205.1 Undibacterium sp. Ji49W | reverse complement strand
TATCTGGCGGTGCAGTGGTAACAACAGGTGTTGTTGGTACATCCCCAGTCAACGGTGGTGGTACAGCATTGTCTGCAACAGCATTCGTAGCTGGCGGTACTTACACAAGCTTGGCCAATGTGAACGACAACTTCACAGGTACAGTAGCTAACCTGAACGGTACTACCATCAGTGGTAACGCTGGTGATACAGACACGATCAGCCTGACTGGTAACTCCACTGTTGCTATCGGTAACGGTTCAACTGGCGGTATCATCACCAACATCAAATCTTTGGTGACTGATAACACTGGTGGCTCTATCACTTTCGGTGCAGCTACTACTGGTATCACTACAGTAACTGGCGGTACAGGTGTTGATAACGTTGATCTGACAGGTGCAGGTACTTCCTTCCTGGCCGGTAACGTCAACCTGGGTGCTGGTGCTGGTCAGATATTGACTCTGGGTGCGTTGGCTTACACAGGCACTTTCAGTGCAGGTGCTGGTACAACAGATACTCTGGTATTGGCTGCTGGTGCAAACATCTCTGGTGCTAACATTGCAGGCTTCGAAAACCTGACTCTGGCAGCAACAGGTAACTACACTCTGACTGCAGCAGAATACAATTCCTTCACAGGTACTATCACTGCAGGCAACACAGAAACACTGACATTCACTACAGCTGGTACTATCGTTGCTAACGCAGCGATCGAACGCTTCACTCTGGCGAACGGTACTAACACATTCACTGCTGGTACTAACACAGTGAGCGTTGTCGGTGGCACAGGTAACGATACATTCAACTACACTGCAACACAAATCGCCGGTGCAACAACGCTGGACGGCGGTCTGGGTATAGATACACTGAACATCGGTGCAATCGGCGCTAACTTGAACATCAGTGGGCTGGTAACAGGTATTGAAACAGTGAACGTGACTGGTTCTGCTGCAACTGGCTGGACTTTCACTAACGAAAACGGTGCTGGTGTAACATTGAACTACGCTAAAGGCGCAACAGGCGACGTAGTTGTTCTGGGTACAGGCGGCCAAACAGTCAATCTGTTGGGTACAGCTGCGACAGCAGTAACAGTAACAGGCGGTACAGGTGTTGATACTATCAACCTGTCCGTAACTGCAACTGGTGCTGAAACTATCACTGTTGGTTCCGTTATCTCTGCAATCGATACAGTGGCAAACTTCAAAGTTGCTGGCGCTGACGTGTTCAAGACAGGCACAGCAGCAACAACATTGAACTTGTTGTCTATCGCTACAGCTGATACATCCACACTGGCAGCAGCTATCGCTACAGCAGCAACAGCCGCTGGCGCATCCTTGGCAGCAAATACCCAAGCTTACGTCATCACTGTAGCCGCAGGTACAGCAGCTGGTACATACGCCTTCCAAAACATCGGTGGCACAACTGGTACAGTTGATGCAACTGACTTTATCGTTAAATTGGTTGGCGCAGGTTCCATCGTTGCCGGCGACTTCATCGCTTAATTCAGTAGCAAGCAATGCAATAATGGGTACTCCGGTACCCATGCAACAGGGAGAAAACAGCCTCCCTGTTGTGCAAAACAAAAAACCCACCTCTGTAAAGCGGTGGGTTTTTTTATAACGCGGCGAAAATAGGTATCATGATGCCTTCACTAGTGAACAGTCGCCATCTTTCAGTCGTTATTTTCAGTTGCTATTTATCTGAGCAAGCATCCCTATGAAAAAAGTCAGCCGTAATGATCCCTGTCCATGCGGTAGCGGTAAAAAATACAAACAGTGTTGCATGGCGAAACACGAGGCTGAGCTCGCCGATACCGCAGTGCAGAAAGCCAGTGAGCAAGCTCTGATCAGCCAATATTTGGCACAAGGCATGGCCTTGCATCGTGAAGGGCAATTGGAGCAGGCAGAACAGGCATACCTACAGATTTTGCAATTGGCTCCTGCGAATGCAGATGCCTTGCATTTGTCCGGCCTTATCGCGCATCAACGGGCAAATTACACAAGTGCGATCAGTTTGATCAGCTTATCCCTGCAAACGAATCCCAACAATGCCTATGCCCACAATAACCTGGGGGCAGCATTCAGAGAAAATGCACAGCTTGCTGAGGCCCTGCAATGTTTTAAGCGCGCCAGCAGTCTGAAAGCAGACTACGCCGAGGCCTACAACAATACCGGCAATATTTATAAAGATATGGGCAGGCTTGAAGAAGCAATACAGTCTTATCGGCATGCCTTGATGTTGAACCGCGCTTTGGCTGAGCCCTGGAATAACCTCGCCCTGATTTACCAAAAACAGAAAAATCTTGCGGCTGCACTTGAATGTGCAGAGCAGGCAGCGCAATTGCAACCAGCTTACGCGGAAATACACAATACCCTGGGGAATATCTATAAAGATGCAGGGCAATCGGAAAAAGCACTCAGCAGTTACCGGCGCGCAGTTGAACTTAATCCTCAGCAAGGCAATGCCCTGCACTTTATTAAGGTGTTGTCTGGTGAGCAGAGCGCGCAGGCACCAGATTCCTACGTCAGCAAGGTATTTGATGACTATGCCGAACGGTTTGATCAACATTTACAGCAGGTGCTTGAATACCATATTCCTGTAGTCATCGCGACAGAATTGGGTAAATATCGGACAGCATCACAGGAAAAATGGCGCTTGCTGGATTTAGGCTGCGGCACTGGTCTGGTAGGGAAAGAGCTGGCACCGATGGCAGCGAGCATGGTTGGTGTTGATCTGTCTGAGAAAATGTTGCTCAAAGCCCAGTCCAGACAGCTATACCAGCGCCTTATACAATCGGATTTGCTGACGATGACACGGCAAGAAGCCAGTAATAGCTATGACCTTGTGACTGCAGCAGATGTTTTTGTCTATATAGGGCGACTAGACGACATCGTGGCAGATATTGCGAGGTTGTTGCCTGTCACTGGCTTGTTTGCCTTTTCTGTAGAGTCTGCTGACGAGCTGCCAGCGTCCGATGACAGTGGATATTGCTTGCGTCCAAGTGGCAGGTATGCACACCGCACCGGGTATTTGCAACAACTTGCCAGCCAGTGTGGCTATCACATAGTGCACATGTCGCCACAAACAATCCGGATGGAAAATCATCAGGCGATACCAGGCTACGTGTTTATCTGGCGCAAGTTGTTATAAGAAGATTACCATGTGTTTTGAAAAAACTGGAATCTGTCCACGCTGCTGATACAATACGGGACTTGATTTTTTCCTCGATAACCCCACTTTTGTTCTGACAATCGTGTTGTTATAAAAAACAATTGCCTGGCGCTCACTTTAGCGCAGCACCCATGCCGACAATGGAAATGGGCTTTTTCTAGTTATTGGAGTTTTATTATGTTTCAAAATGCTCAGACCCTGGACAAAACACAGCATAGTGCGTTGCGCTTCAAGCCAGCCGCCGACTTTGCGTTTGCACGTGGCTTGACTACTGCGCCACTGGCACCTGTAGAAATCGCAGAAGCCGCTGAATTCTACCCTGTGCTGTTCACTCCTAATGGCTTGTTGAATGCTGTGGCAGTTCTCGGTTTAAGAGAGCGTAATGTATTTCTGAATGAAAAAAATCAATGGCTGGATACCTATGTGCCCGTACATGCACGCCGTTATCCATTCATCCTGGGCCGCGTTGGTACTACAGATGAATATTTGCTGGCAGCGGATATGGATGCGCCGCAATTCAATGCAACCGAAGGCGAACCGGTATTCACAGACAAATCTGAATTGAATCCTTACTTCGATAAAGTGATTGAGTTGCTCAACAGCTATGAAAAAAACCTGCGCGAAGGCCGTGCAGTAATGAGCGAACTGGAAACAAGCGGTGTTTTGGTTGCCAAAGATCTGAGTTTCCGTGAAGGCCATGAAGTCCACCTGATCGGTGGTTTCCGTGTGGTTGAACGTGAAAAAGTCATGGCGCTTGACGATGCCACACTGGCACGCTGGGTGCGTAGTGGTCTGATGGCATTGCTGGAATTGCACTGGGCTTCTTTCCGTCATCTGGCGAAAGTAGCACTGGCGTCTTCTCGTCCAGCACAGGTTCAGTAATTCACAGGCATCCTGTGTCGTCGTGAATGACATCAGAATGGGGCAAAGTTTGCCCCATTTTCTTTGGTTCTTCTCTCTCTCAGGTGGATAACTTGAAATTACTACATGTTGGCTGCGGGCCACAAAACAAGACAGGAACCACGCCCTATTTTCAGTCCGATGACTGGCAAGAAGTACGGTTTGATATCGACGCTACGGTAAACCCTGATATTCAGGGTACGCTGACAGACATGAGTGCGGTAGAGACAGGTTCCATCGATGCCGTCTATTCGTCACACAATATTGAACACCTGTATCCGCATGAAGTGCCGGTTGCCCTGAATGAAATTTTGCGAGTGCTCAAGGATGATGGTATTTTCGTGGTGACTTGCCCGGATCTCTTGTCCGTCTGCAAGCTGGTCGCCGAAGATAAGTTGCTTGAACCTGCCTATATCTCGCCAGCGGGGCCGATTTCACCCCTGGATATCTTGTATGGCCACAGAGCGGCTATGGAAAAAGGTAACCTCTATATGGCACACCGCTGCGGGTTTACCCAAAAAGTATTAATGAATGTCCTGGCCGGCGCAGGTTTTAAAACTGTGGTTGCTGCATCACGTCCATCGGCGTTTGATCTGTGGGCTGTTGGTAGCAAAAACGCCAGACCTATACCAGAAGTGGAAAACCTCTTGCGCGCCCAACTGAAATAGTCAGAAACACCTAGATAGCGATGCGGAAAAGTCCAGCTCAGGCTCATGGCAACAAGCCAAAGCCAGGTAATAAAGATGCGCTTAAAGCAGCCAGACTGATACAGGAGGCGCTTGCCTTACATAAAAATGGACAGTTGGTCGACGCAGCTGAGCGCTATCTACAGGTCTTGTCCATTGATGCATCCAATTTCGACGCCCTGCATTTTCTGGCCATGATCAGACGTGGGCAGCATCAACTGGAAGAAGCCCTGAATCTGGTCGAGCGTGCTGTCAAAATCAATCCCGCGAACCTGCCAGTGCATGCCACTTACGGCAATTTGATGATGGATTTCGGGCGCCACGAAGCAGCTATTTCAAGCTATGAGCGCTTTCTGTCTGTCATGCCCGACTTCCCGGAAGTGATCAATAATAAAGGCAGTGCCTTGAGCGCACTGGGGCGAGATACCGAAGCCCTGGCCTGTTATGAGCGTGCCTTGCAATTGCAGCCTGACTATCTGGATGTTTATTTTAATCGTGGCAATCTGTACCTGGATATGCGGCGCTATGCCGATGCCCTGAGTGATTATCAACAGGTTTTACGTCTTCATCCCCGGCATTTTCAGGCATTGAATAATCAGGGTAACGCTCTGCAAAAACTGGAACGCTTGCCTGAAGCTGCACAAAGCTACCAGCTCGGTTTGAGCATAGCTCCCGGGAATGCCGAATTACATTCCTCCCTGGCCAACGCCTTTGCAAAACTAGGCAATCTGCAAGCGGCCTGCCAGTACTATGCAAAATCCCTGGAGTTACAGGCAGAAGGTTTTACCAGACACAATGCAGCATTGCAACTGGCTATCCTGCATTACCTGTATGGCAACCAAGCCAATGTAGAGCCCTTGCTGAACGTGGCTAGCGGCATGCTTGAAAATACTGGCATAAAAGATCAGGGTTCGTTGATTTATTGTGTCTACATGCTGAAAATACAGGCATGGTGGCAGCAGTTCAGATCACAGCCGCAATTACATGCCGGATCACTCGCAGACATTTTGTATGTCATTGGCGAGAGCCATATGCTGTCTACCCATCAACTGGCCGTCAATTACGCAGGCAAGCTCTGGCAATGTAAAGGGCACTGGATAGAAGGATGTACCCAATGGCGCATCGGTAATCCGGAGGCCAATCATTACAAGCAGCGTCTGGCTGCATTTCTGCAATCTTTCCCCAATGGCGCTACCGTACTGATAACTATCGGGGAAATTGATTGCCGTCTTGACGGCGGTATTTTGAAGGCCTGGAAAAAAACATCTGCTATTAGCCTACAGCAATTTATCCATGACACGATAGCTGCTTATCTACAGCAACTTGTTGTACTGACTCAGGGGCGGCAACAAAAAATCATCATCAGTGGCGTCCCGGCGGCCAATCTGGCAGACGGTGTGGGTAGCGTCGAAGAGCGGGCGGAATTTGGCAACTTGTTATCTTTGTTTAACCAGTCCTTGCAACAACAAGCCTTGCAACTGGGTATGGATTTTCTGGATGTATTTTCCATGACGGATGCTGGAAATGGCATATCCAACCAGCAGTGGCACATAGATGTGCATCACCTGCGCCCGGATGGTGTACAGCAAGCATTCAATCACCATGTATTGCGATTAGCGCAGGGCTAAACATAGGTGGTTTTTCGCTGCAATCAGTAATTCAATGATCTGATTAACGTTTATACTGTGATAATCAAGTTTTCCCGATATTTCAGCCTAGACGCACCATGAAAATTCTGCTCGTTCATCAAAACTTTCCAGGTCAGTTTACCCATCTGGCCCCCGTGTTGGCGGCCGATGCGTCGAATGAAGTGCTGGCCCTGACGATGCAGAAAAATGCACCGGCAGTATGGAATGGCGTGAAAATCATTCCCTACCAGGTGGCGCGCGGTACGTCGAAAGAAATTCATCCATGGTTGGCGGACGCTGAACCTAAAGTTATTCGCGGCGAAGCCGCCATGCGTGCCGCCCTGCAACTGCGCGAAACCGGATTTAGCCCCGATGTCATCATCGCTCATCCAGGTTGGGGTGAAAGCCTGTTCCTGAAAGAAGTCTGGCCAGATGCCAAGCTGGGTATTTATGGCGAATTCTTTTATCACCCCAAAGGGGCTGACGTTGGTTTTGACCCTGAATTTCCTACTGATTCCATTGATCAGATATGCAAGGTTCAGCTCAAGAACATTAACAACCTGCTGCATATACCGCTGGCGGATGCGGCCATTTCGCCGACACACTGGCAGGCCAGTACCTTCCCCAGCTCATTCCGGGAGCGTATCAGCGTCATTCATGATGGTATCAATACCGACCTGATTGCTCCCAATCCCGCGGTATCCATGAGCCTGGGTAACGGCCTGGTCCTGACCCGTGATGACGAAGTGATTACCTTCGTCAACCGTAATCTGGAACCGTACCGCGGTTATCACATCTTCATGCGTGCTCTGCCACAGATATTGGCAGAACGTCCGAATGCCCATGTCTTGTTGGTGGGTGGCGATGACGTCAGCTACGGTGCCAAATCCGCTACCGGTCAGTCGTGGAAAGACATCTTCTACAATGAAGTGAAACACCTGATGCCAGAAACGGCGCTCAAGCGCATCCACTTCCTGGGCAATATTCCCTACCAGCACTTTATTCCGCTGTTGCAGTTGTCCAGAGTACATGTCTATCTGACTTATCCTTTCGTGTTGTCCTGGAGCTTGCTGGAAGCCATGAGTGCCGGCTGCGCCATTGTTGCATCCGACACACAGCCATTGCGCGAAGCAATACGTCACGATGAAACCGGTCGTTTAGTGAATTTCTTTGATGTTAGCGGGCTGGCAAAAGAGGTGTGTGAGCTGCTTGAGCAGCCCGACACCAGACAAAGGCTGGGAGCCAGCGCCAGACGTTTTGCCTGTGAGTTTTATGATTTGCAACGCGTTTGTTTGCCTGCACAGCTGGAATGGGTACACTCTCTGGTAACTGAAACAAATGTTAACAATGCTGTGGATATATCGGCACAATCGCTGGTAAACACCGTCGTAATTGAGTTAAAATAACTTCATAGCCAGCAAGACCATTAAGAACTCGCGCCCCACAACGGATATTGTGGGGCGTTTTTTTTATTTGGCCGCCTGATTTTGCAATACGGATACAGCGCACTTCATCACATTCAGTTTTGTGTGATTTCTGTGATTTCAATCACAAAGACAGCAACTATTTTCCTCTGGAAATGATCTTTTAATGATCATTCTTTACATTTTCTGTTTCTTTTTCCAAAAAATATAAAACACCAAGTGATGGGAGTATATCGATAATTTCATTGACAATTATTGATATACAGGGGGGGGTATATAAAATTTTCAAGAAAGAAGAAACAAAACACATTTAAAATCAAATTTACTTGTGTTACGCTTTCGAAAAATGTGATGTAGGTCACATTTAATTGATTTGTGAACAGGGATAATGCGGCCTTGTCTTGAAGTACCCAGGTCGTGCAATGTAATGACAGGGCATCTTCATTATCGCATCAGGCAGTATCCCAATTAAATTGGCTGTTTTTAGCACTTGAATGTGCAAAGAATACAAATGATCTCGAAACTTAAAGCCCCACAAACTGAAATTGCACAAGTCCTGATGACTTTCAGGAGTGCATTTAGAACCGTTGGCATTTTCAGTGCCATCATCAATTTGCTGATGCTGGCACCATCCCTGTACATGTTGCAGGTATATGACCGCGTTTTGCAAAGCCGCAACGAAATCACCTTGCTGATGCTGACCATGCTGATGCTGGGTGCCTATGCATTGATGAGCGCGCTGGAATATATCCGCAGCTTCGTCGTGATACGCCTCGGTGCCAAGCTCGACATGCAAATGAACAAGCGTATCTATACGGCAGCGTTTGAACAGAACCTGAAGCGTGGTGGCGGTAATGCCGGCCAGGCTTTGCAGGACTTGACGCAAATCCGCCAGTTCCTGACAGGTAGCGGTTTGTTTGCCTTCTTTGACGCACCCTGGTTCCCGTTTTACCTGGCCGTCATTTTCATGTTTGACGTCTACCTCGGTCTGTTTGCGCTGGGTGCGGTGATCATCATGGTGATCCTGGCGTACGCCAATGAAGTGGTCTCCAAAAAGCCATTGGCAGAAGCGAATGCCATGGCGATTGCTTCCAGCAATCTGGCCACCAACAATCTGCGTAATGCAGAAGTGATTGAAGCCATGGGCATGTTGCCTAATCTGATGTCACGCTGGTTCAAATTGCATGGCCGTTTCCTGCAATTGCAGGCAGAAGCCAGTGAGAAGTCAGGCATTATCACTTCCGTCAGTAAATTTGTACGTGTTTCAGTACAGTCGCTGGTACTGGGTTTTGGTGCATTGCTGGTGATCGAAGGCAAAATGTCGCCAGGTATGATGATTGCCGGGTCCATCCTGTTGGGTAAAGCAACAGGTCCTATTGATCAGTTGATTGGTGTATGGAAACAATGGAGCAGTGTCAAGAGCGCCTATGACCGCCTGAACGAATTGCTGGGTGCTAATCCTGCACGTAAAGCCGGCATGGATTTGCCTAAACCACAAGGTGCCTTGTCCGTTGAAGGTGTCACCGCAGCAGCCCCCGGCTCTACCGTCGTTGTTTTGAAAGCCCTGGGTTTCGCATTGCAACCAGGCGACGTGCTGGGTGTGATCGGTCCTTCAGGTTCTGGTAAATCGACGCTGGCGCGATTGCTGGTCGGTGTATGGCCTGCAGCTGTAGGTAAAGTACGTCTGGACGGTGCTGATATTTATCAATGGAATAAAGATCAACTGGGCCCGCATATTGGTTACCTGCCACAAGACATTGAACTGTTCGGCGGTAGCGTAGCTGAAAACATTGCCCGTTTCGGTGATGTGGATTCAGAAAAAGTCATCCTGGCAGCCAAGCGTGCCGGTGTGCATGACATGATTTTGCATTTCCCGCAGGGCTACGACACCCGTCTGGGTGACGGTGGTGCAGGTTTGTCCGGTGGTCAGAAACAACGTATCGGTCTGGCACGTGCCATGTATGACGATCCATCTTTGCTGGTTCTCGATGAACCGAATTCCAACCTCGATGATGTCGGTGAACAGGCATTAGTGATGGCGGTTAATGATTTGCGTATGCGTGGCAAAACCATCGTGCTGATTACTCACCGCACGACCATTCTTGGTGCAACCACCAAGCTGCTGCTGTTGCGCGATGGCGCGGCCCAGGCTTTCGGACCGCGTGATCAGGTCCTGGCTGCTTTGAACCAGGCTAATCAACAGCAATTGCAACAAGCTCAGCAAGCACAACAGGCTGCAGCACAGCAGCAGGCAGCCGCACAGCAGGCCCAGGGTGGGCAGCAGCAGCCAGCAGCGGCTGAGCCACCGGCAGATACACAAGCAAGAATTGATGCCAGCGTCCAGGCGCAAACGGATGCTACAGCAGAACAGGAATAATCATGAAAAATGCACTGGTCAAGAAAAACGTTGTCACCGATGTGGCAACCCAGCATGTAGAAGTGCTGGAAGTGAATACGGACGCACGTAGTTACTCTCGCATGGGG
The DNA here is from genome assembly GCF_049340205.1 of Undibacterium sp. Ji49W. NCBI lineage: Bacteria > Pseudomonadati > Pseudomonadota > Betaproteobacteria > Burkholderiales > Oxalobacteraceae > Undibacterium > Undibacterium sp. Ji49W. Next base: position 350,840 of record NZ_JBMPOW010000002.1, on the reverse strand, counting down.
TGGATCATCATCCTGATCGGCGTGGTGGGCTTCCTGTTGTGGGCATCGCTTGCCAAGCTGGACAAAGGCGTGCCGATGAGTGGTAACGTGGCCGTGGCATCCAGCCGCAAGGTCATCCAGCATCAGACTGGTGGCACCGTGGACGAAATTCTGGTCAAAGACGGTGATGTCGTTCAGGCCGGCCAGGTTCTGGTGAAAATGAACAACGTCAACGCCAAATCAGCTGCAGAAATCGCGCGCGTCCAATTGTTCACGGCACAGGCTATCGAGGCACGTTTGACTGCTGAACGCGAAAATGCCAAGTCTATCCGCTTCCCTGCGGAACTGGACGAAGCCAAGAGTGACCCAAGGGTAGCCAACAATATACTGTTGCAGCAACAACTGTTCACTACACGTCAAGTATCCATACAAAGTGAACTTGGTGCGCTGGATGAAAACATTGGCGGCCTGAAATCGCAGCTCAAAGGCCTGGAAGAATCTATGGTCAGCAAGAAGCAGCAATTGGTGTTCCTCAAGGAACAACTGGACGGCATGCGTGATCTGGCCAAAGAAGGCTATATTGCCCGTAACCGCCTGTTGGATCTGGAACGTACTTATGCCCAGGTGAACGGCAGCATTTCTGAAGACATCGGTACTATGGGCCGTGTATCCCGTCAGGTGACTGAAATCACTCTGCGTAAATTACAGCGCCAGCAAGATTATCAGAAAGAAATCCGCACCCAGTTGTCGGATGTGCAGAAAGAAGCAGAATCCCTGCAAAACCGTTTGACTGCACTGGATTTTGATCTGAGCAATGTTTTAGTCAAAGCACCGGTCGCAGGTACTATCGTTGGTCTGAACGTATTTACCAAAGGTGCAGTCGTTCCTAGTGGCTACAAATTGATGGAACTGGTTCCGCAAGACGACAAGCTGATTGTGGAAGCGATGTTGCCAGTGAATCTGGTCGACAAGGTACACAAAGGCCTGAAGACTGAACTGATTTTCTCAGCCTTCAATACCAATACCACACCGCACATCCCCGGCATTATTACTCAGGTGTCGGCTGACCGTACGGTCGATGAAAGAACTGGCCAGGCATTCTATAAAGTGCGTGCCGAAGTTGCACCTGAAGGCATGAAGCTGGTTGCCAACCTGAATATCCGTCCAGGTATGCCTGTTGAACTGTTCGTCAGCACAGGTGGCCGTACGATGATGAATTACTTGCTGAAACCAGTAATCGATCGCGCCAAAACCGCGATGACAGAGGAGTAATCATGACAACATCCAGGATGCGTCTTAAACTGATCGCAGTGGCTTGCGGTATCTGTCTGTTGTCATCCGGTTCTGCATCGGCGCTGGGGCTGATGCAGGCTTACGAGTCGGCGCTGGTGAATGATCCGTCTTACCGCTCTGCGGTATCGGAAAATATCGCAGGCAAGGAATTCAGGAAGATAGGCCGTGCCGGTTTACTGCCTACCATCCAGTATAACTATGGCACCGCCAAGAATAAGGCTGAAATTACCCAGCCTAATCCTTACCTGGTTTTGCAGCCTAACGTGCCAACGATAACCAACGACTATGACTATACCAGTCTGACAAATACCCTGTCCTTGCGCCAGACCCTGTTCAGTCTGGATACGACAGCACGTTACAGGCAGGGTATTGCACAGACCAATTACAGCGACGCGATTTTCAATGCACGTAGTAAGGAACTGGTCATACGTTTGGTTGCTGCCTACGCAGATGCCAAATATGCAGAAGATCAGCTGGACCTGTTCCGTGCGCAGCGTGAAGCGTATGCAGAGCAAAAACGTATCAATGAACGCATGTTTTCAAAAGGCGAGGGCACCAGGACAGACGTGCTCGAAACCCAGGCCAAGCTTGATGTGGCGGAAGCACAAGTCATTGAAGCACAAGACAATCTGCTGACCGCACGCAATACACTGGCCGCTATCACTGGCACAGAAGTGACTCAGCTTGACGGCCTGCGACCTGATTTTCGTATCATGTCAGTGGCACCTGCCAGTTTTGATGAATGGATGAATATTGCGAATGAAAGCAATCCGGAAATTATCGCTGCCAAATATTCAGTTGAAGCTGCTGAAGAAGAAATTAACAAGGCAAAGGCTGGCCATACGCCGCGTCTGGAATTGAATGCAAGTTATAACCGCGCAATATCTGATAGCCTCGTTAACCGCAGCCAGGATCAGACCGTTAAAAGCATAGGTGTGCAACTGGTCATTCCTTTGTATGCGGGTGGCTATGTGAATGCCATCAGCAATCAGGCAGTTGCCAATCGCGACAAAGCCAGGTCGGATCTGGATGGTACCCGTAACCGCATTTCCATTGAATTGCGCAAGCAATTCAATGCCATGCAAACGGGCGTCACCAAAATTGACGCCTTGCAGAAGTCAGTCAACTCGGCCACCTTGCTGGTGGAAGCCACCAAACAAAGTGTCAAGGGTGGTGTTCGCATCAACCTGGATGTACTGAGTGCAGAGCAACAATTGGTGGCGGCAAAACGTGACCTGGCGCAGGCTAAATATACCTACCTCATCAGCTTCCTGAAATTGCGTGTTGCTGCTGGTAACCTGACGATAGATGATGTCAAGACCGTGTCAGGCTACTTTTCACCATTTAGTTAATTCCTGCCTGCCAGGGGAGGCTGATCAGGTCAATACTCCCCCGGGCAAACAGCAAATAAAAAACGCAGCTAACAAGCTGCGTTTTTTTATGCTGGCCTTGATTAACCTGCCAGTTTCTTTTTCAGTAATTCATTCACCTGCGCAGGATTGCCTTTACCTTTGGTTGCCTTCATTGCCTGGCCCACCAGTGAGTTGAATGCCTTTTCTTTGCCAGCACGGTATTCATCGACAGACTGCTGATTGGCAGCCATGACTTCATCGATGATTTTTTCCAGTGCACCAACGTCAGAAATCTGCTTCAGGCCTTTGACTTCAATGACCTGATCTGCCAGATTCGCATCCGCTGACGGTGCCTGCCACATCGCAGCAAAAACTTCTTTGGCAATCTTGTTGGATATCGTGCCGTCAGCAATACGCTGTAAAAGCACGGCCAGTTGCGCTGCAGTTACCGGGATGGCGCTGATATCCAGGCCTTCGCGATTCAGCGTTGCTGCCACATCACCCATCAACATGTTGGCAGCTGGTTTGGCTTGTGCCACACCGGCTGCTTTCACCACAGTTTCAAAGTAAGTGGCCATGCCTTTGGATTGCGTCAGGATAGTCGCATCATATTCAGTCAGGCCCAATTGCTCAATAAAGCGCTGGCGCATGGCAGATGGCAGTTCCGGCATGGTGCTACGTACCTGCTCTACCCATTCGCGGCTGATCTTCAGTGGCGGCAGGTCGGGGTCAGGGAAGTAGCGGTAATCCATCGAGTCTTCCTTGTCACGCATCTTCACTGTAATTTTCTTATCAGGATCGTACAGGCGTGTTTGTTGAATGACCTTGCCACCATCTTCAATCAATTCAATCTGGCGACGTATTTCATAATTGATCGCCTCTTCCAGAAAACGGAAAGAGTTCAGGTTCTTGATTTCGCAACGCGTACCAAATTCTTTTTGGCCAACCGGGCGCACAGAAACGTTGGCGTCACAACGGAAAGAACCTTCCTGCATATTACCGTCACAAATATCCAGCCAGGTCACCAGCGAATGCAGGGCCTTGGCATAAGCTACTGCTTCCACCGCGCTGCGCATAACAGGCTCAGTGACGATTTCCAGCAAGGGCGTGCCGGCACGATTCAAATCTATACCGGTCATGTTCTGTGCTGCGCCGTGCGTGGATTTACCTGCATCTTCTTCCAGATGAGCGCGTGTCAATTCGATGTTTCTGAATTCCGTTTTGCCGTCTTTTTCAAAGACACAGGGAACGAAACCGCCTTGCACCACCGGGATTTCAAACTGGCTGATCTGGTAACCCTTGGGCAGATCAGGGTAGAAATAATTTTTACGGGCGAAGATGGATTCAGGTGCAACAACTGCACCTACCGCCAGGCCAAACTGTATGGCTTTTTCTACCGCACCCTTGTTCATGACAGGCAAGACGCCAGGCAAGGCCAGATCCACCGGGCTGGCCTGGGTATTTGGTTCGGCACCAAACTGTGTTGACGAGCCGCTGAAAATTTTAGAGTTAGTCTTGAGTTGAGCATGCGTCTCAAAACCGATAACGACTTCCCATTGCATAATAATTCCTTGTCTTGTTGCCTGATGTTGCCTGCTATTTCCAGATATTTACCGGTGTAAGAAACCAGGTAGGAAACTGGATAAGTGGCGCATCAATTCATTTTATTGATCATACTTGCAACTGCCGGTTTTCACATCCACCGTCAGTGCTGAAAAATTCTTGCGTGAACCACAAAGCGTAGGGCAACTGGGCTTGATATGCAGCGCATCGCCTTCCTGTTCCAGGCGTATGCTGCATTGAAAACCACGGTCAAAATCATAACCGCGTTTCGTCCTGGCTGCCATCGCATCCTTGAGTCTGATACGCCAGCCCTTGTCCGTCAGTTCTGCTTCCAGCCCATCGTCCATGTCGATACTGCATTCATGGCCATGGTTGGTGCGAAAAACCGATGATTCCCATTGAAACTCGGTGATCTGCGTACCGTTTAATTGGAAACGTGCCTGATCACTCAGTATCAGGCGTTCGCCAACACCATCTTCCAGTTGGGTCAGGGTACAGGCTACACGTGTATCCAGCACCTGCGCCGCTGCCAGATTGCATAGCAGGTACATGGTCCCGGCCAGGAAGAATTTCAAGTTCATAGCGGTGCGCGGGTATGCCAGTCTGTCGCCTGCTGGAACTGGTGGGCGACATTCAACAGTTTCGCTTCATCGAAATAATTACCGATCAACTGTAAGCCAACCGGACGCTTCGCATTTTTTTCACCTTGTCCAAAACCGCAAGGAATGGACATGCCAGGCAAGCCCGCCAGGCTGGTCGACAAAGTGAAAATGTCTGCCAGATAATTGGCTACTGGGTCATCTGCCTTGGAACCCAGATCCCAGGCTACCGTTGGTGCCACCGGCCCCATGATGACATCGCATTTTTCGAAGGCAGCAGCAAAGTCTTGCGCGATCAGGCGACGTATTCTTTGTGCCTGCAAATAATAGGCGTCATAGTAACCATGTGACAGCACATACGCACCCACCAGAATGCGACGTTTGACTTCGGCACCAAAACCTTCGGCGCGCGACTTCTTGTACATGTCTTCGAGGTCTGTGTAATCCGCTGCGCGATGGCCATAACGCACACCGTCAAAGCGGCTCAGGTTCGAGGATGCTTCTGCCGGTGCAATGACGTAATAGACAGGGATGGACAACTCGGTTTTCGGCAGTGAAATCTCGACCAGCGTTGCACCCAGTTTTTCATATTCTGCCAATGCAGCACGTACCGCTTGCTCGACATCCGCGGCCAGACCGGCTGAGAAAAATTCTTTCGGCACGCCTATGCGCAAACCTTGCAGTGATTTGTTCAGGTCGCGGTTGAAATCTTCTTTCTTGCGTTCCAGCGAAGTGGAATCCCTGGCGTCGAAACCTGTCATGGCATTCAGCAAGATGCCGCAATCTTCTGCTGTCTGGGCGATAGGGCCGCCCTGATCCAGGGAAGAAGCAAAGGCAATCATGCCGTAACGCGACACGCTGCCATAGGTAGGCTTGATACCGGTCACGCCGCAAAACGAAGCCGGTTGACGGATGGAGCCGCCAGTATCTGTCGCCGTCACGGCCGGTGCCAGACGTGCTGCAATCGCTGCTGCCGAACCGCCGGAAGAGCCGCCGGGCACGGCAGTCTTGTCCCAGGGGTTTTTGACAGGGCCAAAGTAGGAATTTTCATTCGATGAACCCATGGCGAATTCATCGCAGTTCAGCTTGCCCAGCGTCACAGTACCCGCCTGGTTGAACAGATCAACCACGGTGGCGTCAAACGGGCTGACATAGTTTTCCAGCATGCGTGAACCGGCGGTTGAGCGCCAGTCGCGGGTGACGAAAATGTCTTTGTGTCCGATGGGGATGCCGGTCAGTGTGGTGGCATTGCCATTGGCCAGGCGTGCGTCGGCTGCCGCTGCCTGCTTTAATGTGAATTCAGGGTCGACATGCAGGAAGGCATTCAAGTCGCTGGCAGCGATACGCGCCAGATAATGTTGGGCCAGTTCAGTGGCAGACGCCTGCTTGCTGTGCAGCAGGGCGGATAATTGCGAAATAGTCTTGGTATGCATAAGTGAATGATTGACTTAATATGACTTATTCGGTCTCGATAACCTGGGGTACTAGGTAGAGGCCATCTTGCGTGGCGGGCGCGGGTTTCTGATAATCCTCGCGATGATTGCTTTCGCTGACCACGTCTTCGCGCAGGCGCAATGCCAGTTCTGGCAACAAGGCCGCGATAGGGTGGCTCAGTGGGGCAACGCCGGTGGTATCAACGGCTTTCAATTGCTCTACCAGTGAGAAAATGCCATTCAATTTTTCCAGAGTGGAGACTTGCTCCGCTTTGGAGGTTTCTATTTTTGCCAGATTGGCAATTCTATTCACATCTTCAAGTGTCAGCGACATGGTTCAGGGGCGCAAAACTGCGCAAAAAAGAGTGTCAAAAAATACATAAAACGATAGTCAACAGAAAGCTGAATTTTAGGTGTTGGTATCGAATAAATTTATACAGATTATAAGGTAGAATGGCGGGTTAATGCCCCAAATGCCTCGCTAAATCCCTTAACTTGCTCAGATAGTCGCTTAGACAGACGATGACAAGCAGGTGACAGGTGAACAGACCGGGGCTAAAAATTCGGTAGCGCGCCCCGCAAAACAGGGACGTGCCCACAATCAGTTAAATACAGGACAATACATGTTTGGTTTTCTACGTAGTTATTTTTCAAATGATCTGGCGATTGATCTGGGAACAGCCAACACGCTGATTTATGTTCGTAGCCAGGGTATCGTACTCGACGAACCATCCGTTGTGGCAATCCGCCAGGAAGGCGGCCCTAACGGCAAAAAAACCATCCAGGCGGTGGGTAAAGAAGCCAAGCAGATGCTGGGCAAGGTGCCTGGCAATATTGAAGCCATTCGCCCGATGAAAGATGGCGTGATTGCCGACTTCACCGTCACCGAGCAGATGCTCAAGCAATTCATCCGCATGGTACACGATACCAAATTTTTCAAACCTTCGCCGCGTATCATCATTTGCGTACCTTGCGGCTCTACCCAGGTTGAGCGTCGTGCGATTCGTGAATCGGCACTGGGTGCCGGTGCTTCCCAGGTTTACCTGATTGAAGAGCCGATGGCTGCTGCGATCGGTGCCGGCCTGCCGGTCTCTGAAGCGACGGGTTCCATGGTGGTTGATATCGGTGGCGGTACGACTGAAGTCGGTATTATTTCCCTGGGTGGCATGGTCTACAAGGGTTCGGTACGTGTTGGTGGTGACAAGTTTGATGAAGCCATCGTCAATTACATCCGCCGCAATTACGGCATGTTGATCGGTGAGCAAACCGCAGAAGCGATCAAAAAAGCAATCGGCTCGGCTTTCCCTGGCTCCGAAGTCAAGGAAATGGAAGTCAAGGGACGTAATCTGTCCGAAGGTATCCCGCGTTCTTTCACCATCTCCAGTAACGAAATTCTGGAAGCGCTGACAGATCCGTTGAACAACATCGTATCCGCCGTTAAAAATGCGCTGGAACAGACACCGCCAGAACTGGGCGCAGATATTGCCGAAAAAGGCATGATGCTGACCGGTGGTGGCGCACTCTTGCGCGATCTGGACCGTCTGTTGATGGAAGAGACCGGTTTGCCAGTGATTGTGGCAGAAGACCCGCTGACTTGCGTGGTGCGCGGTTCTGGCATGGCTCTGGAGCGCATGGATAAACTGGGTTCGATTTTTTCATACGAATAAGCAGTCGCATGTGGGGGCCAGGTCAGTCGATAAACTGTCTGCTTCCCCTGTGTCATTGCCAAGACGTGATAAGGGCCGCTGTAGCGGTTCTGACCAACTGAAAAAACCTCGATCAGGCTATTTCTGCTTATAAAAACTGGTTAACGCTGGTTATTGAGAATCACCGGTAAAGTATGGATTACAGCCCACCACCACTCTTCAAGCAAGGCGCGTCTGCCCGCGCCAGAGTGGTCTTCTTCGCCGTCCTGGCGATTTTTCTTCTGGTTGTCGATTCCCGTCTTAAATCACTGACTTTGGCCAGGCAAGTGCTGGGCACGGTGCTGTATCCTGTGCAGATGATAGCGGTCATGCCGCGTGATACAGTCAAGCGCGTTTCTGATTACTTTGTGTCGGTAACCGCACTGGAAAAAGAAAATGCCCAGTTGCGCCGGCAACAGACGCAAAATGCAGATAGCCTGCAACAAAGCACACAACTGCTGGCAGAAAATAATCATTTCCGCAAACTGCTGGAAGCGCGTGAACGCCTGCCCGTCAAATCCGTCATGGCTGAAATTATTTATGATGCCCGCGATCCGTCTACCCGCAAGGTGATTATTGATCGCGGTATCAAACATGGCGTAGCACTTGGCCAGCCCGTGATTGATGATCTCGGTGTGGTAGGGCAGGTCACCAGAGTGTTTCCATTGACGGCAGAAATCACTTTGCTGACCGATAAAAATCAGGCCATTCCGGTCCAGATCATCCGCAATGGTTTGCGTAGCGTTGCCTATGGACGCGGGCAATCCACTTACCTGGATATGCGCCTGACCGCCAATGCCGATATACAAAACGGTGATCAGTTGGTGACGTCCGGTATTGATGGTGTTTATCCTGCTGGTCTGGCTGTTGGCAAGGTGGTGCAAGTGGAAAACAAGGCGACCACTACCTTTGAAAATATCCTGTGTATTCCCGCTGCCGGCATTGACCGCAACAAACAGTTATTGGTGCTGATGGTGTCGACCGACAACTTGCCACGCCCTGATACAGAAGATATCCGGGCCAAGAAAGAAAAACTGAACCGCAAGGTGACGCGCGATGCCGCCGCACCTGCTTCTGATGTACGCCCGGTTGATCAGCCTTTCAACCAGCCGGCGAAAGATGCCGCGGCCAAGGATGTACCGGCCAAGGATGTGCCGGCCAAGGATGTGCCGCCAGCTCAACCAGCTAACCAGCCGCCCGTTAACCAGGCCAAAGAGCCGGCTGGCAAGGATCAGTCGGTTAAAAATGCGCCTGTTAAAGAAAGCCCCCCGGTAACCAGCAAGGAGAAAGGACAATGAACAGTCCCCATTACATACTGTTGCCAGTCAACCCGGTCTTCATTGCACTCAGTTTTGCAGTCGCCTTCTTCCTGAATTTTCTGCCCTGGGGTAACTGGATAGGCGTACCAGATTTCGTTGCTCTGGTACTGGTATTCTGGACCATCCATCAACCACGCAAGGTCGGCATCGGTGTGGCATTTGCCATGGGGCTGCTGATGGATGTGCATGATTCCATCAACCTTGGTGAAAACGCACTGGCTTACACCCTGCTTTCGTATTTTGCGATCATGATACACCGGCGTGTACTGTGGTTTCATCCACTCACCCAGTCGCTGCATGTCTTTCCGTTGTTTCTGTTTGCCCAGGTGGTGCAAGTAGTGGTGCGGTTACTGATAGCACCGAATTCCCATTTCGCAGGCTGGACCTATTTCCTCGTCAGTGTGGTGACTACCGCTTTGTGGCCAGTCGCCACCCTGCTGTTGCTGGCACCGCAAAAACGGGCGATTGATAAGGACGATACCCGTCCCATCTAGCGCTGTCATGGTGGCTTTGGCCGCTTCGCCAGTTGTACTGCACCTGTAAAGATAGTCCCACGTTGACCCTATGACCGAACTCAAGAACACGGAACGCGAACTACATTATTTCCGCATGCGCCTGCTTTTCATCGGCGTATTCGTGTTCCTGTGTTTTACCGCACTGATTTCCCGTTTTGTCTGGTTGCAGATCATCAAGCACAATGACTATGCCCTGCTGGCAGATGAAAACCGTATCGATATCGTACCCGTCGTACCCAATCGTGGTTTGATACTGGATCGCAATGGCATTATCCTGGCGCGTAATTACTCTGCCTATACGCTGGAAATCACCCCGTCCAAAATCCGCATGGATCTGGATGTGCTGATTGATCAACTGGCGGTGCTGGTCGATATACAGCCCAAGCACCGCAAGCGCTTTCGCAAGTTGCTGGAAGATTCCAAAAGCTTCGAAAGTCTGCCTATACGCACTCGCCTGACCGATGAAGAGGTAGCGCGTTTTACCGCGCAGCGTTTTCGTTATCCCGGTGTCGATATCCAGGCACGTCTGTTTCGTCAATATCCCCAGGGTGATTCAGCATCCCACGTCATAGGCTATATCGGTCGTATCAGTCCCAAAGATGCCGAGATCATCGATGAGATGGAAGATGCCGCCAACTACAATGGTACGGACTACATAGGCAAGGAAGGGCTGGAAAAAAGCTACGAAAAAATCCTGCACGGAAATACCGGCTTTGAAGAAGTCGAAGTATCGGCCGGCGGGCGTGCCGTCCGGGTATTGTCGCGTTCTGCACCGACCTCAGGGAAAAACCTGATCCTGTCCGTCGATATAGAACTGCAAAAAATCATAGAAGAAGCATTTGGCGAACGCCGTGGCGCACTGGTGGCGATAGAGCCAGAAACCGGCGATGTACTGGCTTTCGTGTCCAAACCCACCTATGACCCCAACCTGTTTGTCGAAGGGATCGATCAGCAAAGCTGGAATGAATTGAATACCTCGGAAGACAAACCCCTGCTGAACCGGCCACTGACTGGTGCCTATCCTCCGGGGTCCACCTACAAGCCCTTCATGGCACTGGCTGCACTGCAACTGGGCAAGCGCACAACAACGCAGGCGATTGCCGATCCGGGTTATTTCACTTTCGGTAACCATACTTTTAAAGATGATAAACCGGGTGGGCATGGCATGGTGGACATGTATCGCTCCATTGTCCAATCCTGCGACACCTATTACTACATGCTGGCGAATGATCTGACCGTGGATGTCATGCATGATTTCATGGCACCGTTTGGCTTTGGACAAAAGACCGGCATTGATCTGGAACATGAGCGTACCGGTTTGCTGCCTTCCACCGCATGGAAGCGTGCGGCATTCAAAAAACCGGAGCAAAAACGCTGGGTGCTGGGCGACACCATTTCCCTGGGTATCGGGCAGGGGCAAAATACTTTTACGCCTTTGCAAATGGCCCATGCAGTCGCGACCCTGGCCAACAATGGCGTGGTCATGAAACCGCATCTGGTCAAAATGACAGAAGATCCGCAAAGTCGCCAGCGGACGCTGACTGTACCCAAGGAAAGTTATCGCATCCCGCTTAAGCAGGAAAACATCGACTTCATCAAGAATGCCATGGTAGGCGTCACCAAGGAAGGTACATCGGCCAAAGTGTTTATGAATGCCGAATATGTATCCGGTGGCAAGACTGGTACCGCGCAGGTGGTCGGTATCAAGAAGGGCGAAACCTACAACGCCAAACGTATTACGGCACGCCACGTGGATCACTCTCTGTATATTGCGTTTGCTCCGGCAGACAAACCCAAGATTGCACTGGCGATTATTGTAGAAAATGGCGGTTTCGGGTCCGAAGCCGCAGCCCCTATCGTCCGCAAGGCGCTGGATTATTATTTACTGGGTAAACGTCCGCAGGACAAAGACAGCAAAGAGCATGTACCAGTACCTAAATCCCAGAGCGATATGGCCCTGTACCGTTCCGATGCCGAAATAAAAACGCCTGCCGAGCCCGACCCGGGACCGAAGCCCGGTGGTGAAACCAGCGGCAATAAGGATTGATCATGCAAAAACGCGGTATTAACTGGCATTTTATCCGTTCGCACATCCTCGTATTTGATGCGACGCTGGCGATTTTGATTTTCCTGATCATGTCCATCGGCATTATCACCCTGTATTCTGCCGGCATCGATTTTCCGGGGCGGGTGGAAGACCAGATGAGGAACATCCTGGTGTCCTTCGTCATCATGTGGATCATGGCGAACGTGCCGCCGCAAACCCTGATGCGCTTCGCCATTCCCATCTACACCTTTGGTATTGCCCTGTTACTGGCGGTTGCCGTTTTTGGTCTGGTCAAAAAAGGATCAAGGCGCTGGATCAATGTCGGCATGACCATACAGCCATCCGAGATGATGAAGATCGCCACACCGCTGATGCTGGCCTGGTATTTCCAGAAACGCGAAGGGGCCTTGCGCTGGCGCGATTTTGTAATTGCCGCCGTTATACTGGGCATACCGGTAGCACTGATCGCCAAGCAGCCTGATCTGGGAACTGCCATGCTGGTTGTTGCCGCCGGGTTTACCGTCGTGTTTTTGGCCGGGCTGTCATGGAAGTTCCTGATATCGCTAAGTCTCGCTGCTGCCGTGATCGTCCCTACCGTTGTGTGGCCCATGCTGCATGATTATCAGCGTGACCGTGTCCTGACCATGCTGGACCCGAACCGTGATCCGCTGGGCAAAGGTTTTCACATTATTCAGTCCACCATTGCCGTCGGGTCCGGGGGGTTGCATGGCAAGGGCTATCTGAAAGGCACCCAGTCCCATCTCGAGTTCATACCTGAACATACCACCGATTTCATTTTTGCCGTTTTTTCTGAAGAATTCGGTTTTGTCGGCAATGTGATCCTGGTCAGTCTGTATTTTCTATTGATCATACGTTGCCTGATGATTGCAGCGAATGCACCTACCATGTTTGCACGTTTGATGGCGGGTGCCGTGACCATGATATTCTTCACCTATGCCTTTGTGAACATGGGCATGGTAAGCGGTATTGTGCCAGTGGTTGGCGTACCCTTGCCCTTTATGAGTTATGGCGGCACGGCCCTGGTAACACTGGGCATGGGCCTGGGGATCATGATGAGTGTGCAACGTAATCGCAAGCTGGTGCAGACATGAAAGCAGTCTGGACGCAAAAATTCCGCCAGGGCAGCCTGCTGTCCGCCAGCCTGGTCTTGCTGGCGGCCTGTGGCAGCGCACCGAAACAACATGTCATCATTGCCGATAACCAGCGTCCGGCTACCAGTACCAAGCCGTCTGCCACCAATCAGACCACAACAGCGCCCAAAGCTGGTTCCGGAAAAGGTGCCTATTACAAGGATGACGGTCCTGGTGATAACACGCCAGAAGGGCTGGAAAACACGGTCGATCCCATACCCATGGTGGAAGATTTTTCCCGCTCAGGCAATAAACCGTATGTCGTATTCGGCAAAACCTATACGCCGATAGCAGATAACAACACACCCTTTGTACAGCGTGGCATAGGCAGCTGGTATGGCAAGAAATTCCATGGGCAGAAGACCTCTTCCGGTGAGTTGTATGACATGTATAAAATCACCGCTGCCCATCCTACCCTGCCGATTCCCTCGTATGCACGGGTCACCAATTTAAATAACGGCAAGCAGATTATCGTACGCATCAATGATCGTGGGCCTTTCCATGCCAGCCGCATTATTGATCTGTCGTACACCGCCGCGCTGAAGCTGGATGTCATTGGCAAGGGCAGTACCCAGATCGAAGTGGAACGCCTGTTGCCAGCAGATATAGAGCGAATGGCAGAAAACCGCAAGAACCAGCCAGCAGCAAGACCGGTCACTGTGCTTGCCACCAATGTGCCCGTATCAACGCAGGTACCGACGCCCGTACCGATGCCCGTACCGATGCCGGTACCAGCGTCGATACGGGAAGAAACCGTCGCGCGGCCAGCAGAAAAAGCCGCCAGCATGACCATGGAAGAATTGCTGGCAGCGCAGGAAAGCCGCCCGGTAGAAAAATTACCGGCACCAGTCACCCAGGTGGCAGCAGCGGGCAGTGCCTATTACATACAGTTTGGTGCCTATGCGATACGCGCCAATGCCGAATCCATCATGGGCCATTTGAAGGGCCGGGCTACCAGCTTGCTGCCGGGCTTTGATATCGTTCAGCAGGGTAGCCTTTACCGTCTGGTCAGCGGACCATTCAATAGCCGCTCTGAAGCCAATGCTGCGATTGCCCAGGCCGGTGAACTGGGTGTAGGTCGCCCCATGGTAGTGCAGCGCTAGGCTATGTGAAGAGTTGGAAGAGTAGTAAGAGAGCAGGTTCAGCTCTCTTCTGCTCCCTGTTTCATTTCCAGCGCCATTTGATACAGGGCGTTCTTTTTTTGCCCCGTTAATTGTGCCGCCAGTGATGCTGCCTGTTTGACCGAGCATTCTTCCAGCAGGATAGTCAGTACACGCCGGGCTTCGGTCTGCTGATCATCTTCTGCTGCGACGGCGGCTTCGATCAGGATCACATATTCACCTTTTTCACGATGGCTGTCGGCGGCCAGCCAGGCTGCTGCTTCGCTCAATGGGCAACGATGGATTTCTTCGAACAGTTTGCTGACTTCACGCGCCAGCACGATGCGTCGTGCCGGGCCAAACATCGCCAGCATGGCTTGCACTGATTCAATGATGCGATGTGGTGCCTCATAAAAGATCAGGCTGGCAGCGACATGACTTACTTCACGTAGCGTGTTCTCGCGCTGACCGGCCTTGGCTGGCAAGAAACCGACAAAATAAAACCGGTCGTGGATCAGGCCACTGGCTGACAGCGCGCTGATAGCGGCTGAGGCACCAGGCAGTGGTGTGACAGGCAAACCCGCCAGTTTGATGGCATCGACGATTTTGGCACCGGGGTCAGAAACACCGGGCGTACCGGCATCCGATACCAGGGCGATGCGTTCGCCGGCCTGCAGGCGTTGCAGGATTTTCTCGGCCACTTCCCGTTCGTTATGCTGATGGGCAGCGATCAGTGGTTTGCTGATGCCGTAACGCCCCAGCAACTGCGCTGTATTGCGGGTATCTTCACAGGCAATCGCATCTGCCATTGATAGCAAATGCAGGGCACGTAAAGAAATATCCGCCACATTCCCAATTGGCGTGGCGACTACATATAATGTACCTGCCGGGTAATTTTGCCGGGTTACTGTTTCTATGATGCTGGCACTTGTGAACAGTGCGTTGTCAGTCGTGGTCATGCGCGCGCGTTCCTGTGCAAGAGAGAAGCTGCTGCAACTTGGCATGGTCAGTAATGACCGGCCACAGAATAGGGCAGTAGCTGATGTTTATTAAATCAATTTATCAGGATTGTACGCCAATGAGACCTACCCTGACCGCCGAAGACAAAGCAGGCCAGCAACAGGATGACCGTCGTACCAGTCGCCGTCGCAGTGGCGACGAGGCCGAAAACCAGGCCTTGCTGTATCTGCAAAAAGCGGGCTTGAAACTGGTGATGCAAAATTTTTCCTGCAAAGGTGGTGAAATTGACCTGATCATGCAAGATGGCGCAACACTGGTGTTTGTCGAAGTCAGAAAGCGTAGCTCCATGCAGTTTGGCGGTGCTGTGGCCAGCGTCACGCCTGCCAAACAAAGACGTATGGTACATGCGGCGCAGGTGTATCTGCTATCAAAAAAATCGCAGGCAGCCTGTCGTTTTGATTTGATTGCCATTGATGGCGACAGCCTCAACTGGTTGAAAAATATTATTGTGGCCTGAAGAATCGTTAAAAATGGCGACAAGTGCCATTAACAGGCAACAAATAAGTAAAAAACAGGCAATAAAACCTCGCTTCTGCTTGAATATATTCAGATTGCATCCATCTGCCGTTTCGTAATCGTGACATGAGCATCCCGCTTGTTCCCGTCCGGTAAAGTATCGGTGGACCCCTGGATTTGCGATAATTGCTTGGTCGGGCCCGGCCTGCCGTATAATTTGCCGCACTATGACAAACCAACGCATATTGGCGCACTTCCAGGAAAGTGCCGAATTAAAGATGAGGGCAGCAGCCGAACTGGCTCTGCCTATTTCTCAGGCCGTGGAACTCATGTTCCTGGCGCTGTCTAACGGTAACAAGATACTTGCCTGTGGCAATGGTGGTTCAGCCGCTGATTGCCAGCATTTTGCGGCTGAACTGGTGGGGAGGTTTGAACGTGAACGCTTGCCTTTACCGGCCATGGCATTGACGACCGACACTTCCATCATGACTGCTGTGGCGAATGATTACAGCTTTCAGGAAGTGTTTTCCAAGCAGGTGCAGGCATTCGGGCAGTCTGGCGATATTTTGCTGGCCCTGTCCACTTCCGGCAATTCTGCCAGTGTTGTAAATGCCGTTAACGCCGCGCTTGAACGGGACATGCGTGTGATTGCGCTGACTGGCAAGGGGGGTGGTGAAATCAGAAATATCCTGACTGAAGCAGACGTACATATATGCGTTCCACATGAGCGTACTGCACGTATTCAGGAAGTCCATTTATTGACTATACATTGTTTGTGTGACGGCATAGATGCCGCATTATTCGGAGGTGATGCAGATGAGTAAAAAAAACTGGAACAAGTTCGCCCGTCCCATGGCGATGATTGGCCTGTGCTGTGCTACAGCCATGAGCCTGCAAGGCTGTGTGGAAATGGTGGTTGGCAGTGCGGTAGTCGGCACCTTTGCGGCAACCGATCGCCGCACTTTTGGTGCGCAGACTGAAGACAAGGCGATTGTCATCAAAGGCGAGACCCGTATCCCGCGTTTGCTGGGCAAAAATGGCCATGTCAACGTCAATGCATTTAACCGCCGCGTCTTGCTGACCGGTGAAGTGGTGGATGAAAATGCCAAGGCCGCAGCAGAGCGCGAAATGCTCGCTGTAGAGGGTGTTGCTTCAGTCATGAATGAATTGCAGATTGGCGTTCCGTCTGATTTTTCCGCACGTTCCAACGATACGCTGCTGACCACCAAGGTCAAGGCAACCTTTGTTGACAACAAACAAGTGCAGGCGAATGCCATCAAGGTTGTTACTGAAGCGGGCGTCGTCTACCTGATGGGCAGGGTTACCCAGCGCGAAGGCAATCTGGCCGCCGATCTGTCCAGCAGCATCAGCGGCGTGCGCAAAGTGGTGAAAGTGTTTGAATACATTAGTGAAGCGGAATGGAAAGAATATCAGGCCACGCCCAACAAGACAGAAACCAGTAATTAATTGAACTTTTAAGCGAGCAAGACCGACATATTGTCGGTCTTGTTTTTTTGAAAGGAGGCGCAGTCTTCTTGCTGTAGTGCATGAAACTGCGCCGGCAAATCTTATTGCCCACATATGTACCTGCCTTTCATCCTTGACAGGAGACACCATGTTCGCATTGGTATTGCTGGTCGTTGCCGCCCTGTTGGTATTCTGGGTGATCGGTGTCTACAACCGCCTGATCTGTGCTCGCAATCATTTCAAGACTGCGTTTTCACCTGTTGATGCCTGCCTGAAACAGCGTTATGAGCTGATACCCAGCCTGGTCGAGGTTGCCAAAGGCTATATGAAGCATGAGCGCGAAACGCTGGAGGCTGTCATCACGGCGCGCAATCAGGCTGTGGCTGCAATTGCCAGGGTCAGTGCCGATCCATCCAAAGCCAGCGCCGTACAGCAACTGGCAACTGCCGAAGTGGCACTGATCGCCGCTCTGGCAAAAATGTATGCCTTGTCCCAGTCGTATCCCGACCTAAGAACCAATCCGCATATGATGCAACTCAGCGAAGAACTGAGCAATACTGAAAGCAAGATCGTGTTTTCACGCCAGGCCTACAATGACAGTGTCATACAGTACAACATCAGTATTGAACAGATGCCTGGCTCAGTGATTGCAAGGATGTTCTTCTTCCGCGCAGGCGCGCTGCTGTAAGCAAATGCGGGCCAGCGATGATGTCGCAGTCGGTTTTAAGTGCGGCCAACGATGGATGCGGTTGCCATCAATTCATCGATCAATGCCAGCAGGATCTTGCCTGACATGCGATGTGGGTCCAGCACCGGCAAAGGTGAATATTTCAACAGTATGGAGGGATTGATTTTCCCCATGTTGGCCTGACCCATAGTCCAGCCGGAATAACGGCGCTCAATGATTTCTTCATAATCGAGCAAAATCACATCCGTATGACGAGGATCGCGCAGGATATGGCCGTACAGCGTATTGACTGCATCACGACCGCCTTCCAGCACCTGCATGAAGACCTGGTCGCTGTGACAGAGCACACCGGTGATACCAAATTGTGGGTTGTGCAAACGCGACTGGCCGACTATGGATTGCACCATGTCGCAGATTTTATCGTCAACAGCGCGGCTGGCATAAAGTAGGCGTACTAGCATGGTCAATCCCGGTTAACGTTTGATCAGAGATAAAAATTCACGGCGCAGATTCGCATCCTTGAGGAAGGAACCGTGCATCACACTGTTAATCATGGCCGCATCCATGTCCTTGACACCACGCCAGTGCATGCAAAAGTGATCTGCTTCCATGACGACGGCAAGACCGTCGGGTTGCATTTTTGCCTGCAAGGCATCGGCCAGTTGCACCACGGCTTCTTCCTGTATCTGTGGACGGCTCATGACCCATTCGGCGATACGCGCATATTTTGACAGGCCAATCAGGTTCGAATGCTCATTCGGCATGACACCTATCCAGACCTTGCCGATAATCGGGCAAAGATGATGCGAGCAGGCGCTACGCACTGTGATCGGGCCGATGATCATCAACTCGTTCAGATGCGAGGCATTCGGGAATTCAGTGACTGCAGGCATGGGCACATAGCGCCCCTTGAAGACTTCCTGGATAAACATCTTTGCTACCCGTCTACCAGTGTCCTGGGTGTTGTGATCGCTTTCAGTGTCTATCACCAGGCTTTCCAGGACGGCGCGCAGTTTTTCTTCCACCTCCGCCTGTAATTCTTCCATTTCGCCAGCTTCGATAAAACGGGCAATATTGTCGTTGGCGTGAAAGCGTGTTTTGCTGGCCGTGATACGTTCACGGATGCGCTGTGAAACCGGGACGTTGACAGCTGTGTAAGCAAGGGTCGTATCGTTGGACATGCTGAAATAACCAGATATAAAAGGCTTATGGTAACTGAATTGCCGGATCAGCGTTGTTGGTACGGTCTGACAGCGCTTCACGCTCAGCCTTCCATTGCGGCAGGCATTGTGCGCAAAAACAACTGGCATCGGTCTTCAGTTTACCATCAGGCAAGCTGCTCAGAGCGATAGGTGGCAAGGCCGTGCACCAGCAAGGCTGGCCGGTCTGGTCTGCCATCGCGCAGGTGAATGCCGTCTGGCAGCGGGGACAAATGCTCATTCGCCGTCGTCCTGTTTGCCAGGCTCTGATGACGACAAGGTCCGCAAGGCAGATTGCCGCACGGCTTTGCGCATGAAGGACATTTGCCCATTGAAACTGGTGCAATAGTGGCAAATAGCCAGATGCATTTTCAATTTGCTACGTTCAGACAGGCTGAGTCGCCGATCCATACCTTCCGAAATAAGCTGGTGCGCCTGTTTGCAAGCGATAAATAATTGCATATGTTTTCCTCTGCTACTTGTGGCCGAACCAGTTCAGGTCCAGGCATTCGCGCAGCCGCAGACGTGCGCGATACAGTACTACCCAAAGATTAGACGTGGTCAGTTCCAATTCCTTACAAATTTCTTCTGTTTCCAGTTCCAGCCATTCGCGCATCATGAAGACCCGGGCAGTCTTGGCAGGCAAATTTTCAAGGCAGACTTCCAGTACGCGAAAAAAATCTTTTTGTTGTAAAGCCGCCTCTGGTGCACCCCAACTGGGCGGATTGCCGATGACGTGACCATTGGCATTAAATAAACTGTCTATCAGATCATCTTCAGATTCATCTTCTTTTGTTTCCAGCGGTTTTTCTTTTTTCAGGCTGCGCAGATGGTCGATGATCTTAAATTTAAGTATACCGGTGACGTAAGTACGCAATGAAGAATTACCGGCAAAGCTGTCCGGCTTTTCCAGCACAGCCAATAATGTTTCCTGAACGGCATCTTCGGCAGCGCTTTCATTACGCAATTGCAATTGTGCAAAGCGAAACAGGCCGGGACGCAAGGTTTCCAGCTGTTGATGCAGGTCGGTAATGGATGACATAAGGGATGACATATGAGATGACATGAGTTTCGTGACTGAATTGAAAAAGCTTTCTCTGCAATTCCTGTAAAATTCGGGGAATATTAAAAAACTTCCCCTATGATACCTTCAGGATACCGTCATTATGAGTGATTTGAATGCTAACACGGCAGAAACCCCGGCAGCCGAAGACAGACTGGCAGGCGTAGAGCCCGCCATCAAGGCCGAAATCCTGGCGGAAGCACTACCGTACATCCGTAAATTCCACGGCAAAACCATCGTCGTCAAATACGGCGGTAATGCCATGACCGAAGAACGCCTGAAACATGGCTTTGCCCGTGACGTCATCCTGCTCAAGCTGGTAGGCATGAACCCTGTCGTGGTCCACGGTGGTGGCCCGCAAATTGATAATGCGCTCAAGAAAATGGGCAAGCAGGGTACCTTCATCCAGGGCATGCGTATTACCGATGAAGAAACCATGGAAGTGGTTGAATGGGTACTTGGTGGCGAAGTCCAGCAGGATATCGTCATGCTGATCAATCATTATGGCGGCCAGGCTGTGGGTTTGACCGGTAAAGACGGTGGCTTGATCCGTGCCCGCAAGATGATGATGCCTGATCGTGAAAACCCGGGTGCCATGCTCGACATCGGTTTTGTCGGTGAAATTGATGCAATCAACCCGGCGGTAGTCAAAGCCTTGCAGGACGATGCCTTCATTCCCATCATTTCACCTATAGGTTTTGGCGAAGATGGTCAGGCTTATAATATCAATGCCGATCTGGTCGCTGGCAAGATTGCTGAAATCCTGAAGGCTGAAAAGCTGATCATGATGACGAATATCCCCGGTGTACTCGACAAGCAGGGCAATCTGGTCACCGACCTGTCTGCCCGTGAAATTGATGAAATGTTTGCCGATGGTACGATTTCTGGCGGCATGCTGCCAAAAATTTCGTCGGCACTGGATGCCGCCAAGTCTGGCGTGAACACCGTGCATATCATTGATGGCCGCATTGAACATTCGCTGCTGCTGGAAGTGCTGACCGAACAAGCCTTCGGCACCATGATACGCAGTCATTGATGCGTAGATTGTCAGTAGGCGGAGTGTCAGCCTGATGCGAAGACGCTCCGCGCCCCTGTGGCTGTTTGATCTCGACAATACCCTGCACAATGCGTCGCATGCGATTTTCCCGGCCATCAGCAGTAATATGAACGCCTTCCTGGCACGTGTGCTGGGTGATGGTGAAACACCGGCAGATCCTGATACGGTGAATGCCATACGGCAGCAATACTATGCCCGCTATGGCGTCACCATGCTGGGCATGGTCAGGCACCATGGTGTCCGGGCCGATGAATTTTTGCATGAAGTGCATCATTTCGACGACCTTGGCAGCATGATAAGGTATGAGCGTGGCCTGAAAAAGCTGCTGCGCCGCTTGCCGGGCAAGAAAATCCTGCTGACCAATGCGCCGCGTGCGTATTCGGGGCGGGTGCTCCGGCACATGGGCCTGCATCGTCATTTTGATGCCCATATACCGGTAGAAGCCATGCGCGTGCATGGTCAGCTACAACCCAAACCCTCGCGCCCCTACCTGCGCAAGCTTCTGGCTACCTATGGCAAACGGGCATCTGACTGTGTTCTGGTGGAAGACAGCATAGAAAACCTGCGTGCCGCCAAGCGGGAAGGGCTGCGTACGGTGTGGATAACTGGTTACACTCCAGCCCATCAGCTGAAAAAATCTGCTGCTTGTGCCGATGTGAAAGTAAAATCAGTCATGCAACTACCGCGCCAAAGCTATCGCCTGTTTGCGCGCTAATCCCCGGCGTTCTGCATCAGATTGAGCAGAAGCTTCATTTTTTTGCTGTTTCAGACACAGAATGCTGGCAAGGGGATTGCTTAGCTGCAAGCCAGTCTTTAAAATCCGCTGCGGCAGCGGTGGCATGTTGCCTGCCAGAATCTGATTCGCGTATTGGAACACTGGCATCTCTTAATTTACTTCTTACTGATAAAAACATGGCAAGCACCAAACCCGGCGAAAGAAAATTACAAATCCTCCAGACGCTGGCGGCCATGCTTGAACACCCCAAGGGTGAAAAAGTCACTACGGCAGCCCTGGCAGCCCGGGTGGAAGTGTCAGAAGCGGCACTGTATCGCCACTTTGCCAGCAAGGCCCAAATGTTTGAAGGCCTGATCGAATTCATCGAAGCCTCGATTTTCGGTTTGATCAACCAGATTTGCGAATCCCAGGACCAGGGCTTGATGCAGGCGCAGTCCATCAGCGGCATGTTGTTGAATTTTGCCGAAAAAAATCCAGGTATGACCCGTGTCCTGATTGGTGATGCACTGGTGAATGAAGATGAACGTCTTCAATTACGCATGAACCAGCTGGCCGAAAGGCTGGAAATGGCATTCCGTCAATCCCTGCGTCTGGCAGTTAGCCAGGGTTATCTGACAGAACCCGAAGTGCAGGCGCGTGCCAATCTCTTGTGCAGTTTTGTGATGGGACGCTGGCTGCGCTTTGCCAAGTCCGGTTTCAAACTATTGCCGACTGAGCTGGCGCCCATGCAAATCGCCCTGTTGCTGCGCTGACCGCTGACTGAGTTGAGTAGCGCTTAACACCGCTGCCTTGACTCAAATCAATTGCTGGTGCCATACTCGTTCGTCACGGTGTTCTGCAATCCGCAGGACTGTCATGCAGTACACTAAGCATCCATGAAACTGCCGGTTCGACCAGGACATTTATTCTTGTGGCGCGGTTGTGCACTGGTTATTTCGCCAGGCATAGATTCCACGCCGCATGCGCATTTTGCCCTGCAACTCAGTTATGGTCTGGACCGGCCATTTCGGGCACGGCTGTCACCTGACGAACCATGGATGGAAACCCGCAGTGCCTGTTTCGCTACCAATCGCAGCCACCAGATCGACAGCGATGGCGGCATGCTGGCCCATCTGTTCGTTGAATTGCCACGTACCAGCCAGACTGACTTTACCAGTCTGCAAGCAGCATTTGGACAGCATCCCGCCTTTGCCGCCATCGCTGCGACACTGGCGAACAAAGCGGCAGTGCTTGATATGCAGGGTGCGGGTGAGCTGCGGCTGGCCTGGCAGACATGTGCATTGCCAGACAGCTTGCTGACCACCAATTACGATGCTCGTATCAGCCAGGCGCTGGCCCACATCCATGCGCAAGGTGATCAGCAGTGCACAGGTGCCAGCCTGGCACGTCAGGTGCATTTGTCTGAAAGCCGCTTTACCCACTTATTCCGGCAGCAGACTGGCATGACGCTGTCGCGTTATCTGTTGTGGTCACGCATGCTGGATGCGGTGGCTTTTGTCGCCGAAGGGCAAAACATGACGGCCGCTGCCCATGAATCCGGGTTTGCCGATCTGGCCCATATGAGCCGTACCTTTCGCAGCATGATGGGGGTGGCACCCTCAGAATTACACAGGATGGCGATTGCGTTCAAGCGCGATGCTGTTTGATGGTTTAGTCTGGACAGTGCAAATATGCAATGCCATGCAGATGGACTGTTTTGAATGTTCTTGCTGCTGTGCATCAATATAAAACCAAAGGAGATCATCATGGAACCAGGTAGCCCGACAAACATCACCCCGACCACCCAGGCCAGACAGATAGACTTGCTATTGGCGAAATACAGCGAAAGTCATCTGAACCCGACCAATGAACTGATACATTGCGTTTGCGTACCCGCCATCGTCCTGTCTTTTCTGGGGCTGATCTGGGCCGCGCATCCACTGGCAGCAGTGCTGGTGACGGTCATATCCCTGGTCTATTACATGAGCTTGTCCATCAGTTTTGCTGTTGGAATGCTGGCCATGTCAGCCAGCATGTTGTGGATATTGTCACAATTGCCGCAGCAATGGGTATGGCAAATCTCGCTGGGAATTTTTGTCGTGGCATGGATAGGGCAATTCATTGGTCACAAGATAGAAGGCAAGAAACCTTCTTTCTTTGATGATCTGCGCTTTTTGCTGATAGGCCCGCTGTTTGTGCTGGGTGTTTTATATCGCCGTTTGCGTATTGCGTATTAGAACTCATTTCATAAATAGGGATGAGTGCGAGCAAGGCGATTCGGGATGCAGTGCAAGGCGCGTCGCGTAGCCAAGGCTGGTGCCTTGGCAAGCGGCGCAACGTAGCAATGCGCCCGAATCGCCAGCTCCCGAAGGGTTTGCCTCATAACGCGTGCTGGACTGCGTTGGACTCGTTGTCAATAGACCCGCTATTGACTGCCTCGTCCGCCTTGCCAGCCCACGTTATGACGCAAACGCATCTCACCCCTATTGATGAAATGAGTTCTAATCTGTCCTGGACTGGCGCTTGCGCTTCTAGTTGCCAGTCATACTTTTAATCCTGGATGGGTGGTGACGATTTCGGCAGGCCGCTACTGAACAGGCGCCAGGTATTGCGGCCTTCTGCCTTTGCTGCTTTCAGCGCAACGTCGGCATTGTGCAGGAACAGGCGTTGTTCCCTGGCATGCAGGGGGCAGCAAGCTACGCCGATGCTGGCGGTAATGACGATTTGCTTGCCGCGCAAGGTCATGGGCTGATGGATGGCCTGCACCAGGCGTTCGGCCAGGGTTTTTACCACATCCAGATTACCCACCTGCGGCATGATGACGGCAAATTCATCGCCATCCACGCGGCACAGGGTGTCGGTACTGCGCAAGACCGCGCACAGGCGGTTGGCCATGGTTGTCAGGATCAGGTCGCCTGCATCATAACCAAAACTCTCGCTCAGGCCCTTGAAGTGGTCAAGGTCAATAAACATTAGGGCTGCCAGTTCATCGCTGGCAACGGCATCATCCAGGCAATTGGTCAGCAATCTGTGGAAATAATGGCGGTTTGGTAATTTGGTCAGGCTGTCGTGGTTGTTCAGTATGGCCAGGCGACTATCGGCCTCGCTACGTTCGCGGGCTTCACTTTGCATATCATTTTCCCAGGCTTCCATGCGCGCCAGCACCAGGTTGAAATGCATGTTCAGGCTGCCAAAATCATGCTCAGGATCTTGCGGTGCACGCAGGCTGTAATCGCCCAGGGTTGAGACTTTTTCCGCGATGACAGTCAGGGCCATGATGGGATGCAGCTCCTGTAACTGCTTTTGTGTCAGCCAGTAAGCTGCGGCTAAGGTCATCAACACAGAAATGAAACCACCTGCCAGCAGAAAAATCAGCATATGCTGATGCAGTGGATGGCTGCTGCCATACAGCAGCACCTGACCAATGACAGCGCTGCCGCTGGTGATGGGGGCTACTGCCATGATATAGCCGGAATAGTATTCTGAGCGATGGCGCCTGACCAGAGTAACCGGGCTGAACTCGCTGGTTTTAATCAACTGCCCCTGGATATTCCAGGCCAGTGTGGCCTGACCATTGCGGTCATACACCGTGGCACTTTGCATGTCCTGGGTATTGGTGGCATTCAACAGCATATTCTGTAGCTGGCGGGTATCGCCGCTTGCCATGGCATCAGCCATATTGCTGGCCAGGGTATCTGCCTTATACATGGTTTCCGTGCGTATGCTGGCCAGCATCAGATACGTGGACAGGCCCAGCATCAATAACAGTACGACCAGCATGGATATTGCCATCACGATCAGATTCTGGCGAAATATTTTTTTTGCCAGTGGCAATCTGAAAAAAGCATTTTGCATGGATGGAAGGGAAGTCCGAAATTGTTCAGGGGAAATCATCAATGAGCGACTATACCTTTGTGGCACAGCAATGTCATATAAAAATGCTGGAGTTGCCAGTCACTATCTTTGACATCGTCCAGCTATCGGCAGGCACACTGAAAAAGCAGTACATGCACAAGTCCGCGTCTGCGGGTAAACTGCGCCTCATCTCTTCCTTGGCCTGAAAAAGCGTGTCAGATTTTCCCAACAATATTGCATTGCCCTTTCCTTTGCCGCTGGCGGGGGAATGTTTTGCCCTGCTTGATGATGCCCAAGCCCGGACTGCTCAGTCGCGCCTGTACACGGGCCTGCAAGCCAGGCTGTCATGCCGTTCCAAAGAAGAGTGGCCCCGTTTATGGCAGGATACCCAGGCAGCATTGCAACAGGGCTGCTTTGCCGTGGCCCTTTTGTCTTATGAAACCGGGGCGCAGTTGCAGGACATTGCGCCCCGTACCGGGCAGGCACATTCCCAGATATTACTGTTCCGGCACTGTCATGTACTTACCTCGGCACAGGTGCAGGATTTCCTGAGTGCCCAGTCGGTGGCTGGTGCCATGCCTGATAGTGGTGACATTGCCGGCATTGCTGCTGTCCATGCCAATGTTGATGCGACGCAGTTTGATGCCGACATAGCCAGCATACTTGCCTATATTGCAGCGGGTGATACCTATCAGGTGAATTACACCTATCGCCTGCATTTTGATACCTATGGCTCCCCCCTGGCTTTGTACCAACGCCTGCGGCTGCGTCAGCCTGTGCCTTATGGGGCGCTGATTTGTATGCCGGATGGTGAAGCTGTCCTGTCATTTTCGCCGGAATTATTTGTGCGCCATGAGCAGGGGCAGTTGCTGGCCAGACCTATGAAAGGCACCGCCGCAGCCAGTGGCGATGCCGATGAAGACCAGCGTCTTGCCGCTGCCCTGGCGGCCGACAGCAAGAACCGTGCAGAAAATCTGATGATCGTGGATTTGCTGCGCAATGACCTGGGTCGCATTGCCGCTACCGGCTCCGTCACGGTCCCCGCCCTGTTTGAAGTCAGCCGCTTTTCCAGCGTGTTACAAATGACATCGACGGTGCAGGCACAATTGCGGGATGGTCTGGGCCTGACCGAGATTCTGACTGCGCTCTTTCCCTGTGGTTCGATTACTGGTGCACCCAAGCGCCGTACCATGCAAATTATTCGTGAGCTGGAGAGCGAGGCGCGCGGTTTGTACACCGGTGCCATAGGTTGGTTTGACCCGCCGCAAGCCCATGCAGCGCTGGGAGATTTTTGCCTGTCGGTGCCGATAAGGACTTTGCAATTGCAGGCGCCATCAGTACCGCAGATAAACGGCGTACGCCGTGGGGTGCTGGGTGTCGGCGCCGGGATTGTGTATGACAGCGTGGCGCAGGAAGAATTTGCCGAATGCCATCTGAAAGCCAGTTTTCTGACGGGTTTGCCGGCGCAATTTGAACTGTTTGAAACCATGCATGCCAGCCGTGAAGATGGCTGCCGCCATATTGATCGCCATCTGCAACGCTTGCGAACGTCGGCCAGCTATTTTGGTTTTGCCTGGGATGATGCCCTGATACGGCAGCGCATAGCGGAAGCCTGTCAGCAACTGCCAGCAGCGCAGGCCTGCCGGTTGCGGCTGGCGATCGATGCCAGACTGGGTATTAAATTGAGCAGTGGAGTGTTATCCCCGCTGCCAGCCAGGCCGGCAGTCATGCTGGCGACTACAACAACGCGCGGCGATGACCTGTTTTTACGCCACAAGAGCAGCGTACGCCAGCAGTATGATGCCGCCTGGCAGGCTGCCGAGCAACAGGGGGCTTTTGATATGCTGTTCTTCAATGAAAATGCCAGACTGACTGAGGGCGGACGCAGCAGCGTGCTGCTGAAAAAAAATGGCCTATGGCTGACCCCGCCCGTCAGCGACGGTGTCTTGCCGGGGATCATGCGCGCAGTCTTGCTGGATGACCCGGAATTCGGCTTGCGCGAATCCAGTCTGGTGCTGGACGATTTGTTGAATGCCGAAAAGATCATGCTGTGCAATGCCCTGCGTGGTGCCTTTGAAGTCGAATTGCTGCGTTGATCGTTAGTTGATCACGGCAGGTTTTAACGCAATCTGCTGGAAACGACAAGCACGCAACGCTGTCATATATTTCATGTTGGAAATATAAGAAAAAACTGCCAAAGAGCGCTTATCTGAAGTATAAAGAGTGATTACCGCCTATGCCGAGTTGTGCACGCACGTAAAAATTGACCCTGATGTTGTGCCTGAGCATAGGAAAGGTTACACTGATTAAAAATTAACCGACCGCTCGGTCGGTTAATAATATTCTATAAACAAAAAGCAAGACAGGAGACTATCCATGAAGAACCGATTCGCACTGGCGGCTTTGCCAGTTATGTTGTCGCTGGTATTGGCAAGTAGTGCTTATGCGCAGATCAAGGTGGGCGTGAACGTATCCGCTACCGGCCCTGCGGCTTCCCTGGGTATCCCTGAAAAAAATACCTTCGCCCTGTTGCCGAAAGAAATTGCTGGCAAAAAGGTTGAATACATCGTGCTGGACGACGCGTCCGATACCACGACCGCAGTCAAAAATGCACGCAAGATGATTGCCGAAGACAAGATCGATATCCTGATCGGCTCTACCATCACACCCAATTCGCTGGCAATGGTAGACGTTGCTGCTGAAAACGAAATCCCCATGATTTCCATGGCGGCATCATCAGCGATTATTTCGCCGATTGATTCCAAGCGTTTCTGGGTTTTCAAGACCCCGCAAAATGATTCCCACATGTCGACGGCTATCACTGGCCACATGAATGACAATGGCATCAAGACTGTCGCTTTTATCGGTTTTGCCGATGCCTATGGTGAAGGCTGGTACAAGGAATTCTCCAAAATCGCCGAACTGCGCAAACTGAAAATTGTTGCGAATGAGCGCTTTGCCCGTAATGACACTTCAGTGACCGGGCAGATCCTGAAAATCATGGCAACCAATCCAGATGCCGTGTTGATTGCAGGTGCCGGTACGCCAGCAGCCCTGCCACAGAAGACCCTGAAAGAACGCGGTTATAAAGGCAAAATTTACCAGACCCATGGTGTTGCCAACAATGATTTCCTGCGTGTGTGTGGCAAGGATTGCGAAGGTACCTGGTTGCCAGCCGGCCCATTGCTGGTGGCCGAGCAATTGCCTGCTGATAATCCAGTCAAAAAATCTGCCTTGCGTTACCTGAAAGCGTATGAAAAAGAATATGGCGTCGGCTCGGTGTCCACTTTTGGTGGCCATGCCTGGGATGCCAGCCTCTTGCTGGAAGCAGCCGCAACTGTCGCCCTGAAGAAAGCCCAGCCTGGCACCAAGGAGTTTCATGCCGCCTTGCGTCTGGCACTGGAAAACATCAGCAACCTGCCAGTCTCGCACGGTATCGTCAACATGAGCGATACCGACCATCTTGGCCTTGATCAGCGTTCCCGCGTCATGGTGCAAATCGTGAACGGCAAATGGAAGCTGTACGGTCAGGCCAACTGATTGCTGCATGTCTGAAAGAAGGGAGCTGCGGCTCCCTTTTTATTCGACATCTGAATCGAAAGAGAACATTCAAGTAATACCCAAGAAAGTCAGGTTTCCATGGATTTTTCAATTGCTGTCATCCTTGCTCAGGATGGCATTACCAACGGTGCCATCTATGCCTTGCTGGCATTGGCACTGGTACTGGTATTTTCCGTCACACGGGTCATTTTCATCCCCCAGGGGGAGTTCGTCGCCTTTGGTGCGCTGAGTCTGGCCGCCATACAGTCGGGCAAGTTTCCGCAGTCTGCCAGCCTGTTGCTGGCCTTTGGCGTGCTGTGCATGATGAAGGAAGCCTGGTCCGTTCTGCGCGCCAGCCAGCCTGTCAATAATGCTGGCAAGAGCCTGCTGCTGAGCGCGGCGCGGCTTGTGCTGGCACCTTTGTGCATCTGGCTGCTGGCACGGTATGTACCGGTACAGCAATGGCCCTTGTTTGCGCAAGTCGTGCTGGCACTGGCAATCGTGATACCGATGGGGCCGATGATATACCGGCTGGCCTACCAGCCACTGGCTGAAGCCAGCACGCTGGTATTGTTGATCGTGTCTGTCGGCGTGCATTTTGCCCTGACTGGTTTGGGACTGGTGATGTTTGGTGCCGAAGGCTCACGCACCACGGCTTTCAGCGATGCCCGTCTGGAAATTGGCGCCATGCAGATATCCGGTCAAAACCTGGTGGTGATCGCGGTATCTGGTTTGCTGATCGCTGCCCTGTATTTCTATTTTGAACGTAGCCTGTCAGGCAAAGCCCTGCGGGCGACGGCTGTCAATCGCTTAGGTGCACAACTGGTGGGCATCGGGACCATCAAGGCTGGCCGTCTGGCATTTACCCTGGCGGCTGCCATGGGTGCATTGTGTGGCGTACTGATTGCGCCAGTGACAACGGTGTATTACGACGGTGGTTTTCTGATCGGGCTCAAGGGCTTTGTCGGTGCCATTGTTGGTGGTCTGGTCAGTTATCCGGTGGCGGCGGCCGGCGCCCTGCTGGTGGGATTGCTGGAATCCTATTCATCATTCTGGGCCAGTGCCTACAAGGAGGTCATCGTATTTACCCTGATTATCCCGGTCCTGTTGTGGCGCTCGCTGAACAGCAAACACAATGATGAGGATGAAGAATAATGAAAACACTCATCCAACATGGCAAATGGGTATTGCTGGTACTGATACTGTTTTTCCCGCTGATGCCGGTACCTGAATTCTGGATCACCCTGGCCAACTATATTGGTCTGTATGCCATCGTGGCACTGGGGCTGGTGCTGTTGACCGGCGTCGGTGGCATGACCTCATTCGGGCAGGCGGCCTTTGTCGGCCTGGGGGCTTACTCCAGCGCTTATCTGTGCACGGCACTGGGTTATTCACCCTGGCTGGGTTTGCTGGCAGGTCTGGTGCTGACCATGGTGGCAGCATTTGCCATCGGCATGATCACCATGCGTCTGTCTGGCCATTATCTGCCTCTGGGTACCATCGCCTGGGGCCTGTCACTGTTTTTCCTGTTCGGCAATATGGAAATTCTGGGTAAATACGATGGTCTGAACGGCATCCCGGCAATTACTCTTGCTGGTTTCAAACTGGATAGCGGACGCAGCATGTTTGCGCTGATCTGGGTCATCCTGTTATTGGCCATCATCGCCATCCAGAACCTGTTGCAATCCCGCCCCGGGCGCGCCATACGTGCCTTGAAAGGCGGCGGCGTCATGGCGGAAGCCATGGGTGTCAATACCGCCAGGATGAAAGTCATCATCTTCGTGATAGCCGCCATGCTGGCGAGTATTTCCGGCTGGCTGTATGCCCATCTGCAACGTGCCGTCAACCCTACTCCTTTTGGTCTGAACCAGGGTATCGAATACCTGTTCATGGCGGTGGTGGGTGGTGCCGGGCATGTGTGGGGGGCTTTGCTGGGTTCTGCCTTGCTGACCCTGCTGAAAGACAAGTTGCAAAGCATCTTGCCGGTTTTGCTGGGAGCAAACGGCAATTTTGAAGTCATCGTTTTTGGTGTCTTGCTGATATTGCTGCTGCAAAGGGCACGTGATGGCGTATGGCCATATCTTGCACGCTGGACCAGGCGCATTTTTGCTGCCTGGCTGCCAGAAGACAAGGGCATACAGGTCAAACCGGGGGCTGCGGTTCTCAATACGCGCACCAAGCCTGCTATTGACACTGTTATTCTGGAAATTGACAAGGCCCGCAAACAGTTTGGTGGCTTGGTGGCTGTCAATGATATGCAGTTTACCGTCAGTGCCGGGCAGATCGTTGGTTTGATTGGTCCCAATGGTGCCGGTAAATCGACCATGTTCAATCTGGTGACCGGGGTCTTGCCGTTGAGCGGTGGTGCTATCCGTTTTTATAGTGATGGCCAGTTGCGCGATATCGGCAACCTGCCGTCACGCGAGATTGTCAAACTGGGGATAGGCCGCAGCTTCCAGCATGTGCGCCTGCTGGCCAGCATGAGTGTGCTGGAAAACGTCGCTATTGGCGCCCATTTGCGCGCCAAGGGTGGTGATGTGATGGAAGTGATGTCGAGTATTTTGCGACGTGACAGCAAGATAGAAAATTCCCTGCTGGCAGAAGCGCAGCGTCAACTGGAAAGGGTAGGCCTGGCCCACCTGATGCAGGAAGAAGCTGGCAGCCTGGCACTGGGGCAGCAACGCATCCTGGAAATTGCCCGCGCTCTGTGTTGTGACCCGACACTGCTGTTGCTGGATGAACCGGCAGCCGGTTTGCGTTACAAGGAAAAACAGGAACTGGCAGAACTGTTGCGCAAGTTGCGCGGTGAAGGCATGAGTATTTTACTGGTTGAACATGACATGGATTTTGTGATGAACCTGACCGATCATCTGGTGGTGATGGAATTCGGTACCAAGATCGCCGAAGGCTTGCCGCAAGAAGTACAACAGCATCCGGCCGTGCTGGAAGCATATCTGGGTGGGATAGACTGATGACGACGCCAATTTCTACAGACTTGCCGGAAGAGCCGGTCATTCCAGTGACTTCATCCACCGAACCCGGCCTGTTGCAGACCAGGGACTTGCAGGTTTTTTATGGCAAGGTTGAAGCCCTGCAAGCCGTCAACATCCAGGTGGATGCCGGACAGATCGTGACCGTGATCGGCCCCAATGGTGCCGGCAAATCCACCATGCTCAATGCAATTGCCGGCGCACTGCCGGCGAATGGCAGCCTGCGTGGCCAAATCTTGTTATCAGATAAAGACCTGGCTGGCGTTGCTATAGAAACCCGGGTTGCACAGGGCATGTCACTGGTGCCGGAAAAACGGGAATTGTTCGCCAGCATGAAAGTAGAAGATAATCTGCTGCTCGGTAGCTATCGCCGTTACCAGGCCGGTGAAAAAAATTATGCAGACCAGTTGCCGGTTGTATTTGACCTTTTCCCGCGCTTGAAGGAAAGACGCACTCAGGAAGCTGGCACCCTGTCTGGCGGCGAACGCCAGATGTTGGCACTGGGGCGCGCGCTGATGGCCAAGCCACAATTGCTGATGCTGGATGAACCCAGCCTCGGCCTGGCACCTTTGATCGTTAAGGAAATCTTCCACATCATCCAGCGTCTCAAGCAAACCGGTGTTGCCATTTTGCTGGTCGAGCAAAATGCCCGCGCAGCGCTACAGGTGGCAGATTATGCCTATGTGCTGGAAACCGGACAGATCGCTTTGCAAGGACTGGCCGCTGAACTGGCGAATGACCAGCGGGTGATTGATACGTATCTGGGGCTGGCAAAAAAAACGCATTGATCAAAAGGGTAAAACGTCCATGATCTCGCATGTATTCTTTGGTGTCCGTGATTTCAATATCGCCTTTGATTTTTACATGGCGCTGATGGCAGAACTGGGCCTGGTGCTGAAGTTCAGCGATGCAGAAAAGCCCTGGGCTGGCTGGATGTCACCTGATCAGCCCCGACCGCTATTCGTGATAGGTCAGCCATTTGATGGTGAGCCTGCCAGCGCCGGGAATGGTCAGATGATTGCCTTGCTGGCACCATCGCGTGAAGCAGTCCGGCGCTGCCACGCGCTTGCCATGGCACATGGTGCTGTCGATGAAGGGGAACCTGGTCTGCGTCCGCACTACCACCCGAATTATTACGGTGCCTATTTTCGCGATCCGGACGGTAATAAACTGTGTGTCTGCTGCCACCATGCGCAAGAAGATGATAAATAAAAATGCGATACGCTGAACCTGTTGATTTTTTTTAGCGACTGAAAAATTTGGAGTGCAGCCTGCGTATAATCATGATTTTCCACTTTAGACGAGTGACCAGATGAGAGTCCTGCTTTGTTCTGCCGCCCTGCTGTTGACGGCCTGTGCATCCAATTCCAGTGTGCTGTCGATAGGTAAGGATACCTATATGGTGTCGCGCCAGGCAGCGACCGGATTTTCCGGTTCAGGCACGTTGAAGGCAGAAGCCTTCCAGGAAGCCACACAGTTTTGTGAAAAACTGGGTAAATCTTTCCAGGTCGTCAGTACTCAGGAAGCCCGCCCGCCGTATATTTTTGGTAATTTCCCCAAGGCTGAAGTACAGTTCATGTGCCTCAATGCCAACGACGCCGAGTTAAATCGTCCCAAGTTGAAAAAGACCGCCGATACCGTGGTCGAAATCAAGAACGATAACCGGGGCAAGCTTGATGCTCCGGTTGCTCCTGCTGCCCCTGCATCCAAGGATGTCTATTCTGAATTGCTGAAATTGGACAGCCTGCGCAAACAGGGCATCATTACCGAGGCCGAATTTCAGACGCAAAAAGCCAAATTGCTGAATGCCAATTGATGTGCTGCATCGCAAGCTAAAACAATCCTCCTGATACAGACTGTTTTGGCTTTGCGACTATATCAGACTATATCAGACTATATCAGACTATATCAGGCTGTCTCAGCTTTGCTCTTCCATCCACGCCTTCATGCCATTTACCCATTTCGCCGCAGGCAGTTTGCTAGCTAGGCGTATTGCAGTGGCGCGTTCATACAGATCGTCGAAATCAACCACAGGTGCTTGCTTGAATGCGATGGCGACGGTGTTGGCATCATGCACCAGCGGTAGCCAGACTACGGCATCAAAAGCGGCTTCCAGTGCGGCGATGTTGTCTGCGCAATTTGCTTCATAGTTTTGTGGATTGCCGAACAGGTTCACGGTCAGTATGCCATCGTCCTTCAGGCAGTCTGCACAGGCCCGGTAAAACGCCGGGCTGCCGAGTGCAGGTGCTTCGGCCGCGGCATCATACAGATCGATTTGCAGAATATCGATGCTGGCATGATTTTTTTCATTGCTGACATATAGCATCGCATCCATTTCCAGCACCTGCAGGCGTTCATCATCGGGTGGCAGTTTGAAATCCTGATGGCAGGCCTGTATCACATTCGGATTCAGTTCTATTGCCGTGACCCTTGCCTGTGGAAACTGGCGATAGCAAAACTTGGTCAGTGATGCCGCACCCAGGCCGAGTTGAACGATATGCTGAGGCTTTTCGCTGAACAGCATCCACATCATCATTTGCTGTACGTATTCGAGTTCGATCTGGTCAGGCATCGCCAGTCGCATGGCACCCTGTATCGCCTCGGAAGACAGATGCAGGTTGCGGACACCGCGAAATTCGGTGATCGATACTTCCGGATGGACGATATGGACCTGCATGGCCGCCTGGTTGACGGCATACAGTTCACGGGCTTTGCTGGACTTACTCAATTGGATGTCATTTTCGGCCAGGCATCAATGCCTTCGATGGCCACCATCTTTTGCCAGCTGGGGCGGGCAATGATCAGGTGCGCCAGGCGATTCAGGGCTGGCCAGCCGGTGGCTGGGCGCGGCATATTGCGTGACCAGCGCATCAGCATGGTCAGGTACAGGTCTGCGCCAGAAAAAGTGTCGCCGAGCAGATAGGGACCATTCTGTTCCAGATGCTGATCCAGCTTGTCCCAGATGGCTGCGATGCGATTCTGCAAGGCCTGGCGGGTGACTGCCGTGTGTTCTTCATAGCCCAGTTCTGCCGGATAAAACCAGGCACGGAAGGCTGCCTGCAGGCTGTGGCTCAGATACATGATCCATTGTCGCCACTGGTCACGTTCTACGCTACCGGCGGCAGGTACCAGACCGGCTTGCGGGTGACGTTCGGACAGTAACATCAGTAATGCTGCGGATTCCAGATACGGGCGGTCGCCGAAGACCAGGGTAGGCACTACGCCATTGGGGTTCAGTCGCAGGTAGGCCGGATCTTTTTGCTGGTTCTTTTCTACATCGACCAGTTTCAATTCATGTTCTGCGCCGATTTCCAGCAGGGCCAGGTGGACGATCATGCTGGCCGTGCCAGGACAGTAATACAGTGTGTACATGGTTTTCCTTCAAAGCGAAATGAGTTGAGGGCGCTGTGCCAAGGCTAGATGGGGCATATGCAGCTTCAGGCGTGGTGAGTCTGGCCGCAGACCGGGCAATCAGGATTTTTGCTGATGCCTATGCTGGTCCATTCCATGTTCAGGGCATCCAGCAGCAACAGGCGGCCGCTGAGTGCCTTGCCTATGTCCATGATGAGTTTGAGTGCTTCT
The DNA here is from genome assembly GCF_049340205.1 of Undibacterium sp. Ji49W. Taxonomy (NCBI): domain Bacteria; kingdom Pseudomonadati; phylum Pseudomonadota; class Betaproteobacteria; order Burkholderiales; family Oxalobacteraceae; genus Undibacterium; species Undibacterium sp. Ji49W. The sequence continues at coordinate 315,172 of NZ_JBMPOW010000002.1, read as the reverse complement.
GCTGCCTGGGTGCTGCCTATGATGCCAACCAGCGGCGCAAACACACCCATGCTGGAACACAGCACTTCTTCAAACACCTGATCTGGCGGGAACAGACAGGCATAACAGGGTGATTCCGGCTTGCGGCTGTCAAAGACGCTGATCTGGCCATCAAAGGCAATTGCTGCACCCGACACCAGCGGCACGCCGTGTTTGACACAGGCTGCATTGACTGCATGGCGGGTGACGAAATTGTCGCAGCAGTCCAGTACGATGCTGGCCTGGCTGACCAGTTCTTCCAGGCGTTCGTGTTCGGCGCGTTCCTGTAGCGCAATGATATGGATATCGGGATTGATGCTCTGCAAGCTGAGTTTGGCCGAGTCGACCTTGGCCATGCCCACCCGTTCCGTCGTATGCAGGATTTGCCGTTGCAGATTGGTCAGATCGACACTGTCATTGTCAACGATGCTGATGCTGCCAACACCGGCACTGGCCAGGTATAGCGCCACAGGGGAACCAAGTCCGCCGGCGCCAATGATGAGGGCGTGAGCTTCAGTGATAGCCTGCTGGCCTTCTATGCCTATCTGGTCCAGCAGGATGTGACGGGAATAGCGTAAGAGTTGCTGGTCATTCATCGTAGTAAAAAAGGCCGCTGCGTGCGGCCTTTTTGTCAGGGTTTATTTTTTCTTGGGGTCGGTTTTGCTATCTGTCTTGTGATCGGTTTTGTGTTCGGGTTTATCCGCTTTATCGGTTTTGTCCGACTTGCCGGCTTTTTCAGCATCCTTGCCTGTGTCTTTGGCATCTTTGCTGTCTTTACCATCTTTGTCAGCGACTTTGGCTTCGGTGACTTTGACTGGCAGGCCTTTCAGGTGATTCAGTGCCTGGGCCAACTGGAAGTCGTCTGCACCGCCATATTCCAGCGGTTTGCTCTTTTTCGCCAGCGCGATCAGACGTTGCTCTTCTTCTGCTTCATCGACTTTAGGACGAGCGACTTCTTTTTCCTTGTCATTACTCAGATGTTTTTGTAAGTCAGCTTCACGTGCACGCAATCCATTGAAACCATCGCCATCAGCGGTTTCTTCCACGTTCAGGTCAGGCACGATACCTTTCGCCTGAATTGAACGGCCATTCGGTGTGTAGTAACGCGCCGTGGTCAGTTTGACTGCGGTATCGGCAGAAATCTGGCGTATGGTCTGTACCGAACCCTTGCCAAAACTCTGGGTACCCAGAATGGTGGCACGCTTGTAATCTTGCAGGGCACCAGCCACAATTTCAGAGGCAGAAGCCGAACCGGTATTGATCAATACCACCATAGGTACGTTTTTCACGGCTTCCGGTAGTTTTGCCAGTGGGTCGCTCAATGTGCGTCCCGAGTAAAATTCGCGCCTTGCGTAGAAGGTTGCCTTGGAATCAGGCAACTGGCCATTGGTGGAAACGACCGGTACATCCTTGGGCAGGAAGGCAGCAGAAACACCGATGGCACCTGGCAAGACACCGCCCGGATCATTGCGCAAATCAAGGACCAGGCCCTTGATGGATGGGTCCTGGGCATACAGGGTCTGGATCTTTTTGGCCATGTCTTCAACCGTTGGTTCCTGGAACTGGGCAATTCTTACCCATGCATAACCAGGCTCTACGATTTTGGCCTTGACGCTTTGCTGCTTGATGAGCTCGCGCACAATGGTGACAATAATCGGTTTGTCTTCACTCTTGCGGGCAATGGTCAGGGTAATCTTGGTATTCGGTTCGCCGCGCATTTTTTTCACGGCTTCGTCCAGCGACAAACCCTTGACTGGCAGTGAATCCAGACGGGTAATCAGATCACCCGGTTTCAGGCCGGCACGGTAAGCTGGTGAATCTTCGATAGGGGAGATGATTTTGACATAGCCATCTTCCATGCCGACTTCGATACCCAGGCCAACAAATTTGCCCTGCGTACCTTCTTTTAATTCTTTAAATGCTTTCTTGTCCAGATAGGCAGAGTGCGGATCCAGCGATGCCACCATGCCGGTAATGGCTTCAGTCAGAAGCTTGTTGTCTTCCACCGGTTCGACATAATCCGATTTGATCAAACCGAAGACATCGGTGAGTTGCCGCAATTCTTCTATAGGTAAAGGATTGCCCATGGTTTTTTGTGCCACGGCGGAAAACTGCATGGAAACTGCTACGCCCGCTACCATGCCGAGGCCAATTAAACCGAAATTCTTGAATTTGCTGCCCATGATTCACCTAAAGCCTATTTAACGACGATCCAGTTGAGCGGATCAAATGTACGTCCCTGATGACGTACTTCAAAGTATAAACCTGATTCTTCAATGCCGCCGCTGTTTCCAGCGCTGGCAATTACATCACCTGCTTTTACGACATCACCTACATGCTTCAATACGGCCTGGTTATTGCCATATAAACTCCAGTACTGGCCGCCATGATCAACGATGATCATATTGCCATAGCCTTTCCACCAATCGGCAAAAATCACCTTGCCGGGAGCGATGGATTTAATTTCTGCACCCTCGCTGGCCTTGATGAACATGCCTTTCCAGCTTGGCCCATCGGCGCGCTTGCTGCCATATTTGGCTACGATCTCACCTTTGACCGGCAAGCGCAATTGACCTTTGAGCTTGTCAAATTCACCTGCTGGCGGTGTTTCTGCCTTTGCCTGCCTTGGTGGTTCGTCGGCATCAATCGTATTCGGATTGGTGATTTTTGCCGGTTTCTTGCCCTGTGCTGCCTGTTTTGCGCGTACTTTCTGCGCTGCTGCAATTCTTTCCTGGCGCTGTTTTTCTTCCAGCGCGGCCTTGGCTGCATCTGCCTTGGCCTGCTCTTCAATCAGTTTATTCAATTGTGAGACCAGATTACCCAGTCTTTGTTCATCTTTTTCCAGACTATCAGCCTGTTTTTTTTGTATATATAATTTTTCTGCCAACTGACTTAGTAAAGTGGCATGGCGTTTTTTCTCTTTTTCCAGTGCCGACTTGTGGCTTTTTTCTTCATCGGCGATTTCATCGAGTTCGGCTTTGGCTTCCTTCGCATCGTCAGCATTTTTTTCTGCCGCTTTCAGGCTGACGCGCAGGGCATCGATCATCTTGGCCTGAGTTTGCGATACATAACTCATGTACTGCAATTCGCGGTTGATGCGGTTGGGGTTGTCGCCGGATAGCAGCAGCTTCATGCGGTCACTGTCACCGCGTATATATTGGCGGCGCAGAAAACTGGATAACTGATTCTTTTGTTTTTCAACCTTGGCCGCCAGACGCTGTTGTTCTTCGGCCAATTGCTTGATTTTTCCCTCGGTTTCGCTCTGCTCGGTCTGCAAGTCACGCAGTGAACGATTTGCTTCTGAAATCGATTTTTCTGATTCTGCCAGGGCATCACTGGCATTGTCTTTGGCGGTTTCCGTTTTGTTGATGTCGTTTTTTAGCGACTTCAGGCGGTTTTGCAACTCCAGACGGTCTGCTTCGGCCTTGTTTTTCTGCACTGCACGGCTATTGCTGGCCGCCATGGCAGAGCCTGCCATGCCCGTCATTGACAGGCACAGCACGATGCTCAGCAGGGATTTCAGCGACTTCTGTGTAAGTGGCATCAAATACTTATTTGGATTTACCCTGGCTTGCCACAGCCTGCAAAGCTGCTGCAATGGCTGCCTGGTCGCCCAGGTAATAATGCCTGATCGGCTTCAGATCGGCATCCAGCTCATATACCAGCGGCTGACCGTTGGGGATGTTCAGGTTGACGATATCGTCGTCGCTGATACCATCCAGCATTTTGATCAGGGCACGCAGACTATTGCCATGGGCGGAAATCAGGATGCGTTTGCCGCTGCGTATGGCTGGGGCAATGCTGTCATTCCAGGCTGGCATGACGCGCGCTACCGTGTCTTTCAGGCATTCGGTCAGCGGGATCTGACTGCGGTCCAGCGCAGCGTAACGGGGGTCATTGAACGAGGTACGGTCATCGTTTTCATCCAGCGGCAAGGGTGGCGTGTCATAGCTGCGACGCCATACCAGCACTTGATCGTCACCATATTTGGCGGCTGTTTCAGCCTTGTTCAAGCCTTGCAGTGCGCCGTAATGACGTTCGTTCAGACGCCAGTCGTGAACCACCGGCAGCCACATCATGTTCATTTCATCCAGCGTACCCCACAGTGTACGGATCGCACGTTTCAGTACCGAGGTATAGGCCAGGTCAAAACTCAGACCCGCTTCTTTCAGCAGTTTGCCGGCCTGGGTCGCTTCGGCGATGCCTTTTTCAGTCAGATCAACATCTGTCCAGCCGGTAAAGCGGTTGTCCAGATTCCAGGTAGATTCGCCGTGGCGCATGAAAACGATTTTGTACATAGAGTGTGCTAGAACGTGAGTAGGTGAAATTGGTGAAATAGGTGAGCTAAGTGATTTAGTATGCATCTGCGGCATCTATTTTATAATGACGCGCTTCTGATAACCATTCTTACTACTGGAAACCCGTGAAATTCATTCTTGATAATATCTTTTTGATTGGTATCGCCCTCATTTCCGGTGGCGCGCTGTTGTTTCCGGCTTTACAGAAACGTGGTGCCAAAGTATCGCAATTACAAGCCACCCAATTGATGAATCAGGGAAAAACCCTGGTATTGGACGTGCGTGATGCCGAAGAATTTGCCGCCGGACACCTGCCCAACGCGAAAAACATTCCTCTGGCAGAATTAGACAAGCGCCTGAAGGAAATCGAAAAATCGAAAAACAATGCGGTCATTACCGTTTGCGCACGCGGCGTACGTTCAGCCAGTGCAGCGGCCTTGTTGACCAAGGCTGGTTTCGGACAGGTCACAAGCCTTGAAGGCGGTGTGGATGCGTGGAAAACGCAGGGCTTGCCGACAGTAAAGTAAGCAGGAGAAAATGATGAAACCCCATGTAGTCATGTATAGCACGGCTGTTTGTCCTTATTGCAATATGGCAGAGCGTTTGTTGAAATCCAAAGGTATTGATGACATAGAGAAGATCCGTGTCGACCTGGACCCTTCGATACGCGAGACGATGATGCAGAAAACCGGGCGCCGCACCGTGCCACAGATATACATAGGGGATACCCATGTAGGTGGTTTTGATGATCTGTCAGCACTGGACAGGGCAGGAAAGCTTGATCCGCTACTGAATCCGGCGGGCTAAAAAGCGAAAATTACCGGATTTTCTGCGGCTTTTTCAGGTAAATTGCTGTTTTTGCGGACTACTTGCTACAATAGCGCGCCGCGACCTTGAAATGGCTGTAAATGACCTTATCTGCCAGTCTCGCTGTTCATTAATTAATCTTTTAGAATATTAGAAAGTTTCACATGTCTGACGAAAATCTGCAGCCCGTATTCCAAATTCAACGCGTTTATCTGAAAGATTTGTCGCTTGAACAGCCAAATTCCCCAGCTATTTTCCTGGAACAGGAAGCCCCTGGCATCGAAGTTTCTGTTGATGTCGGCTCTGAAAAGCTGGCTGATGGCATCTACGAAGCCACAGTAACAGTCACAGTGACTGCAAAAATCGGTGAAAAAGTGGCTTTCCTGGTCGAAGGCAAACAAGCTGGTATTTTCGAAGCACGCAATATTCCTGAAGACCAGCTCGAGCCACTGCTGGGCATAGGTTGCCCGAATATCGTCTATCCTTACCTGCGTTCCAACGTAGCGGATGCGATCACACGTGCAGGTTTCCCACCTATCCACCTGTCCGAAATCAATTTCGAAGCTTTCTACGCACAACGCCTGGCGCTTGCTGCTGAGCAAGATAGTGCAACAGCAGATGCACCAGCAACTATTCAGTAATTGACGCAGTCTGGTCCGGTGAAAGCCGGGCCAGTTTGAAGAAGGAAGCCCATGCGACGCCTGATAACGACCCTGCCCTTGATCCTGCTTGCCCTGACGGCGGGTGGTACTGCCCAGGCGCTGGAGTTTCGTTCTGTCGGTGCATCCCCAGTCATCATGTATGATGCACCAGGTGCAAAAGGCGCCAAATTGTATGTGGCACCGCGTGGCATGCCGGTTGAAGTCGTGTTCACATCGGGTGCCTGGAGTAAGGTGCGGGATATGTCTGGCGACATGAGCTGGGTCGAATCCAAGGATTTGATCACACGACGCAGCCTGGTGGTTCGTGTTGCCAATGCCAAAGTACGTGCTGCGGCCGACGATGCGTCAGCCCTGGTATTCAGTGCGGACAAACATGTCTTGCTGGAAATGGCCGAACCGGTAAATGCTGGTTGGGTCAAGGTCAAGCACAAAGATGGTCAGATCGGCTTTGTTAAAATAAACGAAGTCTGGGGTCTGTAATCATTTGGTGAACTTGCCGAAACAAATACAGAGGACAGCATGCTGTCCTTTTTTTACATCCGGAATTCATCCATTTGTTTAATTTTAGTCTATGAAACAAATGCCAATTTTGCAGAGTGGTCAGGGGACAGCATGAATATCAGCGTATTGGGAGCAGGTGCCTGGGGTACGGCCATGGCCATGGCATTTGCGGCAAAAAACCAGGTATTGCTGTGGGGTCGTAATCAGCAGGCGATTGCCGTCATGCAGGCTGAACGCCAGAACCAGGCTTATTTACCGGGTTTTGCGTTTCCTGCTGCCCTGCAAGTGACGGCGGATTTTTCTGCTGCCCTGGAGCATGCGGCCGGGCCGGATAATTTGCTGGTGGTGGCGACATCTGTATCCGGCTTGCGTCCCACCCTGGAGGCCTGTCTGCCCTACCAGGCCACTAATATCATCTGGTTGTGCAAGGGCTTTGAAGAGAATAGCCAGTTGCTGCCGCATCAGGTGGCGCATGCAGTGCTGGGTGACAAGGCGGCTTTTGGTGCCTTGTCTGGTCCTTCCTTTGCGCAGGAAGTTGCCAAGGGCCTGCCTTGTGCGCTGACCATTGCCTCTTCCTCTACTCAACTGAGCCAGCTGGTCGTACAGGCTTTGCACGGCAATGCCGTGCGCGTGTATTCCAGCGATGACATGGTAGGTGTTGAGGTTGGCGGTGCGGTCAAAAATATCATGGCCATCGCTACCGGCATTGTCGATGGCATGGGCCTGGGTTTGAACGCCCGTGCCGCACTGATCACACGTGGCCTGGCTGAAATCAGCCGGCTGGGCGTCGCGCTGGGTGCCCGCGCTGAAACCCTGATGGGATTGACTGGCGTGGGTGATCTGATACTGACCTGTACTGGTGACCTGTCACGTAATCGCAGGGTAGGGCTGGCGCTGGCGCAGGGCAAGTCGCTGGAGAATATTGTGCATGAGCTTGGCCATGTTGCCGAGGGCGTGCGTTGCGCCCAGGCGGTACGCGGGCTGGCACGTACACTGGGGGTGGATATGCCCATCACCGAAGCGGTAGCCGGGGTATTGTTTGATGGCGTTTCGGCACAACAGGTGATGGGCCGTTTGCTGGCAAGGGATGCCAAGCAGGAAAGCCAATAAAAGCAGACACCTGGCGATGACGATTTAGGCCAACACGCCCTAATATTTTCGTCGGTATTCCGGAAAACGCAGCACCCTGCTGATAACTGTATCCGGCACCTGATGCTTGCGCAAGAAATCCATGGCCTTGTCCAGCCCCAGTATTTCCAGGTAATGTATGCCCAGGTCCACCATAAAGCGGGTCAGCACGTCACGCCTGCGCAAGAGCAGTTTGCGCTTGCGTTGCATTTTCCGACGACGGTTCCCTGACATGTGACTATCCCTGCTAACACTGATATTTCAGTGTAGAACGGCAATACAGCACAGGGCGGATTTTTGACATAGCTTAACAAAAAAGACCAGGTCAGCCCTGGTCTTTGTCTGCCGTCAGCCACAGGGAATACTTTATATTCTGATCAAAAGCAGCGTATTTCTGGCTTAGAACCTGTTTACGATCTGTAGGAGCGTCAGCGGGGTCAGGGTAACAAAAACGCAGCGCAAAAAGCGGAATGTACTTTGGTACATGAGCATTTTGAGCAGCACATGAGCCCCGCGTCGGCTCCAATTGCGCTCGCGCAGTAAGATCGTAAACAGGTTTATCTGATATCGCTGGCAGCCATGAAAATAGCGACCAGTTGCTCCAGACCCTGCTGGTCTTCGGCACTGAATCTGTCCAGGCGTGGGCTGTCGATATCAAATACACCAAATAATTCTCCATCCTTGATCAACGGGATGACGATTTCGGAATTCGATGCCGAATCGCAGGCGATATGGCCAGGAAATGCATGCACATCAGACACCAGGACTGTACGTCTTTCCGCCGCTGCCGTGCCGCAGACTCCACGATTGAACGGGATGCGGGTGCAGGCAACCTTGCCCTGGAAAGGCCCGAGCAAGAGTTCATGCGGGAATCCTGCCGTCGGTTTACTGGCCGTTGTGCACAGATAAAAACCGGCCCAGTTGAGATCACTGATGCTGTTATAGATGAAGGCAGAAAACTGTGCCGCATTGGTAATCAGATTGCGTTCGCTCTCCAATATGCTGGCAAGCTGGCGCGACAGCATGGAATAGTCGGGTTGGTCGCTGGCAGTTGGGCTATTAAACATATGTATGTTCTCTTTTTTAAAGGAATTATTTGTCTTCCGACTTGTCTTTGCCGATGGTGTTGGCAACAGACGTCGATGTATTAATGGCCAGACCACGATAGCCGACCTGCGTTTTCCTGACTGGCTGCGGCCTGCGATTGGCCGGTGCCTGCGCAGGTTCAACCCGGAACTGCATGCGTTGTCTTGTTGCCAGCGCCTTGTTTGCCATGTTGAACCCCAGGTTGACCAATTAAAAATTACAGCACGTAGCGCGACAGATCTTCGTTGACAGACAGCGCTTCCAGACGGTCATTGACGTAGGCGGCATCGATGGTGACAGTCTTGCCACTGTTCTGGTGGGCATCGAAAGAAATTTCTTCCAGCAGTTTTTCCATGACCGTGTACAGGCGGCGGGCACCGATATTTTCTGTCGTTTCATTGACTGCGTAAGCGATACCGGCCAGACGTTCCACCCCTTCAGGAGTGAAGTCTATCTGCACGTCTTCCGTCGCCAGCAATGCCTGGTACTGGCGTGTCAGGCAGGCATCGGTGCCGGTCAGGATACGCTCAAAGTCAGCAATCGACAGGGATTCCAGTTCCACGCGGATAGGGAAACGGCCTTGCAGTTCCGGGATCAGATCAGACGGTTTGGCCAGGTGGAATGCACCTGATGCAATAAACAGGATATGGTCAGTCTTGATCATGCCGTATTTGGTATTCACGGTGGTACCTTCCACCAGCGGCAGCAAATCACGCTGTACGCCGGCGCGTGAGACTTCGGCGCCACCAGTTTCTGAGCGTGAGGCGATCTTGTCGATTTCATCGAGGAAGACGATGCCGTTCTGTTCTACATTGCGAATCGCTTCCTGCTTCAGCTCTTCTTCATTGACCAGTTTGCCTGCTTCTTCTTCAATCAGCAGCTTCATCGCTTCCTTGATTTTCAGCTTGCGTGATTTCTTGCGGCCACTGCCCATGCCCGAGAACATGGTCTTGATCTGCTCGGTCATTTCTTCCATGCCGGGCGGTGCCATGATTTCCATGTGGGCTACACCTTCGGCGACTTCTATTTCAATTTCCTTATCATCCAGCGCACCTTCGCGCAGACGCTTGCGGAAAGTCTGGCGGGTGGTATTGTCGGCTGGTGCTGCTTCTGCTTCGTTGGGCTGGAAACCAAAATCGCGTGCTGGCGGCAGCAGGATGTCGAGTACCCGGTCTTCTGCCGCATCTTCGGCGCGGGCGCGCACTTTGCGGGTGGCTGCTTCACGGGTTTGCTTGATCCCGATGTCGATCAGGTCACGGATGATGGTATCGACATCGCGGCCGACATAACCAACTTCGGTAAACTTGGTGGCTTCGATCTTGATGAAAGGCGCATCTGCCAGTTTGGCCAGGCGACGGGCGATTTCGGTTTTACCGACACCGGTCGGGCCTATCATCAGGATGTTCTTGGGCGTGATTTCGTGACGCAGTGGTTCCTGCACCTGCTGACGGCGCCAGCGGTTACGCAGGGCGATGGCGACAGCGCGTTTGGCCTTGGACTGGCCGACTACATGTTTATCGAGTTCGGAGACGATCTCTTGTGGGGTCATGTTCATGGCTTGTTCCAATTCATTCCAGTGTTTCTATGGTGTGCGACAAGTTGGTATAAATGCACAACTCGCCGGCAATAGTCAGTGATTTTTTGACGATGTCGACAGGGGACAGGTCGGTGTTTTCAAACAGGGCGATTGCTGCCGATTGGGCAAAGGTGCCGCCCGAGCCGATCGCGCCTATACCCTGGTTGGGTTCCAGCACGTCGCCATTACCTGTGATGACCAGGGTCGTATCCTTGTCGGCGACCAGCAGCATGGCTTCCAGGCGACGCAGCATGCGGTCGGTACGCCAGTCTTTGGCTAGCTCTACCGAGGCACGCATCAGGTGGCCCTGGTGTTTTTCCAGCTTGGATTCAAAGCGCTCGATCAGGGTGAAGGCATCGGCAGTGCCGCCAGCAAATCCTGCCAGTACCTTGTTATGGTACAGCTTGCGTACCTTGCGGGCAGTGCCCTTCATGACGATATTGCCCAGAGTGACCTGACCGTCGCCGCCAAGGGCAACCAGATTGCCGCGTCGCACCGTCAGGATGGTGGTGCCGTGAAATTGTTCCATATGAACCTCGTTGATATTCGCTACGCCTGCTGCAAATGCTCAGGCCGGATGGGCTGAAGGCGGATGCCGGGCTGGATTGCCCGTTTTTTTGAAAATGGGGTGTTTTCGCAGAATTACAAGCGCTACAGTAAGTGTTGCAGCCCACGGCAAGGCCATGACAAGCCCGCAGCTGAACAGGGCATTCAGCTTAAGTGCTTGCTATTATGGAAACTGCTTTAGTGTTTGCGGACGATGATGCTGGCAATATTCTTCAGGCCCATGGCATGGAATAGCATCATCACCAGATAATTGACGTTTTCAAAGCGTATGCTCATGCCGTTTTTGCCGGCGATAGGGGCCAGGCCATTCAGCAATTGTGCCGAGGCACCAAACTCTACCCGTTGCAGTCGTGAGCAATCGAGTATCAGCGGGTTTTGGTTTTCTGCCTGTTCGGCGATGCTTTGCAGCAGGAATTCGGTCTTGCCTTCTACCACTTTAGGCATCAGGAAGCTGTCAGACGCGGCTTCATCCTGATTGCTGATTTCCGGGAAGGAGCTGGTGATATTGTTTTTCGGCGCTTCAAATGAAGGTGGCGATACTTCGAAAGTAATGCAGTAATCCATACTGACTTCTTCGAAGGCTTGCTCAAAATGCAGTAATTGCAAGAGTTCCAGCAAAAGCAGCCATGGCGCTTCGGTTTCATCACGACGACCTACCAGCAAAATCGCACGGATTTTATCCGACAGGTCTTTGGCACCAATCAATATCAGATCGTGGCCGGATTTCTTCAAGCCCTTGAATGCACGCAATAACAGGCCGCAACCGATAGGGTCGACTTCCTTGACGCGTATAAAATCCAGGCGCAGGCTGCGGCTTTTTGCGCTGGCATTCTGGATTTTTTCAAGCACCTTGACAATGCCTGCATCGAGTTTGGCCGGGAAGCTGATATTGGCCATGGTGTTGTCGGTCTGGTTACCGGCATCTGTATCGGCATTGTTCAGTTCCTCTGGCCACAGCGGTGGCGAGGTTTCGAATTTATTGGCGTAGTCGAGTGACAGGCTTTCAAACTTGTGCTGGTCATTGCCGATGCGATACAAATCAAACAGCATTTGCCAGCCGATTTCGGTGGCATCGCCCAGTTCCTGGTGTACTGCAGCCACCAGCATTTGCTCGGCAACTTCGGCCTGGCCACTGGCAAACAGGATCGCGGCTTCTTCCAGCAAAGGTACGGATTCGCTATGCGCAACGGCGGATCCTGGCATTTCCGAATTCTGCCCAAGCAGATAATCGGTAGGCAGGGTCAACGGCATCGTTGTCTGGAATTCTACGGGGGGGGCTTTTCTTGACGAAACAGGCGCTTCGGCTGGCGGGTTCAGCAGGTCAGTCTTGGTGACAGTCGGTGGTCGTGTCTTGACGATGTCACGCGACATTTCAAATTCGATGGCGTCGATTTTTCTTTCGGTAGCACGGGCGATATGGCGCTGAGCAATAATCGAATTGCTAAATACCTCGCTGTCCTGGAAACCGCCAATGACGGTATTACCATTCTTGGAGCGCGTCTTTCTAGAAGAAGATTTCTCGGTGGAGCGATCTTCCTGCTTGACACCTTTTTTACCGAAAAGAGAAAAAATCCCCACTTTGTTCCCGAATAAGAATAAACGCTAACCGCCCGCTAGCGAATTTGACGAGTGCTTAGTATATTCTGATTTACGATGGAATGGTTGACTGGGCTCAACAGGTCCGACCAGTTTTTTTTCAAATGTTCTTTTAAATCCTACGCAAGATCGTCAAAAACAAACTGATTAGACCTGTTTTTTAATGAAATTGGAGGTGGATACCACCTCCTATACTTGTAGGTTATGAATTGATAACTAAATGTGCAATTACATCTGCTTACATTTTTCTTGCAATTCTTAGCTGACTTTTTAACATTAAAAACTGACTCTCAGCCCCGCAAGAACGTTCCTGCCGGGTTGTGGCACACTTTCCCGCAGTACCGATGTAGACAGGCGGATATCCTGGTTCAACAGGTTTTTCGCCATCAGGAACCAGGTCAGCTGACTGTTCTGGTAGGGATGGGTATAAGTCAGGCTGGCATCGACCTTGGTATAGGACGGTGTTTCGAAACTTTCAAAGCTGGCCAGCCGGTCTTGCCGTTGTGCATGCAGGATATTCAGGCCAGCGCGCCATTTACCTTCACGATAGCCCAGATCCACGCCGGTGCGGGTGGCCGGTTGCAGGGGCAGGCTGCCCATGCTGTCAAGGGTGCCGCGTGAATAGTCGGCGAATGCACGTATGGACGGGCCTTCGCCCAGCAGGTTGTAGCTGATTTCGGCTTCGCCGCCACGGATGGTGGCAGATGCCTGTGACCAGTTGCGACGGGTAAATTCAGCGTCTGCGTCGGGGATACCCTCTTCATCCACTTTGGTGCCATCGGTGTGGCCGTAGATATAGTTGCTGACCTTGTTGAGGAAGGCATTCACTTTCCAGTGCAGGATGCCACTGGTTTTTTGCAGGCTGAGTTCGACATTGCGTGAAACTTCTTTCTTCATGTTGACACTGCCTATGTCAAATGTCGCAGTGGATTCATGCGGGCCGTTTGAATACAGTTCTTCTGTAGCAGGTGCGCGTTGCGCCCAGGACAGGCTCAGGCCAGCGCTGTAACCTTTTTCGAATTGCCAGAGTCCACCTGCCGAGCCTGAAAACAGATTGAATTCACGCGAAGGCAGGCCGGTGCCCGCATCTGGCTTGCGGTTGACATTTTCCATCCGTAGGCCGGTGCTGGCGACGACATCACCAAATTGTTTTTGCTCGACCACGAAAGCGGCCAGAGAAGTAGATGTGGTTGGCGGCACGGTATCGGCACGGCCTGTGCTGGCGGACAGGGCAGAGAACTTCACCTGCTCGGTCTGTAGCCCCGAGCTACCCTGCCAGCCAGCCCAGGATGGATGCGACAGCACAACGCGGCCTTCCATCGATTTATTCTTGAAGTAAGTGTTCGGTGAGCCATCTGCGGCTTTTTCAGTATGCTGATAGTCGGTGGCGCTGAATTTATATTTCAGGCTGTCAAAGCCATTGATGGGTGAATTCAGCAAACCATCAAGATCGAAGCGATTCTGGCGCAGGTCGATGAATGAGCGTTCTGCCGTCGGGATGCCGTAGTGGTCATTCAGTGTCTGAACGGCTGCACCCACATAACCCCAGGGCTGGATGACGGATGCGCCCACAGCCAGGCTGGATTCGCGGGTAAAGCTGGAATTCAGGCGGCCACTGGCCGAGGCCGGATTATTCAATTCGCTGTTACCCGGGATTTTATAGTTGCTGGTATCGCGGCTGCTGCCATCGGCATGCAGACCAACTACGCCGCTGGAACCATCGACGGAAAAGGACAGGCTCTTTTCCTGGTTGACGGTACCAACACGCACTTCGGCTTCGCCGGTAGTCTGTTTGTTGAGCACGGTAGGGATGCGGTTATCCACCACGTTCACCAGGCCGCCTATGGCACCACTGCCATACAGAAGAGCGGCAGGACCACGCAAGACTTCAATCTGCTGCGCGGTAGCACTTTCGCTGGCGACTGCATGGTCATTTGACAGGCTGGAAACGTCGGCCACACCCATGCCGTTTTGCAAGATCTTGACACGTGGGCCTTCCAGACCACGGATGATGGGGCGTGAGGCACCAGCACCGAAGCCGGATGCCGATACTCCCAGTTCGCCACTCAGGGTATCGCCCAGCGATGTGCCTACTTTTGCCTTCAGTTCTGGCCCGGACAATATCTTGGCCGGTGTCAGTACCTGCAAGTTTTCATCATTGCTGATGGGGTTGGATGTCACCGTGACGGTAGTCATGGGTGAGCCTTCAGCCCGGGCACCATGGTTGAATTGAGCGAGCAGTGCCATGACTGCGATAGTAATCAGTGTACGTTGAAAAGCCATATTGTTTCCTGTTTGCAAACGATGCAGTGTCAGACTTCAGCCAGGCTGGTCTGAGCGAATTGATGCCAGGCCCGTCCTTCACAAAGGTAAAGGAGAGCAGATAAACGGTTCAGGCAAACAGGAAAGGTGGCGCGCGGGAAGAGAAAGCTACACGCAGCAGGGCTTGCCAGCTGGTGCTGCTGTTATTGATTGAAACCAGGGCATGTCCATCCAGCAGGACAATCTGGTCTGGCAACAGGTGCAGGTATTCGGCGACACAGGCAGCATCGTACAGGGCGCAAGAATGCTGGGTACTGCTGTCATCCTTGCTGTTTGGCCACAGTGCATCAATCAGGCTGCTGGTATTGCTGGCCTGCTGGTTAAAGACGACGGGTGCTTTACCTTCAGCCCAGCCCGCATGTGACATGCGATGCGCAAACCCCAGCCATTGGCTGAATAACAGCGCAGGCAGCAGCAATAGCAACAAGTAACGCTTGCTGTTGTTCTTGCTTGAGGTGAGTGACGGCAACATGGTGTGGCGGGTTTATCTGAAGCTAGTGGGTATCAGGCTTGAAGCCAAAATAAAAAAACAAAAAAGAATTAGAAAATTGTAGCAAAAAACCGACATTCTGGTCTGGATGGGCTGCGAATGGGCAGTTATTGACGGCATCGTTACCGCCGTTGGAGTTGTTTCAGCGACAAAAGTTCATACGTCTGCAACATTGTTGCATCTCATTTCGTAAAAAAGCGCGCAGTGGTCAACTGCACGCTTTTAGCTGCACGCTTTTAACCGCACGCTTTTTAACTGCAGGCCTATCGCACTCAGAAGTGCTGTCAGTCCGGATCTTGCTCAGTCGCCGTACAGCTTTTGCTTCATTTCACGTCTTTGCTGTGCTTCCAGGGACAGGGTCGCTGTAGGGCGCGCCAGCAGGCGTGGGATGCCGATCGGTTCACCGGTTTCTTCGCACCAGCCGTACTCACCCTCATCAATACTATTGATGGATTGCTGTACTTTTTTCAGCAGCTTGCGTTCACGATCGCGGGTGCGCAATTCCAGCGCGTGTTCTTCCTCTATCGTGGCACGGTCTGCCGGGTCTGGTACCAATACGGTTTCACGAAGATGCTCGGTGGTTTCGTCGGCGTTCTTCAATAAATCCTTCTCAAGCTGCTGCAAACGGGCCTTGAAAAATGCCAGTTGTGCAGCGTTCATATAGTCCTTCTCGCCCATCTTGAGGATTTCTTCCTCAGTGAGCAGAGCTTCGGGTGCGCTGACTGTAGCAGTCGATTTAGTTGATTTAGTTGCCACTTCGCTTACTTTCGATACGACGGGTTAATACATAGAACAAATCTGAAACATATTTGCTCCAGATAATTATCCTCCCCTTATTGATAAAGTAAATGACATTTGCATGAACGCCACTTGCACGACAGACAACAGCTGCCTTCAATAGCCCGCTAGTTTATACCAAACAATGCTCCAAACCTTCAATAAATATGTCTTTAGGTAGATTTTTGCCAATAAACACCATCTTGCTCTCGCGCAATTCGTCCTCGCCCCATTTGGCACCAATATCGGTGCCCATGATTTGGTGCACTCCCTGGAAAATCACTTTGCGGTCTGCACCTTCCATCAGCAAGACGCCTTTATAGCGCAGCATACGCGGGCCGAACACCTGTACCAGTCCACCCAGGAATTCATCCAGCTGGCCGGTATTGAAAGGACGGGTACTCTTGAAAACAAAGGCGGCGATGTCGTCGGAATGATGGCCATGATGATGGTTATGGGCACTGTGCTCATGGTGGTGATCATGATCATGGTGCTCATGCGTGCAGTGGTCGTCGCAATCATCATGTGCGTGTTCGTGCGCATGTTCATCTTCTTCGGCGCGCAGGAAGTCGGGGTCCAGGTCCAGCTTGGCGTTCAGGTTGAAGCCTTTCAGGTCCAGCACTTCGTTGATCGCTACGTTGCCGAAATCAACGGCTGTGATTGGCGCGCGCGGATTCATGCGCGTCAGGCGGCTACGTAGTGTGGCTACCTGTCCAGCATCAACCAGATCGGTTTTGGACAATAGTATCTTGTCGGCGAAACCAACTTGGCGCTGGGCTTCTTCATGTTCGTCCAACTGTTGCATGGCATGGCGGGCATCCACCACGGTCACCACTGCATCAAGCATATAGTAGGTGCCCACTTCTTCATCGACGAAGAAAGTCTGTGCTACCGGGCCGGGGTTTGCAAGACCTGTGGTTTCAATGATGACGCGGTCAAAATGCAGCTTGCCTTCATTTTTTTGCTGTATCAGCTTGCTCAGGGCAATGATCAGGTCACCGCGCACGGTGCAGCAGATGCAGCCGTTGTTCATTTCCACTATCTGTTCATTGCTGTCCTGCACGAGGATTTCATTGTCGATATTTTCCTGGCCAAATTCGTTTTCGATGACAGCGATCTTGTGGCCATGATCTTCTTGCAGAATGCGATTCAGCAAGGTGGTTTTGCCCGCACCCAGAAAACCGGTGAGGATGGTGGTAGGAATTAATGCCATGATTTTTCTCTAAAACAGTTTGTTTGACGGTGTCGTCTCAGCCTTTTGAAACAGGCAAGCCCGATTTACTTGGCGCAATCAGCGCACCAGCCCTTGATGGTCAGTTCCACATCATGACTTTGAAAGCCGGGTCCCAGTGTAGATTGCAAGGTGGCCTGCAATTGCGTTCGCAACGAGGCCGGTGCCTGTGCTTCATCCAGGCAAAAAACCCGGGCACAACGCGTGCATTTGAAATGGCCATGCTGATGCTGGACATGGCGTTCATGCTTGCCATGGTCGTGACCGTGGACGCCATCATGGCCGGTGCTGTAGCGAAACACGCGGTCATCGCCGGATATCTTGTGGGCCAGACCGGCATCGGTCAGGCAATCCAGTGCACGGTACAGAGTGACCCTGTCCATTGCCGGCATGGCGTCCTGTATCTCGAGATGAGACAGGGCGCGCTGGCTGAGCAATAGTTCGGACAAGACGTTCAGGCGTGCATCGGTGACGCGCACACCGGCCTGACGCAGCAGGTTACCGGCATTGCCTTCCCTGCCGGGAGCTGGCGCTGTGGCTGGCGGGCGTGATGTGGGGGATATGCGCACGGTTTTCATAAGTGATCATCAGTGTATCGGTGATTTACCGGCAACGTCAGGTGTACGCCGGTCATAGCTGACATTATGCCTGAAAATGCAATTCAGTTGCAAAAGCCTTTATTCAGTTCCTGTAGCCAAACCGGCAGCCAAAAACGCGAAGTTTTTAGTACGGCAAGAAGCTGCAACGCAGCTGGGGCAGTTTTGCCTAAGTACTCATGAAAATGCTGACGATTCATTTGCCTGTCACATTCACTTCTTATACTCCTGCCCGAACTTACCCATACTTGTAACGCGGCTTTTACAGGGGGGCTGCTGCAAACGAAACCCGTTTGTTTTCCTGGGCCACGGACAGGACTGCAAAAAGGAGGCACGTTGCGGCAGGTCTTAAACGGCACAGGTGCAACTGGTGATCCACCGGTTTCCATGTGACTCTTTTTGTTGATATCAACTAAATGGAATGCAAATCATGTCAGATCAACCTCAACTCGGTCGCCGTCAGGCACTTAAATTCCTCGCTGGCGCGCCTTTGCTGCCGCTGGGTGCAATGTCCACGGCATCTTTGTTGTCTGCCTGCGGTGGCAGTTCTACTGCTGCGACACCTGCACCCGTAGTCGCTAATTTTATCGGCGCTGATTTTACTGCCATGCCTGCACCATCGCTGGCCAATGCGGCTGCGATGGCGACCACAACAGTAGGTTCGACCCTGAGCGTGAATTTCAGTGACAATAGTTCGCAAGTCTACAAGCTGGCATATCAGCCTTTCTTCCTGACAGGTGACCTGGTACCAAATGGCAGCGGCGGCACTATCCTGGCTGGCGGTTACTACGATATCAATAACAAGCCTATCATCGATAAAACAGTGCCAGGCAAAGAACGCCAGTTTTTCTCTGATTCCCCGGATGGTACATCGCTGCTGTCAGTGGCCAATCCTACTGTGACCGGTATCAAAGGCAAGGCCGTATTCGCGGTAGTGCAGTTTGAATACACTACCTGGGCGCAAGACGGTACGACTGACATGTACGGCAAACTGCCTTCTCCTATCGCTGTCCTGACACTGGATCAAGACCAGGCCACAGGCAAACTGAGTCTGGTGAAATACCACAATGTTGATATGTCCAAGGTCAATGGCCTGTGGATTACCTGTGGTGCCAGCCTGTCGCCATGGGGCACGCATCTGTCCAGCGAAGAATACGAGCCGGATGCTTTCACGATTTCTACCAATACACAGTTCAAAGCCTATAGCACGAACCTGTTTGGCGATGAAAACAAGGCCAATCCTTACCACTACGGCCACATGCCGGAAATCACTGTCAACCCTGACGGTACCGGTACAGCGAAAAAACATTACTGCATGGGTCGTCTGTCGCATGAGCTGGTACAAGTCATGCCTGACAACCGTACTGCACTGATGGGTGATGATGCGACGAATGGTGCGATTTTCATTTTCGTGGCTGACAAAGAAAAAGACCTGTCTTCCGGTTCCTTGTATGTTGCCAAAATCGGTGCCGGTTTCTCGATTGACCCGGCTGCTGCCGGTGCGCCACTGACCTGGATCAAACTCGGTTCTGCCACCAGCGCCGAAATCGAAAACCTGGCAAACACCCTGAAGCCAGCCGACATCATGGAAGTGGCAACTGCCGATCCTAAAGACGCCAGCTTCACCAAGATTTATTACAGCGGCAAGATCCAGTGGATCAAGATCAAGCCAGGCATGGAAAAAGCTGCGGCCTTCCTGGAAACCCATCGCTATGCAGCCTACATGGGCGGCAGCATGGCACTGACCAAGCTGGAAGGTACGACAGTCAATGCCAAAGACAAGGTCGCCTATTCCGCCCTGCAAAACATGCAAAGCTCCATGGTACGTGGCAATGCTGCCTGGAACGAAGCCTTTGGCGTGACGCTGGAAAAAGCCGTGAATGCCGGTGCCGTACTGGCGCATACTCTGACTGGTGGTCAGAAAGATACTGCTGGTGCTGCCATCAATAGTGAATGGGTACCGACAGTGACGAAAACCTTGCTGATCGGCGAAGATATCACTGCTGATGCGCTGGGCAATACTGCCAATCCAGACAAGATCGGTGCACCGGATAATCTGAAATTCTCGGAAAAACTGCGTACCCTGTTCATCGGTGAAGACAGCAGCTATCACGTGAATAACTTCCTGTGGGCATACAACGTCGACACCAAGAAACTGTCGCGTGTAGCTTCCATGCCATCCGGTGCAGAATCGACCGGTCTGTCCGTGGTTGATGATCTGAATGGCTGGACCTATATCACCAGCAATTTCCAGCACGCTGGCGACTGGCTGGGTATCCACGCTATCGTCAAGCCTACACTGGACCCACTGGTACGCGCCAACTACAAAGACCGCTTTGCGTCTGCCGTAGGTTACCTGACCGCCGATGTCAGCAGCCTGAAGCTGGCCAAAGGCTAAGCACCAAACTGGTGTGGATGTGAGAAAAAAGCAGCGAATCGCTGCTTTTTTCTTTTTTCAGGCAATTTTGTAAGCAAGTGTTGGAATTGGGGCTATTGAAAAATCTTGTGCTACATTAGCAATTTATTGTAAAAATCGTCATTTTCAAGGAGTCTTGAACATCATGCACACTGCGCTCAAATCCTCCCTGCTCATGGTGGCTACGCTGACCATGCTGGCCAGCCAGGCGGTCTTCGCGGCCAGCAACCCTGCCTATGAAAAAGTGCTGACTACTGATGCACCGAATGCCAAGGATCATCCGCTGACCGGGCGTTACCAGGGATCCAGCATATTGTTGCAGACGCAAAAAGCCTTTGATGAAATTGCTTTTCCGGCAGGGCCGGCGACTGAACCGGATTACAGTAGCAGCAAAAAATTCTCCAAAGTGCAAAAAGCAGAAGGCACGCTGACCCGCACTGTGTATATGGTGCCGAAAGGGCGTTCGTCGCTGGAAGTGTTTCGCAATTTCACCGACAGCCTGAACAGCAAAGGTTTCAAACCGGTCTTTCAATGTGATAACGACAGTTGCGGCCCTTCGTTCAAAAGCCTGAAATACAACTGGAATGAAAAACGCACCCACGTACAGGGCGAAGGTTATGACGTTAATCGTAATCGTTTTGTGCAGGCGGTGTTTGATGGTGCCAAGGATTTGCGCTATGCCCTGTTGCAAAAAGGCACGGGCGCGGCAGTCACCTATGTCGGCGTCTATGCCGCACTGAATTCTGGCGGTACCATGGGTGACATCACCGACAGCATGAGTGACCGTGTTGCGGTTCTGGTGGAGGTACTGGAACCCAAAGCCATGGAACAGAATATCGTCACCGTCGATGCCGATGCCATCAGCAAGGAATTGGCAGCAAATGGCGCAGTCAGTTTTTATGGCCTGTATTTTGATACCGACAAAGCCGTCATCAAACCAGAATCCAAACCGCAACTGGATGAAATGGCGAAATATCTGAAAGCCAATACTGCTGCCGTCTACATCGTTGGTCATACCGATACCCAGGGTGTACTCGACTACAACATGACTTTATCTGGCAAGCGTGCCCAGGCTGTGGTGGATGCATTGAAAGCCTATGGCGTTGCCGATGCCCGTTTGATTGCCAAGGGGGTGGGGCCGCTGGCACCACGTGCCTCGAATGCAGCCGATGCAGGTCGCGCCAAGAACCGGCGTGTGGAAATGGTGTTGCGCTAAGCCTTAATTAAGCTGACAGCGTTTTATTTTTTAGCTCTGGGATGTGTCTGGTCATACACCTTGGCCAGATGCTGAAAATCCAGAGATGTATATACCTGGGTTGCAGCGATGGAGCTGTGGCCCAGCATCTCTTGTACTGCACGCAGGTCGCCCGACGATTGCAGCACATGCGAGGCAAATGAATGCCGCAACATATGCGGATGCACATTGGCCGGAATATCCAGGCTTTGCGCATGCGCTTTCAGACGCAGTTGTATCAGGCGGGTAGAAATGCGGGTGCCGCGTTCGCTCAGGAACAGCGGATGCGGGTCCAGTTTGACCAGCGTGGGACGCACGGCCAGCCAGTCTGCCAGTGCCGCCAGCGCGGGTTTGCCGACTGGAACGATGCGTGGCTTGCCGCCCTTGCCGGTGACATGCACTTCGCCCTCCACCATATCCACATAGCCGGCTGAACTATAAGCACTTTCGTTGATGGCCGCCACATCCAGACTGGCCAGTTCTGACACGCGCAAACCACTGGAATACAACAGTTCAAACATGGCCCGATTGGCGCGGGATGAAGGTTGATCGCTACCTTTGTGGTCAACCAGCCTGACTGCATCATCGGCCCCCAATGCTTTTGGCAACGGCTTGTTTTTCTTTGGTGCGCGTACCCCTTCGACCGGATTGGCTGCCAGGTCCTGCTCTTCGGTCAACCAGCGATAAAATCCACGCCAGCTCGACAACTTGCGTGCAATGCTGCGGGCATTTTGTCCGCTGGCATGCATTTGCGCAGCAAAACGGCGTATGTGATGGGTGTTCAGGCTGGCCAGATCTTGCTGCCCAGCCAGTTTGATGAGCTCGCGCAGGTCCAGCAGATAACTGTCCAGCGTGTGCGGGGACAATTGCCTCTGACTACGCAAGACCTCCAGATAGCTGGCCAGGTACTGATCTTGTGTCGTCATGCGGACCTCCTGCAACAGCCCGGTACGGGCAATGGCTCTGTCTGACGGTTAATTACAGATCCACCAGACAGCTCAGTGCTGCACTGCTGGTATCGGCAATCTTGATCAGGAAATCGGTTGCCATGTCCTTGGTATAACGTGCCGGGTCGGGTGAGCCCAGCACCAGCAAGCCAAAGGTCGGTGAGGTGGCTGTCAGGCGCAGTGGCAACATGGCCAGCGACTGTACGGGCTGGTCGGCATCGATCCAGCCAGCCGCTTCAAAATCATGGTTCTTGCCACAGTAAGGTGTGGTCAGGCCCTTGGCGAACAGGCGGGCATCGTCACTGGTGGTACTTGCAAACCAGGTATGTGCATAGTCGGCACCGACATTCCACAGACGCAGGGTGGCGTGCGGCAGATTGAAAATATCCTGCAAGCCCTGCGTCAATACGTGGGGCAGGTCGACATCATTGCGTGCCAGCAGCAGTGCCCGTGTCCAGCTCTGGAATTTTTTGCTGATGTCATGATTTTCTTCTGCGATGCGTAGCAAATCTGCCATACGCAATTCCAGGCCACGGTATTTTTCGCGTACCACTTCCATCTGCCGTTCCTGTAGCGAGATGGCACGGCCCATGACCGGGCTGGTGAGCTTGATAGTGCCCAGCAATTCTGCATGTTCTTCAAAAAAATGCGGATGCTGTATCAGATAGGTGGCGATGTCGTTGGAATTCATGCTGTTTCTGTGAGATTAATTTCGCCTTCGAAGACGGTCACTGCGGGACCGCTGAGGAATACCGGCTTGCCTTCACCTTCCCAGGCAATAGACAGTTCACCGCCACGCATGCTGACACGGACTGGGCTATCCAGCAAGCCGCGACGTATGCCGGTGACGACTGCTGCGCAGGCACCAGTACCACAGGCCAGGGTTTCACCGGCACCACGCTCATGCACACGCAGGCGTATATGTTGGCGTGCAATCACCTGCATGAAGCCTGCATTCACCCTGCGCGGGAAGCGCGGGTGATTTTCTATCAGCGGGCCATCGACGGGTATCGGAAAATCGTCTACCGAAGCCACGACCTGTACCGCATGTGGATTACCCATGGATACGGCAGAAATCCAGACGGTCTTGCCGTTGATTTCCAGCGGCCACAAGCTGTCATCAGCCTGGTGCATGGGTGTCAGTTCATCAGCCTGGAAGGGGACCTGTGCAGCTTCCAGTATCGGTGCGCCCATATTGACGGTGATGCTGCCGTCTTCTTCCATGCGCGGTTCTATGATGCCGGACATGGTTTCCACACGTATGCTGGATTTGGTGGTCAGGCCTTTTTCAAGGACAAACTGGACAAAGGCGCGTGAGCCATTACCGCATTGCTCTACTTCGCCACCATCATTGTTGTATATGACATAACGAAAATCCACATCTGGTCTGGTTGAGCGTTCAACCACCAGTATCTGGTCGGCGCCTATGCCAAAGCGACGGTCAGCAATCAGCCGCCATTGGGCTGAAGTAAAATTGATTTGCTGGTTGATGGCATCAATGACGACGAAATCATTGCCCGCACCATGCATCTTGGTGAATTTGAGTTTCATATGATGATTATATCGCGGCGCGGCAATTACCACGAGATTATGCTGAAAGCCTGACAGATTGGTGCTTTTCAGGTCTGTAACCTGCCCTCAGTCCGCTCTCAATCCGCCCTCAGTCCGTCCTGAATGGTCTTAAATTGACCTGGATCGCCCTAAACTTTATACACCCCGCAGCCCAGGACCAGATTGTCGGCCACGATTTCTATGTACGAGGTTTTGGATTCCACCTTCTTCGATGTCGGATTGACGATGGTGTAATCAATCCAGCCACCGGTTGCCCCTACCTTGAACGCATCACCGACCAGTTTTTTGCCGTCCAGGCCGTCAACATGGAAGAGATTGACTTTCAGTTTGGCGGCATTGCCGGCAAATGCAAGGTATTGGCCCTTGCGGTCAAAGGCAAACACATACATGTCGCGATCTGCGTACAGCTTGTCTGCATTTGCGGTGATCATGGCCAGAGCGCGCTGCCCATGGCTGTCATACAGAGTGGCTGCTTTCTTGACCAGGGCGAAGGCTTCGTCTGCCGTGCCTTGTAGTAACTTGAAGGTGGATACCGACTTGGTCAGCGCCCGCGCCCGTTCTTCCAGGCTCAGAGAAGAATGCTTGGCGTGGTCTGCCATCTGCGCATTGCTTTGCGTGATGCTGTCCAGGTGGCGCAGGGCTTCAGATATCTGCGACAAGCCATTGCTTTGTTCGCTCGAAGCGGTAGAGATGGAATTGATATTGCCGGCCAGGCCGCGTATGCCTTCGACGATTTCACTCAGGGTCTGGTTGACGTTGTTGATTTGCCTGACGCCGTCATCAACCCGATTGACTGAATCATCAATCAGACGTCGTATCTGGCGGGCAGAGTCTGCACTGCGCTGTGCCAGACTGCGCACTTCGGTGGCGACGACGGCGAAACCACGGCCATGTTCGCCGGCGCGCGACGCTTCTACCGCAGCGTTCAGTGCAAGGATATCGGTCTGGAAGGAGATGCCATCGATCAGGCTGACAATTTCCTGCACCTTGCGTGCACTTTGATGGATGCCGTTCATGGAGTCGACTGCGGCCCGCATGTCATCCCCGGTGGATTCGGCGATCAAGCGCAAATTGGCAGCCAGATTATCGACAGCACGTGCACTATCGGCATTTTTTTTGACGGTATCTGCCAGATCATCGACACTGGCCGAGGTTTCTTCCAGGCTGGAAGCCTGCTGTTCGGTGCGTATGTTCAATTCACTGATACCCAGCGCCAGACCTTGCCCCAGTTGCGCCACCATACTGGCATTGCTGCGTACGTTGGCAACCAGGCGCGACAGGTTTTCATTCATGCTTTCCAGCAGATTGCCAGTGCGTGCCAGTTCATCACGACCAGTGATGTGGATATGATTGGTCAGGTCGCCAGCAGCAACTGAATGGGCAGAGCGGCCAACTTCGTTCAGTGCAAACATGAAGCCGCGATAAAAGCCCAGTGCCAGATAGCAGCTCAGCAACACAATGATGGTCAGTACGGTCAATATCACCTGGCGGTAAGTGTCGAGGCGATTGACGCGTTCTTGCAGCAAGGCATTCAGTCTGCCATGCATGTATTTTTGCAATGTGATGGCTTTTTCTATGGCGAGCGTACCCTGGGTGAAAAATTCACTGGCGTCACCGCTGACGCTTTCCCCCAGCAGGTTTTTCTGGGCCAGGGTGGCAAAGGACAGGCTGGCATCGAGCGCGTCTTTTTCGGGCGCGGCGATATTTTCACCGGCGCGTTTCAGCGCATCATCCATGTCCGTGACAGCATTGATGGCAGTCTGCAAGGCATCCGTGCGTGAAACCATGCCCGATTTTTCGGGGGCTTCCATGCTGCCGGCCTTGATATAGGTAGAACCCACGCCGCGCAACAGTGCCAGGTTTTCCATCCAGACCGGCATTTTTCGTATGGACACGTCCATCAGCAGGAAGCTGGCATTTTCTGGATCGGTTAACAGCCCGGTTTTTTCATTTACCAGAGCAGAAAACAACAGGCTTTGCCTGATCAGGCGGCTGTGTTGCACGGTGTTTTCTTTGACGGCAGCGGCAGTTTGCCCTGCTGCCAGTTGCTGCAATTCATTGGCCGTGGCTTTCCAGCCGTTCGCCAGGTCTGGCAGGGGTATACCGGGTAAGTAGGCATCCAGTTGGTCGAGATTGTCTTTCAGCTCTTTGCGGGTTTTGGCCAGGTCATCGTCCAGATTTTGGCCAGACAGCTTGAGATTCATCTGACCACGATGTTTTTGCGTCTGGATCACGATTTTCATGATCAATTGTGTTGCTTCGACGCCCTTCAGCTCCAGCCGGGAGTTGTCAGAATCATTAGCAACCTGACGTATGACTGTGCCAGTAAGCAACACCAGGGGTATCAGCAAGGTCGCAAATATGCCCAGCAGCTTGACGTGCAAACTCAGCTTGCTCATCAGGAATAAGCCAGGTTTCATGAACTTGCCGAGCAGTGTTGCCTTGGGTTGAGACATGGTTTTCCTTGCGATTGAAAGGCTGTCAAAAGTATTTTCCCAGATTCTTGCCTTGGGTACGAGAGTAAATAAATAAAAAAACAATTTAGCCCGAAAGCAATCATTGTTTTGATTCCAGTACACTTTGCCAAAGTGTCAGTCATACTGTACTGGTCTTTTTGTGTGGCACTGTCCATTGGGACGGCCAATACAGCATGTTAATGTGCCAGGGCGTAAGATATGGCAATACGCTTTAGCTTACTAAAAAGTATATGATTCACTCACAAGGTGATTCTGTTTTGTTGCGCACACCATTGCCCAAACGATAAAAAGCACGGAGACCCCATGAATGCACCCCTGAAAGCAGAGCAAGCCGAGCAGCATGCACTGATCGATAACCATATTTCCCTCGACGATAAATTCACACTGGAGCGCGGCCGCGCTTTCATGACCGGCACCCAGGCCCTGATACGCCTGATGATGTTGCAGCGTCAGGCCGACGAAAAAGCAGGTCTGAATACTGCCGGTTATATTAGCGGTTATCGCGGTTCACCATTGGGTAATGTTGATCTGACTGCTGCCAAGGCTAAAAAACACCTCGCCAGGCATCATGTGAAGTTTCATCCGGGTGTGAATGAAGATCTGGCTGCCACCACGGTATGGGGCACGCAACAGGTTAACATGTTTCCGGGTGCAAAATATGACGGCGTATTTGCCATGTGGTACGGCAAGGGCCCCGGTGTGGATCGTTGTGGCGACGTGTTCAAACATGCCAACCTGGCTGGTACCTCCAGACATGGCGGTGTACTGGTGGTTGCCGGTGATGACCATGCAGCAAAATCGTCCACGGCTGCGCATCAGAGTGAACATATCCTGAAAGCCTGTGGTATCCCGGTCCTGTATCCATCTACCGTGCAAGAGTATCTCGACTACGGCCTGCATGGCATCGCCATGTCACGGTATACCGGTCTGTGGGTATCAATGAAGTGCGTGACCGACATCGTGGAATCCGGCGCCGTTGTTGATATTGATCCAGACCGCGTTAAACCGATTATTCCTGAAGATTTTGTCTTGCCTGCCGATGGCGTGAATATCCGCACACCTGACCCGGTGCTGGCGCAAGAAACCCGCATGAATAACTACAAATGGTATGCGGCGCTGGCTTATGTGCGTGCCAATAAACTCAATAAAATCATCTGGGACAGCCCGGTTGCCAAGATTGGTATCATCACTGCCGGTAAATCCTACCTCGATACCCGCCAGGCGCTGGCTGACCTGGGCATCGACGAGCAAGTCGCCAAAGACATAGGCATACGCCTGTACAAGATAGGTCTGACCTGGCCGCTAGAATCTGAAGGTGTGCGTGAATTTGCCACCGGCCTGGAAGAAATCCTGGTGGTGGAAGAAAAACGCCAGATCCTCGAATATGCACTGAAAGAAGAACTGTATAACTGGGAAGACAAAGTCCGTCCCCGCGTGGTTGGCAAGTTTGATGACAGTGGTGAATGGAGTAACCTGCATGGCTCCGGCCACGGCGAATGGTTGCTGCCAGCGACATACGAACTGAACCCGGCGCAAATTGCCCGTGCGATTGCATCGCGCATCAGCCGTTATTTTGCCGGGCATCCTGTCGAGCAGCGCGTGAAAGAACGCGTGGCGTATCTGGAAGCCAAGGAAGCCATGTTGAATGTGGTGTCCAAGCCTGATCCGAACAAGGATCGCGTGCCGCATTTCTGTTCCGGTTGTCCACACAATACATCAACCAAAGTACCGGAAGGCAGCCGCGCTCTGGCCGGTATCGGTTGCCATTACATGGTGACCTGGATGGACCGCGAAACGTCCACCTTCACCCACATGGGTGCAGAAGGCGTGACCTGGGTAGGTCAGGCACCGTTCACTACCGAAAACCATGTGTTCTGTAACTTGGGTGATGGTACCTATTACCATTCCGGCCTGCTGGCTATCCGTGCTGCGGTGTCCGGTGAAGTGAATATCACTTATAAAATTCTGTTCAATGACGCTGTTGCGATGACAGGTGGTCAGGAATTTGATGGCCCGCTGGACCCAGGCATGATTTCACGCCAGATCGCTGCTGAAGGCGTGGGCCCGATTATCGTGGTTACTGACGAGCCAGAAAAATATGGTGCAGGTTATCCATGGGCACCAGGTGTGACTGTGCGCCACCGTAGCGAGCTTGACGCCGTGCAGCGTGAATTGCGTGTAGCCAAGGGCGTGTCTGCCATGATTTACGACCAGACCTGTGCTTCGGAAAAACGCCGCCGCAGGAAAAAAATCGACAAGGATGGCAAACCCGGCTTCCCTGACCCTGCCAAACGCGCAGTCATCAATGAAGCCGTTTGTGAAGGCTGTGGTGATTGCTCGGTGCAATCGAACTGCCTGTCGGTAGAACCGCTGGAAACCGAATTTGGTCGCAAGCGCCAGATCAACCAGTCGTCCTGCAACAAGGATTTTTCTTGCGTCACCGGTTTTTGCCCCAGCTTTGTCACGGTAGAAGGCGGCAAACTGAAAAAACCGAAAAAGACCAAGATAGAACCAGGCAATGCACTCGACGTGAATGCCTTGCCTTACCCAGCCCTGCCGGATACCAAGACACCTTTCGGTGTACTCGTCACCGGTGTCGGTGGTACAGGCGTTATCACTATCGGCCAGATCATGGCCATGGCTGCGCATTTGCAGGGTAAAGCCTGTTCGGTGCTGGACATGACAGGTCTGGCGCAAAAAGGTGGCGCGGTGATGTCGCATGTGCGCCTGGCTGACCATGCCGACGACATACAATCGACACGCGTAGGCACCGGCATGGCTGATCTGGTCATCGGCTGTGACCTGATCGTGACAGCAGGCAAGGATGCCTTGTCACGCATGGGCGAAGGCCGTACCCATGCCGCCATCAATGCCAATGGCACACCCACTTCGACTTTCATCAAGAACCCGAACTGGCAATTCCCAGGCGAATCGGCAGAAAACGATATCCGCAAGGCCTGCGGTGCTGACAGGGTTGATCTGATCGATGCAGCTTCCATTGCCACTGCGCTGATGGGTGACAATATTGCGACGAATATGTTCATCCTTGGTTATTCATGGCAAAAAGGCTGGGTACCGCTGGAAGAAGTCGCTCTGATGCGCGCTATTGAACTCAATGGCGTATCGATCGACTTCAACAAGCAGGCATTCAACTGGGGCCGCCTTGCTGCGCATGATCTGGCAGCAGTACAGCGTCTGGTGGCACCAGCCCAGGTCATAGAACTGAAACGCGCTCCAACGCTGGATGACACCATCAACAAGCGCGTGGCCTTCCTGACCGACTATCAGGATGCTGCCTACGCTGGCCAGTACAGCGAATTTGTCGCCCAGGTCAAGGCAGCAGAAAGCAAACTGGTCGATGGCAACAAGCCCCTGCGTCTGACAGAAGCGGTAGCGAAATACCTGTTCAAGCTGATGGCCTACAAAGATGAATACGAGGTCGCACGCTTGTACACAGACGGCAAATTCCAAAAGAAAATTGCCGACATGTTTGAAGGTGATTACGCTATCAACTTCCACCTCGCACCACCACTGCTGGCCAAGCGTGATGACAAGGGGCATCTGATCAAGCAACAGTTTGGGCCGTGGATGATGAAAGCTTTTGGCTTGCTGGCCAAGTTCAAATCCCTGCGTGGCGGCACCTTTGATATTTTCGGCTATACCGAAGAGCGCAAGATGGAACGTGCCTTGCCAGTGGACTACAAACAAACCCTGAACAAATTACTGCCTTTGCTGAATGCAGATAATTTGTCCAAGGCGGTGGCAATTGCCAGCATCCCTGAAGACATACGCGGTTATGGCCACGTCAAGGAAAGGCATTTCAAGGCAGCAAAGGCCAAGGAAGCCAGTTTGATTGCTGAATTCAATACGGCACGGTCTGCGCAAAAAGCTGCCTGATATAGGCTGACTTAAATTTGCATGAAAATAAAACGGGTCGCCCAATGGCGACCCGTTTTATTTTTAGCAAAGATCAGGTTTTCTGTTTGAATTTTCTTTCTACATCGTCCAGATAAGTCCGCATGGTTTTCTCATGTGAAAACACATAGGTGGCAAAAAAACGCATCAGCGGGTTGGGTACGCTGCCCGCTTCTGTGATACGCAACTGGCTATGACCATTCTTATCGCTGAATTCAAAAGTCCAGGTGCCGGAAAATGGCAGACTGGGGTCATCGATTTTTGAGACTATCAACTGATTGGTTTTATCTTCAATAATCCGGTAAGGGATTTTGCCGTGGCCTGATTCTTCTATATAGCGCTGGTCCCCCTCTTTTTGCATGGATTTGATGCCGGTGCGCCAGCTTGGATAGGCTTCATAGTCGCGCACCAGTTGATATACGGTACTGACCGGGACAGGGTAGTCCTGGCTCAGACTCAAGCGATGGTCTTTCGGCGCCAGCATACCCATGGTGAAGACTATCAGGCCCAGCAGTAAAATGATACCGGCAGCGATCAATGCAAATTTCATTCTGTATCCTCTCGTTTCGTCGTTAATCTGAAACAGGCTTGTGCCAGTAATTCCAGCCCGGCGATAGCCTGTTCTATTTCTGTTGCAGTCATTTCAGCCAATACGGCTGCCAGTTTGTCTGCTTCCAGTATTGAACTCTTCCCCATCATTGCTTTGCCCTTGTCTGTCAGACGCAACAGATGGGCACGTTTGTCGGTTGCAATTTCCATCTCCAGCAAACCCTGTCCTACCAGATACTTGACCGCTTCCGACATGGTTGACTTGGTGATACCCAGATGCCTGGCTAGTTGTGCCTGGGTCATGGCATCCGCCGAACTCAAATGCGCCAGTATCGTTGCATCACGCTGTGATATAGCGATACCACTGGCCGCGGTCGGCTGATGATCAGCATGGCAGGAATGGTAGATGCGCGGGTAGGCTGACTGTATGCGATAAATGAATTCGGTTTTGTCCATGGTCAACAAGTCCCAGTCTAGTTAACAAAATACATGTTCGTCAAAACGAACCATTTAATGAGTAGATGATGAGTAGATGATGCGTAAGTGATGCCCAAGCGATACCTAAGTGATGCCGAAGTGAGCGCGCTGACATCAGCATATTTCATCTTGCCTTACAATTGTGTTTTACTGAAATCCCTGGACACACATCATGCAAGCACGTTTCTTCATCGCTACAGCCGCTATCCTCATGTTCACAGGCGTGGCCGCCGGTGCCTTTGGTGCACACGGCTTGAAACAGATACTGGATGCAGACATGCTGGCGATCTGGCAAACGGCAGTGACCTACCAGATTGTGCATGGCCTGGGCATGCTGGCGCTGGGCATCATGTTGCAGCAACAGGATAATGGCTTGTTGCGCAAGGCGGCCTGGGCAATGTTGGCAGGTGTGGTGATTTTCAGTGGCAGCCTGTATGCACTGGCGCTGACGGGCATACGTGTGCTGGGGGCGATTACGCCTATAGGTGGTGTGGCATTTCTGGCGGGGTGGGCGATGCTGGCCTGGACAGCATTCAAGCGCTGAGAGACAAAATCTGCTAAGCATGCCCACAAACTGTTCTGTGGGCATGTGCTTTGTTCGTTCTTACTCGCCGTTCTTTTCTACTGCTTTTTGATAGGCAGGGCGAGCCGCTACCATATCGACAAAACGCGTCAGGTTAGGGAAGGCTTCACGGCCAGCGCCGCGCACGGCCGACTGTATGGCGAAAGACAGTTGTATGTCTGCACCTGTCAGGCTGTCGTCAACGAAGTAATCCCGGCCTTCCAGTTCCAGATTCAGATAACTGAAATGATTTGCCACTTCGCTGCTGATACGCGGGTGCAAAGGTGCACCGGCTTCACCCAGGCGTCCTACATACAGCTTCAGCAGCAACGGCAACATGGCTGAACCTTCGGCATAGTGCAGGAACTGCACATAACGATTGTAATCAGGCGTGTCTACAGCGGGTGCCAGGCGACCATTGCCATAGGTGCGGATCAGGTAGTCGATGATGGCGCCAGATTCAATCAGGGTTTGGCCCTTATCACGTATGACAGGTGCTTTGCCCAGTGGGTGAATTTTTTGCAGCTCTGGCGGTGCCAAGCGGGTCTTGGGATCGCGATCATACGAGATGACGGTGTAATCCAGCCCCAGTTCTTCCAGCAACCAGGTGATACGGCGTGAGCGTGATTCTTTTAAGTGGTGGACTTCTATCATGGGAGCCTCGTGTGGTGGGCGGTTAAAAAACCATTATGCCCAGTTTTTAGAAAGCGTGTAGCAGCGGCTGAAGATGTGTTAGAGAGTACGCTCTAGAATTTCTTTTGGGAATCTTTGCCAACGTCACATCCCTGACATAAGGCAGTCCTACTATCTCTCATTTTCCAGGGGAGTAGCCAAATGCAAAACGATCAGAAAAAAGACCAACAAGAAAATCAACAATTACCCAAGAATATCGCCAGACGTGGTTTTGTCATCAAGATGTCTTCTGTCGCTGCCGTTATGGCATCCGGCGGCGTTCTGACCGCTTGTGGCGGCTCTTCTACTATCCTGAATGGCGAAATGGCGGCCTTCAATTATGGCGTTGCCAGTGGTGACCCCTTATCTGATCGTGTCATCCTGTGGACACATGCCAAGATATCGACCGATGCCAGTGTGGACCTGACGTGGCAAATGGCGGCTGACGCCAGTTTCTCCAATGTGCTGTTCTCCGGTAAGGTGACCACAACGGCTGCCAGCGGCTTTACCGCCAAGGTGGATGCGACTGGCCTGACTGCTAATACTGAATATTACTATCGCTTCATTGCACCGAATAATAGCGTGTCACCTGTTGGCCGTACCCGCACCCTGCCGGTTGGCAATGTCGATCAGGTCAAGCTGGCAGTGTTCTCTTGCAGTGATTATCCTGCCGGTTATTTCAACGCCTATGACAGTGCAGTATCGTCAGGTGCCCAGTTTGCCCTGCATCTGGGTGACTATATTTATGAATACAAGGACGGTGTTTATCCACCCGTTGCTTCACAGGTGGCAGGCCGTGTTTCTGCACCCGCCAGCGAGATTGTCACCGTCGCTGATTACCGCGCACGCCATGCCCTGCACAAGGCTGACCCTTACCTGAAAGCCTTGCATGCACGCATGCCGATGATCACCATCTGGGATGATCATGAATTTGCCAACAATGCCTGGATGGATGCGGCTGAAAATCATAACCCTGCCACGCAGGGCACCTGGGCAGCACGCAAGGCAGCGGCCAGCCAGGTCTATCATGAATGGATGCCGATACGTTCACCGGACACCAGCAATTTGCTGAAGATCTACCGTTCGTTTGATTTCGGTAATCTGCTGTCGCTGCACATGCTCGACACCCGTATCATTGGTCGTGAGCAGGCACCGGACCGCATGCTGGATGCGCAAGGCCGTGACGTTGCTGATCCCAAGTTCCTGCCATATGCCTTCAATAAGAACAAGCAATTGCTGGGGACAACACAGCAAACCTGGCTGGATACGCAGATGACAGCATCCAAGGCGACCTGGCAGATACTGGGTAACCAGACTGTCATGGGCCGCGTGCAATTGCCAGCATCAACACTGGTGGCCAATCTGAGCGCAGACTCAGTGACTGCTTACCTGACTGCCAAGGCAACGCCGGCAGCGGCACAGACACAGGCGCAAAAAGATTTGCTGGATCCTTTGAAGAATCCGAAGATTTCCTACAACTTCGATAACTGGGAAGGTTATCCGAATGCCCGTGATACCGTCTTTAATTCCGCCGCGAAACTGAAAACGGCAGGCAAAAAATTCCTGGTTTTGTCAGGCGACAGCCACAATGCCTGGTTCAACAAACTGACCCTGCCGGATGGTACGCAGGTGGGTGCAGAATTTGCCGGCATGTCGGTGACTTCGTCCGGTTTTGAAGGCGTATTCCCTCCCTCAGTAGTGGCACCGGCAACGCTGGCTGGCACCATCAAGGCACTGGTCGATGATATTACCTATATCGACACTTACCGTCGCGGCTATATGCTGATCACGGTGACACCTACCCAGGCCAAGGGTGAATATGTGTATGTCAGTACCGTCACCAGTTCCAGCTATACCACCAGCGTCGATACTTTTACTTACGCAGGTTAATACCAGTAACATGCGAGGCCAGCAGCGTGCTGGCTTCGCATGACGCTTTACGCTCTGTGTTCCATCGCCAATACTTCTGTATTTGAATCTGGTTCGACCACTACAAAATCGAGCTGGCTGTATAAATGCAAGGCCCCAGGGTTGTCACGGTACACACGCAGGCTGACGATGGACAAGCCGGTCGCGGCGATAGCCCGCTGCATTAGCTGTTCACACAATATCCTGCCATAGCCCAACCCACGTGCCTCCGGGGAAACGATGATACGTCCCAGATGGACGCGTTGTTCATCCCTTCTCCAAAACTGGGCAAATCCGACTACCGTCTGGTTGGGATCAATCAATGTAAAAGCCTGTGATTCCGGTTTTGCCAGCAGTTCTGGCAAGTCTGCCGTGGCAAATGGATAAGGCAGTTGCGGCCCCGCCCAGCGGGCGCAGGCTTTGGCATCGTGAATCCAGTCGGCGATGACTACATAATCGCTCGGCACGGCAGGACGCAAGGTCGGTGGCATTGTTTTGGAATGGATGAATTGAGGATTTTTTTAATGGATGATGCAAACGGTATTTATTTTACAATTTAACCGTAGACTGAGTATAGCGGTATGCAGATAATCCGCACGTAGCTCAGCAGGGTATGCAGACTACAATTATATGTCCTGATCAACCTAATTAAAAATCATCCATGTCAAAAACGCTTGCCGCAAATACCAGACAGATCAGGCCGGGTAATCATTCCAACCTGAAAGCGGTGATACGTTGGAGTCTGAGAATCTTCCTGATAGTTGCCGGTATTGTACTGTTGTTACTGGCGACCTTCGTTGCCATTAACCTGAAAGATGAAGCACTGACGCCAGTGACGAAAGCCTTATTGCAAGATCAGCAGTTTCATCTGCCTGATGCGCAAAACAGCTTTTACATACTAGTCATGATGAATGCGGCACTGGACACTGATCTGTTAAAAAATGGCATCGATAAAATCAGGACTCAGCAGGCCTTATATCAAAAAGATAAAGCCTATTACCAAAGCCATCCTCATCCTGAAGCTGACGAGAAGCTGCTGAGCTTCAACTGGAACAATAATCGTTGCAGGCAAACCATACAGAATTGCGTGCAGATGGATTTGAAAAAACGTGCAGAACTGGCACAACAGATAGTCAGCAATCAGGTGCTGGCAGAACGTTACGCGCTGATGCGCAAAATGGGGGGCTATGAAGAACATCTGATACCTACTTTCAATGCCAGCGTGCCGCCATATAGCAGCCTGAGCAGGGCAATTGATTTGCTGCTGACACAGGCCAGTTTTGATATCGCAGATGGCAAACTGGATGCGGGTCTGCAACTATTGGAAAGCAATAACCGCTATCTCAGGGTGGTATTGAAAAACAGTTCCAGCCTGCTTTCCAAAATGGTGATGCAGGCTGCCATACGCAGACAGGCGCGTACGGTCAGCGAACTGCTGGTTTTGTATCCGGCATTGCTGGAACACCATGCTGACCGTGTCAGTCTGCTGGTGCAGACCATGACGGAGGCAGAGAGAAGCCTGGAGCAGCCATTTTTATATGAAGCAGGTGTGCAGACACAGTTTCCTCAACATCTGCCTGCGAGTCTGGAGATGACGCCAGACAAATCAGAAATGACTCCCTGGCCATTGAATGTGCTCGGTAATTTCACTTTTCAGCCCAATGCCACCTCCAATATGGTTGCCAGAAACTGGACATACATCATCGATACGGCCAGAAATACAGCGGTGGATTTCAGTGCATCTAAAGAGCGCCTGAAAAAAATGCGTGAAGCCGTGAATGCTGACGGCATTTCTTTTTACCTTGAGCATGCCTATAACCCGGTCGGTAAAATTCTCATGCAGGTAGGCATTCCGGATTATGCGCTGACATACATCGGCAAGAGCCTGGACACAGATGCTTATCTGCGTCTGGTCAGCTTGCAGGTGGATATCCTGCGTAAAAAAATCCCCGATGCGGATATACCGGCATATCTTGCGCGTGCACCGGTCGCTTTGCGCAGCCCGTATGACGGCTCGGCCATGTTATGGGATGCCAGCTCAGCCCAACTGAAATTTATTGGCCACGAAAAAGCCAGCAGCAATCTGGATGCGGGCAATGTTAATATCGTTGCTTTACGTTAGCAGTGTTTTAACAGGGGTGAACCCACGTATTTATGTCAACGGTAGTCGTCGCCATCGTCCTGTTCGCCGCCTTTCTGCATGCTGCATGGAATGCCGCGATCAAGGTCGGTGAAAACAAGTTTTTCAATACGGTATTGATCACCAGCGGTGCTGGTCTTGTCTGCGCGCTGGTTTTGCCTTTTGTCACTCAGCCCGACATGGCGAGCTGGGCGTATATTCTTGCCTCTGTGGTGTTGCAGATCGTGTACTTTTGTTTGCTGGCGGCTGCTTACCGGGTTGGCGACATGAGCCAGGCTTACCCGCTCATGCGTGGTACGGCACCCTTGCTGGTGGCCGTAGGCAGTGGCAGTATTATTGGTGAAGCGGTGCCTGCCATGCGCTGGCTGGGCCTGGGGCTGCTGGTTCTGGGCATCGTGGGATTATCATTGCTGGATCAGACAGCAAATCAGACAATAAAAAAGTCGCAGGGCGGCAGGTTTTCCACACATTTCCTGGCGCTACTGAATGCATGTTTTATCGCTGCCTATACCATTGTTGACGGTATAGGCGTACGCAAGTCGGGCGCGCCTGCGGCCTATACCATGTGGATATTTTTGCTGACGGCGTTGTCATTGATAAGCCTGATCTTGCTCAAAGACCGGCGCGCTTTTTTCAATTACAGCAAGGGTAAATACATGTTGGGTATAGCCGGCGGCAGTTGTTCCGTTGCCTCTTACGGTCTGGCTTTGTGGGCAATGACATTGGCCCCCGTGGCTGCCATCGCTGCCTTGCGCGAAACGTCCATCCTGTTTGCCACAGCGATTGCGGCCTGGATACTGCATGAAAAAATAACAGCGAGACGGCTGGCGGCTATCCTGCTGGCGGTCGCAGGAGCGATAGTCATTCGCCATACCTGAGAATGGTATTCTTCTGACGGATTATTCCTTGATAGCTTCAACGCTGAATGACAAGGTCACTTCATCGCTGACAAAGGGGACATAGCGCCCAACGCCATAATCGCTGCGCAAGATTTTGGTATAACCATTTGCGCCGCAGGCGCGCTTCAGGTACAGAATCATGAAGCGGCATTCAAAGTGGGTGATGTCCACTTTTACCGGGCGTTTGACATCGCGTATGGTCAGGTCGCCTTCTACCTGCACCAGCTTGTCTTCATTGAAAATCAGCTTGCTGGATTGAAAAAGTATTGCAGGATATTTTTGCACGTCAAAAAAGCCATCGGAGCGCAATACCTTGTTAAACGTGTCTGAACCTGTATTGATGGAATCGGCATCAATGCTGATTTGCAGGCTGCCGCTCTTGTTGTCAGTGTCAATTTCTATGGAGCCGGTATTCTTGTCGAAACGTCCGCGCTGCATGGACAGGCCCCAGTGTTTGTATTCAAAACTGCTGAAGGTATGTTCGGTATCGACGACGTAGCGATCCAGCGCCAGAGCGGGCACGCTGGCGGCCAGCATAATCAGGGCGAGTGCAGGGCGATGCAGAGGGAATCTGAACATGGTGGCGCAGGAAATAAAAAAGGCAGTAGTGCCATGATAGGCCCTTACTGCCTTTGCTGCCAGCAATCAATATTCTGCCTGTCAAACCGGTACAGGCAGATATTGAAGACAGGAAGTCTGGATATTAAGATTTGGCAAACTAAGGTTTGACGAACTAAGGTTTAACGAACTTTAAGGTCATGCGGTCGCTTTCACCGATGGCTTCATACTTTGCCTTGTCTTTTTCCTTGTTGGCAAAAGTGGGCGGCAAAGCCCAGACGCCGTTTTCATGGTCAGCCATGTCTTTCGGGTTGGCATTGACTTCAGATTTTGCGGCCAGTTTGAAGCCTACGCTTTCCGCCAGTTTGATGACATAGCTTTCATGCACATAGCCTGTGCTGGCTTTTTCATCCTGGGTCTTGCTGACAGGCAAGCGATGTTCAACCACGCCAAACACGCCGCCTGGTTTCAGGTTGTCATAGGCACTCTGGAACAGGGCTTTCATGGCAGGTTCACCATTGCCTATCCAGTTATGGATATTCCTGAAAGTCAGTACCATGTCGACGCTACCCTTGGCAGCATAATCGAGCTTGGCAGGCGGTGCAAACACACCCATTTGTACCTTGCCGTAGACTGCCGGTGTGGCATCGAGCTTTTGCTTGAAGCTGGCAGCACCCTTGCTGACAGCCGGGTCACCCAGCGCAGCGATCATCTTGCCGTTATCACGCAGGTAGGGTGCCAGGATTTCTGTATACCAGCCGCCACCAGGTGCCAGTTCGACTACCGTCATGGTCGGTTTGATGCCAAAGAAAGTCAGGGTTTCGTAGGGGTGACGTGCGCTGTCACGTACCGCATTGGCTGGCGTGCGTTGCTGGCCGGCGATGGCCGCTTTCAGTGCATCATCAGCCACAGATACCTGGCTGACACCTATGCCTGCCAACAGGCTTACAGCGAGCAAAAACTGTTTCATTCAGACTCTCC
The DNA here is from genome assembly GCF_049340205.1 of Undibacterium sp. Ji49W. Taxonomy (NCBI): domain Bacteria; kingdom Pseudomonadati; phylum Pseudomonadota; class Betaproteobacteria; order Burkholderiales; family Oxalobacteraceae; genus Undibacterium; species Undibacterium sp. Ji49W. The sequence continues at coordinate 276,210 of NZ_JBMPOW010000002.1, read as the reverse complement.
TAAGGAAAAACGGTATGACTGTCTGGCCGCGTAAACGTTCCCTGACAGGACAAGTGGCTATCGTGCAGCGCATCATAAGCGGTTTTGGCCTGACGTGCTGCTTGCCTGATTGTGATTGTCGATTTCCGCTTCGTCGTCAAGCGACTTGCCGTCATTGACCCATTCCATGATGTCACCAGGCTGGCAATCCAGACGTTCACAAATTTTTTCCAGGGTAGAAAAGCGTATGCCTTTTACCTTGCCTGACTTGAGCAGGGACAGGTTTTGTTCGGTAATACCAACAAACTGTGCCAGTTCCTTGGATTTGAGCTTGCGCCTGGCCAGCATGATATCGAGATTGATGATGATAGACATCAGACGAAGCCCTCATTTTCTTCCGCCAGCCTGCGCCCCTCATGCATCATGCCTGTAATCAGGTAAAAGGCGATGCATACCAGCAGCAGTATCAATTCTTCTGAAGACACCGATACCGAGAAATTTCCATCGCCTTGCCCCGGCAGCAACCGCATTACGGCGGTGCGGGCAGGTACTTCTGCGATGGATAGCAGGGTGGACAGGGCGACGGCACCGGCAAATGTCCGCAGTCGCGCAATATTTTGCAAGGAAAACAGATTCTGCTGCTGGATGCCTGCCAGCAATCTGTCCAGGTTCCACAAACCGTACAGCATGCACAGCAATGCCGGTAGACCCAGCAGGACGCCGATACCGCGTTCCATGGCCGACATGGAACTCATCTGCTCGATCAGCAAGCCCTTGGCCGCAACATGCATGGACCAGGGTCCCAGATTTAACGGGGTGTTACTCCAGGCCAGGATAAAAAAAGCCACCTCCGTGGCAGCGCAGAGCAAGAGCAGGGGCCGGATCAGGCGGGAGAGTTTGCTTATCTTCATAAATAATTGTCTTGTGATTATAAATTATCGTTTTACAGTAATTTATTTCTGTTATAGTTTAATTGTAATAGACTTGACGACAAACTGTAAGGAGTAAAGATGCGCCAGTTATACAAAGGCTTTAGCCTGGTATTGATATGCCTGGGGGCATTGTGTCTGTCTGCCTGCATGAGTGTGCAGGTGAGTGAAAACCAGTTCATTCATCCAGATAGTCGTTCCGGTTATCGTCTTGCCGAAAAACTCGATGCGGCCAGCCTCCGGCAAATGGCAGCCGATGCCGAACTGACGGAATGGCGTCTGGACAGCAGCGATGGCGTGACTTTGCAGGGCATACGCATACAGTTGAAACAGGCGCAGGTGAGCGTGCTGTATTTTGGCGGCAATATGTTTCATCTGGACGATGGCGCAAAATACCTGTTGCCTGCCATGCAGCAATGCGGGGCCAATTTTCTCAGCTTTGATTATCGTGGCTATGGCCGCAGCAGTGGGCAGCCTACGGTTGCGAACATGCAGGCAGATGCCTTGCGTATCTATGATCATGCAAGGGCACAGACCACGGGAAAACTGATCGTGCACGGGCAGTCCTTGGGCAGTTTTATCGCCGGCTATGTGGCACAGAACCGGCAACTCGATGGCCTGGTGCTGGAATCAACGGCCAGCAATGCCATGGACTGGGCATTGGCGAACACGCCCTGGTATGCCAAACCCTTCGTCAACATTGAGTTGAGTCCGGCTTTGCAGGACATAGACAATACCCGTGCTGTTGGCGCGTATCGTGGCAAGAGTCTGGTTCTGGTCGGCGATCAGGACAAGGTCACACCGCTGGCTCTGGGGCGCAAGGTGTATGAAGCAATTCCAGCTGGCGATAAACGGTTTGTGGTCAGCCCTGGTGGTGGCCACAATGGCCTGATGCACCGTACTGATGTGGTGGATGCGTATTGTGGTTTCGTGCGCTCGATTTGAGTACACAGTGGAAAAGCTGGTAAATGTGGGTGGGTGAATCTAATATGAATCTATAATGCGGTTCACTCTTATTCTGGTACTTGTCATGAAGAAATTAAGCCTGGTCTTGCTTTTGCTGGCTTTCCCCCTGGTCAGTTTTGCGCAGACGGCAGTATTTCGTTGTGAAGTCGATGGCAAGCTTGTATGGTCAGATCAACCTTGCAAAAAGAAAGGCAAGGCAGTGACGGTCAAACGCTTGCCGTCTGGCACTCCAGGTGGCAATCCTGCATCCACGCCCAAAAATCCCCCACCCAAGTAAATTTGGACAAACGGCCTGGATGCCAGTGTTGATGGCCCTGGCACCGGAATGAGTTAGACCGGCTGATTTATTTGCGCGGGTCCGCAATACGGATCAACACCAGCAGCACGGCAATCACCGGTAACACGGCGACAAAGCCCAAAGCCACATAAGCGACAGCACCACCCACGGCACCAACCACAAAGCCCATCACTGCCGGGATGAAACGGCGTATGCGTTCACGTGCGATGATGTTGCCAGATGCCGCATCCACCAAGTCAATCACGATTTGCGTCACATTGCCGGTCATGACCGTGGTGGGCACCAGGCTGGACAGACTCAGGCGGCTGGTGCCGTTCTGCAAGCCCATGGCGACTGCACCCAGCATGCCAGTGACGATTGCGGTGAATCCTGGGTCCGAACCCAGATCAGGCCGCAGAATAATGCCCGCCATGGCGAAAGCAAACAGGCACAGGGCTTCCAGTGCCAGCAGTATCTTCAATACCCTGGTGCTGCCACGCGCAGACAGATATCCATGCGTCCATTTGGCCAGCAAGACACCGGCTATGAAAGCGGGAAAAGCCAGGAACTTTAAAGTCATGCCACTGCCGCCATGCACGAAGGCCGCACCGATCAGGACAAAGTTGCCTGTGACATGGGCAGTAAAGAGTCCGAACAGGGCGATGAAACCCAGTGTGTCGATATAGGCGGCGACCAGTGCCAGCAGTGGTGCCATCCACGGATGAAATACGGGGGCTGGGCTGGTACCCGGCGTTGATGGTGAAATGTCGGCTGGCATGGTTGGTGTCAGTATCCTGTGGATGTGGATGAATAGGGTGTAATAAGATAAATCAGGCAGTCAGCAAAACCGTGGCTGCCAGCAGCAGGCCACCGACCAAGGCCACATGTTCCAGGAAAACGGTCAGCATGCGCCTTACATCTTTGGCAGTTTTTTCACGCCAGAAAGCATGAAATAACAGCGTTGCCATACCGGTGAAACCGGCCAGTGCCAGTGCAGCCCAGCCACCCAGATGACGCAGCGTGGGGTTGTCAGGAAAGAAGGCCGCCGCCAGCAAGCCTATACTGCCAGTACCCTGGAGCAGCACAGTGCCGCATAACAGAATCAGGGAAAAAAATGGCAGTTGCTCACTGACTTCGGCAAGGCCATCTTGCCAGTGCAACAGTTTGTCGGCTGCGCTCCAGGCGAACACGCTGGCTAGCAATGACAGTGCTAGTGCCTGTATGGAAGAAGGCAGCGTCATAACCAGCACGCACAGCCAAGTGCGCCCCAAAAGCTTTTTTCATCTGAGACTGGCACAGGATTGAGCCAGCTGGACGTATGGCCATGACCATGAACCTGGCACGGTTTGGCGCAGCAATCGGCATGCATGACAGGTTTTTGTAGATGACCGGCTTTTGTTTTCTGGCTGACAGGTTCCCGCCAGTAACCGCCAAAGGCATTGGTCGGCGCCCAGTCATTGGCTGCACGCGGCATGGGTGGTGCCAGATTGGAAAATGCGTCATCACCATGCACGACCTTGCCACCGACCACGGTCAGATGCGACACCATGCTGGCAATATCCATTTCGGGAATGGCAAAAAGATCTGCTGAAGGCACGATGAAATCCGCCAGATGACCAGCCTTGATCTGTCCCTGTTTGCCGTCAGCATTGGCAAACCAGGCACTGCCGGTGGTCCACAGGCGCAAGGCAGTTTCCCGGTCGAGTAAATTGTCGGACTGATACAGGGCAGTTCCACCCACCGTTCTGCCTGTGATCATCCATGCCAGGCTGACCCAGGGGTTATAACTGGCGACGCGGGTCGCATCGGTGCCACCACCAACGGGAATACCCGCATCCAGCATGCGCCGCACCGGTGGTGAATGCGCCGCTTTCTGGCTGCCATAACGCTCAATGAAATATTCACCCTGATAGGCCATGCGATGCTGGATGGCGATACCACCACCCAGTGCCCTGACACGGTCTATGTTTTGCGGGCTGATGGTTTCGGCATGATCAAAGAACCAGTGCAGATTGTTAAAGGGGATATCGCGGTTCACCCGTTCAAAGGTATCCAGTGCACGGCTGATGGTCTCGTCATACGTCGCATGCAGGCGGAAAGGCCAGCGTTTTTCTACCAGCAGGCGGACCACGCGTTCCAGTTCATCTTCCATGCTGTCGACCGGTGTCGGACGTGGCTCGCGAAAATCTTCAAAGTCGGCCGCTGAAAATACCAGCATTTCACCGGCACCATTGTGGCGGTACATGGCATTGCCGGACAGTGGTGGCAGCAAATCACTCCAGGTCTGGAAGTCTTCGACTTCCTGTTTCGGTCTTTGGGTGAACAGGTTGTAGGCGATGCGGACGGTCAGATCGCCATCGTTTTGCAACTTCTCGATGATGCGATAGTCATCCGGGTAATTCTGAAAACCACCACCGGCATCAATCACCGAGGTAATGCCCAGGCGATTCAGTTCACGCATGAACAGCCGGGTTGAAATCTCTTGCGCGTCCGGGTCCAGTTTCGGACCCTTGGCCAGGGTCGCATACAGGATCATGGCATTCGGTTTGGCCAGCAAGAGTCCGGTAGGATTGCCTTGCTTGTCACGCTCAATTTCACCACCGGGCGGACTGGGTGTGTCTTTGGTATAACCGACTGCACGCAGGGCTGCGCCATTGAGTAAGGCACGGTCATACAGATGCAGGATAAACACGGGTGTATCGGGTGCAGCAGCATTGATTTCTGCCAGTGTCGGCAATCTTTTTTCTGCAAACTGGTGTTCGGTGAAACCGCCGACCACGCGTACCCATTGCGGTGCCGGAGTGCGGGCAACCTGTTCCTTCAGCATACGCATGGCATCTGCCAGTGAAGGTACACCGTCCCAGCGCAATTCCATGGTGTAGTTCAACCCTGCCCGTATCAAATGAGTGTGACTGTCGTGCAAGCCGGGAATGGCGGCGCGGCCCTTGAGGTCTATGACTTTGGTTTCAGCCCCGATATGGCGGCGCACTTCGTCTGCATCCCCGACGGCAATGAACTTGCCATCGGCAATCGCTACCGCGCTTGCCAGCGGATTTTGTTTATCCAGGGTGGTGAAACGGCCATTCAGGTACAGCGTGTCGGCGATAGCGATCATGATGTCAGGTGTTTTAAGATTGATCAGAGGCGGAGTGGTCAGTGCTTATAGTGCTTAGTGCCAGGTGCCATGCCCCGGCTGTTTCAATCAGCCGGGGCATGGTCTGCTTATTTCATTGTCCTCATTGTCGCTCAATGCGCGACTTTGCGTGCTGCCATTTTATGTACGTGCGTGATTGCATAATCTATGCCAGAACCGTAAGCACCGCTATGTTCGACCACTACGCCGGTGGTACCTTCGTAAGTGTCTTTTTTGGCCCAGTCACGCTGCAGTTCCAGCAGGTATTGTTGCCAGGTCACAGGTACGGCACCCGCCTGTATCATGCGTTGCAAGGCCATGTTATGGGCAGCGACCGAGGTGCCGCCGGATGCATCTTCAACGAAATACACTTCATAGCCATCACGCATGGCTTCCAGTACCGGGAAGGTCAGGCAGACTTCGGTCCACAGTGCAGCAAACACCAGTTTTTTACGGCCAAATTTTTTCAACTCTGCTTTGACGGCTTCGTCATCCCAGGTATTCATCGAAGTGCGTTCAAAGATTTTATTGTCGGGTAGCTCGGCCAGCAATTCAGGCCAGATCTCACCAGAAAAACCGGCAGTTTCAACTGAAGTCAGCACGGTCGGTACTTTAAACACATTGGCAGACTTGGCCAGGCCGATCACATTGTTTTTCAACAGTTGACGGTCTATGCCGCTGGCAACACCAAACGTCATTTGCGGTTGATGGTCGATCAGGATCAGGCTGTGATTGGATGCTGTCAGTAAATCCAGTTTTGGGTTGCTCATGATGTGTTCTCCGTAGGTTGTTTGTAAGGCTGAATAAGGCCGAATAAGGCTGAATAAGGTCGAATGTGATCGAACTAACTTGAATCTTTTGGGTTTTACCGGGTTCAACAAGTCTTTGTGAAGACATGCTGTACTGTAGATCGTTTCCATAATGCGCACTAGATAGTAAAATGAAGTCATTGCGTATCTAAATTGGAAACATTGCCATGGACAGACTCGATGCCTTCCGCGCTTTTGCGCTTTCCTGGCAACATGGCAGCTTTGCCGCTGCTGCACGTGAAATGGATGTGACCCGCTCGCAGGTCAGCAAACTGGTGGCGTCGCTGGAAGAGACGTATAACGTCAAGCTTCTTAACCGCACCAGCCGTGCACTATCCCTGACCAGCGCCGGTGCGGAATTGCATGAATACGTGCGTTCTATCCTGGCCTTGTCAGATGAAGTGACCCTGGCACTGACCGAGCGGCGCACCCAGGCAATCGGCAAGCTGGTGGTTAACGCACCCATGAGCTTTGGTACCATCATGCTGGCACCGCGCATGAGTCAGTTTTTAAAACAGCATCCACGTGTTGAATTGCGCATGGATTTGAACGACCGTATGCTCAATCCCATAGAGATGGGATTTGATCTGAGCCTGCGTATCGCTCACATGAGTGATTCGAATCTGGCAGCACGCCGCATTTGTGCCGTGAAACGTTCGCTGTATGCCAGCCCTGCTTATCTGAAAAAGCACGGCCAGCCTGAAGAACCTTCGCAACTGGCCCAGCATCGCTGTCTGAATTATGGACACAACCTGACCGGGGCCGAATGGCAACTTACCGATGGTCGCAATGAAAAGCGTGTGCGTGTGGGGGGCGCCTTATGTTCAAACAACGGCGAGATGCTGGCGCAGGCTGCCGTCGATGGTCTGGGCATCGTCTTGCAGCCGGATTTCATCACACAAAAATGTGTGGCACAGGGGGCTTTGGTGCACATACTCAAGGACTGGCAAGAGGCACCGGTCATCAGCCTGTATGCCTTGTATGTACCGTCCAACCGGTTGCCGATGGCGGCACGGGCTTTCATCGATTTTCTGGTCAGGGAATTTAATGATGAGGTGACGCTACCAATTTAGCGCAAAGGCATGAAGATATTCGTCAACAATTCGGTCGGTGCCGTATCGCGCGGGTTGTTCAGGTATTCTTCAAATGGTGGCGCATCATCGATTTCTTCGCCGGAAGCTGGCAGCCAGACACCAAAGAACCAGCGATACACTGGCTGCATGTCGGAATATGGCCCTTTGTAAGTCAGTACCGCATACTTGCCGCCACGCAGTTCGGTCACAGACAGCGGTGCCTGCAAGGCCAGGTCTGGCAGCGGCTGCGGTGCGCTGATGCAGGCTTTGGAGCGTAGCCTGTCTTCATCCACAGTCATTGCATCGTCATAATAAATTCCTATCCAGCGCGTATCCGCTCTGAACAATTGTCGCGATGCAGCGCAGCCATTCAAGATATCAAATGTCTTGCTGATGCCCATATAACTGCCAAGATTATCGATGCTGAGTAATTGCTGTGCAGCGATAGTCGTCAGGCTGACCGGGAAATGCAGATCGGCGCGCAATTCATCCGGCAAGGGAAATTGCTGATGGCTGCCTTCTTTACGGTAGCGTGCCGGTGGCAGGCCATATACCGATGCAAAAATACGGGTGAAGGATTGCAGGTTGGGGTAACCGGAAAATTCGGCAATCTGTTCTATTGCCATGCTGCTGCGGGCCAATAGCGTGGCGGCCCTTTGCAGACGCAAGCGCTTGACGGTCGCCACCACACTTTCACCATGTATCGCACGGTAGATGCGGTGCCAGTGATAGGGCGACATGCAGGCAATCTCTGCCAGCCTGTTCAAATCCAGGTCTTCATCGAGATGCTCATGCAGATAATTGGTGACGCGGCTCAGGCGTCTTTCATAACTGACTTGAGGGGCTGGGTTGGCGGACATGCTGGCCTTTTATTGTATGCGCTGAACTTATTTTATACCGATGTAGATGGCGGCTTGCTGTGGCCCCAGATATTCTTCAAAATCAGTCTGATAACAACGTTCATGTTCTGTATTGCTGTTGAAGTAAGACCAGACCTTGCCCCAGCCCTGAATCACTGCCATGGGCATCTCACCTTCGCAGGCAAATACCAGGTATTTGCCGGACTTGATATTGACTGTGGCAAAACCATCGGCTGCTGCTGCCGATACTGCTGCCGATACCGCCACGCCTGCCATGGCATCAAATTCACCGCTGGCGTCAGATTCATAGTTGGAGTAGACGCCATAGATTTTTGCATCCGCCGCTTTGTTTGGCAATGTGTCTGCCAGTTGCCGGGCAAAGAACTGTCCCCACATGGGGCCGATTCTGGCCGTGGAAGGATCGGTTTCATGGTCATTGCGCGTACGTACCTGCAAGCCGCTGACCTGAAAGCCATCGATATCCTGTATCTGTGTTTGCATGATAATGTCCTCTTGTATTGTTGAATCGAGTCTGTACATTAACATGACTGCATTTGACAAATCTTGCGGACTTGCAGGTGCATGCGCAAGCAGATTAATGGCACTTGATACTGCTCCATGCAACAACGCCTATGGTGGCGGACCCGTGACTTGCGCTACACTCTGGCACAATACTCTGTGATTGTTTTGATAAAATTCAGTCATTTCTCTGAAGGTACAGCATGCAAAAATTGTTGAGTCTGCCCACGCGGATTACCCTGATCGTCCTGGGCATTATCATGCTGCTGTTCAGCATAGTGTGTTTTGCAATCTTGTTGACCTGGGCACCGGACAAGCCGGTCGAAGAACTGTTGCCGCGCTGGGCACCTGCGCCTTCCCAGTTCATTGCCGTGAAAGGCTTGCCTGTTCATGTGCGTGATGAAGGTTTGCGGGATGACCCGGTGCCACTGGTGCTCATCCATGGTACCTCGGCCAGCCTGCATACCTGGGAAGGCTGGGTAGCGGCGCTGAAAACGCAGCGACGTATCATCAGCATGGACATCCCTGCATTCGGTCTGACCGGTCCCAACTTTGAAGATGATTATCACAGCCCGACCTATGCGAAATTTATCCTGGACTTGATGGATACCATGCATGTCAGCCACTTCGTCATCGGTGGCAATTCGCTCGGTGGTGAAATCGCCTGGCAGGTGGCAGTGGCTGCACCAGACAGGGTAGAGCGTCTGATCCTGGTAGATGCTGGTGGCTATGCGTTTACGCCGACGTCAATACCGCTGGGTTTTCGCCTGGCCCGCATGCCTGAGGCTGCATGGCTGATGGAACATACCCTGCCGCGCCACATGATGGAAGCCAGTGTGAAAAACGTGTATGGGAACCCGGATAAGGTGACGTCAGACCTGGTTGACCGTTATCAGGCCATGACACTGCGCGCAGGCAATCGCCATGCGCTACGGGTGCGTTTCAGCCAGCTTGATCATGGTGCACAGGCAGCCAGCATCAAGCGCATACAGATACCGACGCTGATTATCTGGGGAGGAAAAGATCATTTGATCCCGCCGGAAAACGCCAAATGGTTTCAGCGAGATATTGCGGGCAGTAAACTGGTGATGTTTGAACAGCTTGGCCATGTGCCGCATGAAGAAGATCCGGCCGCGACCGTGGCTGTGGTCAGGGATTTTTTGAAGCAGACACCGTAATACTGTAAAAGCAGTGCAGTAAAAGGAAAAAAAGGGAAAAAAAGGAAAAGAAAAAAGGAACAGCAGAAAGGAAAAAGCCCGCCTGCGGTATTGACCGGGGGCGGGCATCTCTACATTCAGGCAACTCGTCAACAACCCATGCTATCTGCATGGTGCCATCGACTGGGCATCACCCGTGCTATCTGCGCGGTGCAATGTGGGTTTGAGTTGCCTTGTCCTGTCGGCCAGTGAAATGAATCATGTCACGACAGGGTTTACCACGAATGAGGTCCTTCAACACTTCACTACACCATTTTCCGGTTTGCACGTAAGCGCAAATCCGGCCGGTGAGAATGAAGGCGCGACGGAGTAGACTGAAATTACTCTGCGGTGTTGTTCACAGGGGCACTGATTAACAGCGCGCCCTCTAACGACAATACCATTTTCCAATAACCCATGCTATCTGCGTGGTGCCACTGGCCGGTAAGTATCATTCTGCGCATCAATCATTCGTACTGGACGAAGACTGACAGATGAAGGGTTTGTCGCATTCACTTTCTGCTGACTGTTCCAGCAACCCGTGCTATCTGCGCGGTGGTACTGGCCGGTAAATTTCAGACTTCAGAAAGTGTTGCAACTGAACAAACCTGGAGACTGTTACACCATCAGGATAGCGGGGCGAATGTATACCACTGCACTCCGCTGGCCTGACAGGCAAAGACTCATGTTTTTTTCCTGGGCCGGTAAAGACCCATCATTCAATTCTAATTAAGACAGAACTTGAATGTTACTTGCCTTGTCGCCCTTAGGGCTGGCAGTACGTTCGAACGAAACGCGCTGGTTTTCGCTCAGGCTTTTGAAGCCGCTGGATTGTATGTCCTGGAAGTGGGCGAACAAATCTGCACCGCCTGCATCAGGAGCAATAAAGCCGAAGCCTTTAGCGTCGTTGAACCATTTAACTATACCTGTTTGAGTACTCATGTTTTTTTCCTTTTGATAAGACCATAGGCAACATTGCCCGAGGGGGCACTTGTAAGCAAGTGATAAAACCGGTGGAAAAAAGACAGAACAGCCAGAGAGATAAAGCTATGCGGAATTGGGACCAACAAATTAAGGACTTGATGCAAGTACAAGACGTAATATACACCGTTAATTTGAAAACGCCAAATTTTCTTTTCAATTATTTTTGCAGGCGGTGCCTTGAGTACATCTGATCAAGCGTATGTGGCTGTTCAAATTTTTGCATATTTTCATACGCTTACCATAGGTGAAAGGGCTAGTGAAACTGGACTGTGTAACAATTGATTTTCTTGCTTGACAAGGGGTGGGCAGCAGGTAACCATGTGGTTTTAAAAGCAAGATATTCTGTATTGGCCAAGCTTGAAATTGAAACCCGCAATCCAGACTAACGCAGATCAAGCCCGTTCCACCAACACACGCACATTTTAAGGCGCTATTCGATGAAACATTACTTTGAATATCAGGATTCCAAATCATACAAATTTTGGCAGGTGGAAATCGAAGCCACGACGCTGACTGTGAAGTACGGAAAAATCGGTACTGCCGGCCAGGAAAAGATCAGCAGTTTTGAGTCTGTAGAAAAAGCACAAAAAGAAATGGACAAGCTGATCGCCGAAAAAACCAAAAAAGGCTATGTGCAAAAGACGGATGCCAGTGCAAAGAAAGTCGCACGGCGTATAGGCGTCAGCTACGACGAGGCAGAAGACGGCAAGACCTTGTCAGAAAAAGTATTGGCTTTTCTGGAAACGACGCAGGCCACCGATGTGGAGTCTCTGGTCATCGCTGCCTGGGAAGATGCCTATGAAAACGGCCCGCAAGATGCCCTGGGTTTGCTGGTGGCAAACCACGGCAAGCTGGCCAATTTGAAAGAATTGTTTGTCGGCGACATGGATTCTGAGGAATGCGAAATTTCCTGGATTAACCAGGGGGACTACACCACTATTTTTACAGCCTTCCCGGCGCTGGAACGTCTGCACATCAAAGGCTCTACAGGCCTGGAGTTGTCGTCCCAGCCGCTGAAACATGACAAGCTGAAAGCCCTGACCATAGAATGTGGTGGCTTGCCGAAAAAAATCATTGAAACCATCGCCACGGCAGATTTGCCGAATCTTGAATATCTGCTGCTTTACCTTGGTGTAGAAGATTATGGTTTTGATGCGACGATAGATGATCTGCGTCCCCTGATGCAAAAGGGCTTGTTTCCGAAGCTGACATATCTTGGTTTGGCTGATAGCGGTATCGCCAACGAAGTCGCAGTTGCGATTGCAGAAGCCTCAGTGCTGGAACAACTGGAGACGCTGGACCTGTCCATGGGTACCCTGACTGATGAAGGCGGACGTGCCTTGCTGGATAGCACAAAAATCGCTGGATTGAAGAAGCTGGACCTGCATTACCACTACCTGTCCAATGAAATGATGAAGGAATTCAAGCAATTGCCGGTACTGGTGGATGTAACAGATCAGCAAACCAGCGATGATGATGACTGGCGTTACCCGGCAGTGACGGAATAATCGCTTGATGCGCAAGCCTTCTTCATTTGTAGTGATAGGCAATCCTGAAAACAGACGTGTACGTCTTTTTCAGGAGGCATTGCAGGAAACCGGGCTGGAGCCAGCCCTGGTCATTTCTTATCTGGATGTATTGAATGATCTCTGCGTGCTGGACGAGGTGGTGGCGGAAGGTGTTACCGTCAGGATAGAGTCACCCGGCGAAAACTTTGAAGTCGAAAAAAGATTACTTGCCTTGGGCGGCCTGGAAAATGCGCTGACGCTGGAAGACCAGCGTGGCAGGATTTACCATCCGCGATTATGGTTCCAGGGTTTTTCTCAATTGATGACATCGCTTGCCCAGCGAGTCCAGAGTGCCCAACATGTCCAGTGTGCCGGAGCGCTGAGCTGGTTTAATCACCCGGCAGATATCATCAGCATGTTCAACAAACCCCTGTGCAAGCAATTGTTGCAGCCGTATACCTTGCCGGCCTGCCCTGTGTTTTCCTGTTATGACGAATTTTTTGCATTCGTGGAAAAGCAGCAAACCAGCCGTTTCTTCATCAAGCTGAATTCCAGTTCATCGGCATCTGGCGTGGTGGCCTATGAATACAATAAAAAAAATGGTCGCGAACAGGCTTATTCTACGGTGGAAGTCGTGCATGGCATGGATGGCGAGCGTTTTTACAATTCCCTGAAAGTAAAAAAATACACGGAGCTCGACACCATACGGACAGTGCTGGATTTTCTGTTTACGGAAGGCGCATTGACAGAACGCTGGATACCCAAGGCCAGCCATGAAGGTAGTGCTTACGACCTGCGGGTGATGGGTATCGCCGGCAAGCGGCGTCATGCCATTGCCAGATTAAGCCGTGGCCCCATGACCAATTTGCACCTGGGCAATCAGCGTTGTGCGGTGGATGAGCTTGAACTGTCATCATCGACCTGGGCAGAGATCGATGCACTGGTAGAAAGCACCATGCAGGCTTTCCCGCGTTCCCTGTATGCGGGGCTGGACATATTATTGCCCAGAGACGGGCGACCACCTGTACTGCTGGAAGCCAATGCCTTTGGCGATTTATTGCCGAATCTGTTGCATGGTGCAGAAAGCACGTATCTGGCAGAAATCAATGCTGTTCTCAGACGGCAGGCAGGTCAGTATGGCGAACACTGAAAAAGCCAGCCTGTTGTTTGATATCGACAATACCCTGATAGACCGGGATGCTGCCTTCCTGCGCTATTTGCAGGATTTCATGGACAGAAATCAGAATGCGTTTGCCAACGAAGATGTGGCAAGCGTAATAGGTAACATTCTTGCGCTTGATTGTCATGGGCGAAAAGACCGGAGTCAGTTTTGTCAGGAGCTGTTGCAAAACTATCCTGGGCTTCCATACACGGCAGATACTTTGTGGGCAGATCACCTGACACTGCCGGAATTTGTGCAAGCAGACAGCCTGCTGGAAAATATGCTGGAGCGGCTGTCATCGCAATATCAACTCATGATTATTTCCAACGGTTCTGCCAGCATGCAGCACCGCAAGCTGGGTGGTGCGGGGCTCAGTCATTTTTTTGAACACATCTTTATTTCTGCTGAAATCGGCTATGAGAAACCTGACCGCAGACTGTTCTCACATGCCCTTGGTTTTTGCAGACATACCGGAATTGTTATGATAGGGGATGACTACCTCAATGACATGCAGCCTGCAATGGCCTTGCAATTGAAAACCGTTTTCGTTAATCCTGGCAAGTTGCAGGTGCAGGTGCAAGTGCTTGAGCAACCCACCCGGCCTGACCGGGAAATCACCAGCATTCATGCGCTGGAGGAGGCATTGACATGCCTGATATAAATAACAATCAGAATATGACGAATATGAACGAGATCGTTGGCAAGGCCAACTTCCTTTTCATCACTTTTGATACCCTGCGTTACGATGTTGCGCAGGCTGAACATGCAGCTGGACGTTTGCCTTTTCTTGCCAGCCTGTTGCCCGCTGGCTGGGAAGAGCGTCATGCGCCGGGGTCTTTCACCTATGCATCCCACTGCGCTTTTTTTGCTGGATTTTTGCCGACGCCAGCGCGTCCTGGTTTGCATGAAAGATTATTCTCTCTGCAGTTTGCCGGTAGTGAAACCACGGGTGAACACAGCTATGCTTTCGATACACCTGACATTGTTGCCGGTTTTGCAGGTTTGGGATACCGCACCATGTGCATTGGTGGCGTCGGGTTTTTCAAGAAACAGAATCCACTGTCCTGTGTGTTGCCTGGTCTTTTTCAGGAAAGTTACTGGCAGCCTGAATTTGGTGTGACCGATCCTGATTCAACCAGACACCAGGTCGAATTTGCCATCCAGTTATTGCAGCAGCACCCCGAACAAAAAGTTTTTTTATTTATGAATCTATCCGCACTGCATCAACCTAACTGCCATTATCTACCTGGTTCTGCCGGCGACACGCTGGCCAGCCATGCTGCTGCTTTGCGCTATATCGATAGTCAGTTGCCACCTCTGTTCCAGGCACTGAATCAGCGTGGTGACACATTTGTGATACTCAGTTCCGATCATGGTACGACCTATGGCGAAGACGGGTATACCGGGCATCGTCTGGGACATGAAAAAGTCTGGACCATTCCGTATGCAGATTTTCTGTTGCAGCAAGGGAGCCTGCCATGATGGATGTCAGCACTAACTTTCGTGGCTATCTGGAAGAAAGCAATCGCTTTCAGAGCTATCTGTATTCGTATCCGCACAAGACGGCATACCGGCCATTCGAACAAAAGCTGGATTTGAAAACCCTGTGGGCGCCGGAAAAGAAAAGTTCACTGTACCTGTACACGCACATCCCATTTTGCCGCATGAAATGTGCATTCTGCAATTTGTTCACAGTCTCCAATCCGCAAGAAGACCTGGTCAGCCTGTATCTGAAGAAGGTGCAACTGGAAGCCGAAGTGGCACGCGATACTCTGGGTGAATTCAGTTTTGCCGGGTATGCGATTGGTGGCGGTACACCCAGCCACCTGGAGGTCAGCCAGTTGGAACAATTATTTTCTGTTTATACCAACACCCTCGGGCTGGATCTGAAGAATACGCCAGGCTCATTTGAAATTTCTCCCGACACCATCAATGATGAAAAACTGTCCTGTCTGTCGCAGCATGGCGTGCAACGCATCAGCATAGGCATACAAAGCTTTATCGATGCCGAAGCGCGCTCAGTCGGGCGTGTGCAGCCAGAGGCAGTGATGGAACCATTGCTGGAAAAAATCAGCAGTTATCAATTCCCGATTTTCAATCTGGACCTGATTTATGGTATTCCTGGGCAGACGCCGGAAACCTGGCTGGCTTCATTGAAAAAAGCAGTGCAATTTCAGCCGACAGAAATATTTTTGTATCCCCTGTATGTACGTCCTTTGACGACACTGTTCAAAAAACGCGGCAATACCCAGACCGAAGATATGCGCAGCATACTGTATCGCATAGGACGCGAATTTTTGCAGGCGCATGGTTATGTGCAGGATTCGATGCGCCTGTTTCGCAGGCCAGTCGCCGGCTTGCGTGAAAGCTCGGAATATTCCTGCCAGGAAGATGGCATGATAGGGCTGGGTACCAATGCCCGCTCTTATACGACAGACGTACATTATTCGACAGAATATGCGGTATCCAAGCCGAACGTGGCAGCCATCATCAATGACTATGTGGCAAAAGAACGCACAGATTTCATGACGGCAAGTTACGGTATTCGCCTGTCTGAAGATGACAGAAAGCGACGTTACCTGATCAAGTCGCTGTTGAAGTTTGATGGGTTGGATGCTGCACATTATCAGTCGCTGTTTACCACTGCGGCACACAGCGATTTTCCTGAATTATCGACCCTTGTGGAAATGGGACTGGCGCAAGAGACGGCGGGACGCCTGCAATTGCATGGAGATGGCATGGCGTATTCTGACCTCATCGGTCACTGGTTTATTTCGCCAGCGGTCAGACACAAGATGCAGGAGTATGTACCAAGATGAGCTTGAAAGTGATTTATCGCGGACACCTGACCGATTGCAACTATAGTTGTGAATACTGCCCCTTTGCCAAGGAAAAGAACAGCAGGGAAATGCAGGCGCTGGATAAAAAGGACCTGGATAGATTTGTCGCCTGGGTAGAGCACAACAGCAGTGCTGACTATCCCATGGAAATTTTCATTACGCCTTATGGTGAAGCCCTGGTGCGTAAATGGTATCAGGAAGCGGTGATACATCTGTCGCATCTGCCCCATGTGCGTAAGGTGGCGGCACAGACCAATCTGGCCTGGAACCCCCAATGGCTGTCACGTTGCAATCCGCAGACCACGGCTTTGTGGACCACCTATCATCCTGATTTTGTCAGCGAAGATAAATTTGTCGATAAATCGAATGCGCTCAGCGCCATGCATATCCGCCACAGTGTCGGTGTGGTGGGGTTGAAGCAGCACTTCCCGCACATCACGGCCTTGCGCCAGCGTCTGCCACAGGATATTTATATGTGGATCAATGCCTACAAACGTGAAGCTGATTACTACAGCGAGGCAGAAATCGCCTTCCTGGAAAATATCGATCATCTGTTCAGGTTGAACCTGCCCTGGTATGAAAGCATGGGCAAAGCCTGCAAGGCGGGGGATGAGGTGGTGTCCATAGAAGGCAATGGTGACCTGTTCCGCTGCCATTTCATCAAGACCAGGAAAGGTAATATTTTTACCGACCCGCTGGCCAGTATGCTCAAGAAAGAAGCCTGCACCAAAGCGACTTGCCACTGTCATATCGGTTACATCTATCTTGACGATATGAAATCACATGAGGTGTATGGAAGTGGCTTGCTGGAAAGAATTCCAGTGTCGTATTTAAGCAACGGCTAGAAACCTCCATTGGCTGGTTTGGCTGAGGCGGTACAGCAAGGTAGCCAACGCGGTGTGGCTAATTAAAATTATCGTTTAGCATATATTATTTTTGCATGTTTTTAGCTGAAAACAATCGTTTGCCGTCTATGCAGTAAGAAGTACCATCGGTTCAAATTGACTACCTGTACACAGAAAAGTGAAAGTGACCGTATGAATAATGCATTGAGTTTTCCCCTGCCTTTCCCCAAACAGCGCACCGCACTGCTGGTAGCTGCCGTGTTTTCAGCAATCACCTCGCAAGCCGTGGCTCAGCAGACTGATGCCACTGAGGCCAGTTCGGTCATCGTTACTGGTACCCGCAGCATCAAGCGCACGGTATCTGATTCAGAAGCACCTATTGATATCCTGACATCCAGAGATTTGCAATCCACCGGCTCTGGCGAGCTGGCAACGGTATTGAGCCGGTTGCTGCCGTCACTGAACTTTCCGCGTCCGGCGGTGGCAGACGGTACGTCGGCCAGTCGCCCGGCGCAGTTGCGCGGCCTGTCACCAGACCAGACGCTGGTGCTGGTGAATGGCAAGCGCTGGCATACCTCGGCAGTGGTCAATGTGAATGGCACGGCAGGACGCGGCTCTTCCCCTGCTGACCTCAATACCATCCCTATCAGTTCCATCGACAAGATAGAAGTCTTGCGTGACGGTGCAGCAGCGCAATACGGTTCAGACGCGATTGCTGGCGTTATCAACATCATCCTGAAAAAAGGCGCAGATGGTGGTGAGGTGCAGCTTGGTGGCGGTCAATACAGTAAGGGGGATGGCACGCAAGGTACTCTGAGTGCCAACTTTGGTACGGCATTGGGTGACAAGGGCTGGGCACGTTTTACTGCTGAACAGCGCAACCAGAATGAAACCAATCGCGCCGGTGCCGATTTCCGTAATCCGCTTGAACCTTTGTATGGCAGGGTCAATCAGGTACAGGGCGACCCCAAACTGCAACAAACCAATCTGGGCGTGAATGCCTCGCTGGCACTGGCGACCGATCTTGAACTGTATGGCTTTGCCAATTACAGCCGTCGCAATACCGATGCTGCTGCCACCTGGCGCACGGCCTATACCACGGGCACGACCTTGCGTACACCGCTGTATCCAAATGGTTTCTTGCCGAATGAAGCGGCGACCAATACTGATGTATCGGTGGTGGGCGGTATCAAGGGCCGTACCGATGGCTGGCGCTGGGATGCCAGTGTCAATTATGGTTCCAGTGAATTCAGCCTGGATGTTACCAATACCGTCAACCTGAGCCTGGGTGCCACCAGCCCTACGCGTTTTTACGCCGGCAAGCTGAAAAATACCCAGACCCTGGCAAATTTTGATGTGGCCAGAGAGATAGAACTCGCAGGTCTGGCGAATCCGCTGACGCTGGCCTTGGGTGCTGAATATCGCCGTGACCAGTATGAAATCGGTGCTGGTGAAGCGAATTCTTACTTCGGTAGCGGCGCACAGGGTTTCTCTGGTTTTCAGCCTTCGAATGCAGGTAGTTTCAGCCGTCACAGCGCATCGATCTACGCCAATATTGAAGCAGAACTGAGCAAGCAACTGAGTGCGTCGCTTGCCCTGCGTCATGAAAACTACAGCGATTTTGGCAGCGTGACTTCCGGTAAATTATCAGGCCGGTTTGAATTCACCAAAGAATTTGCCTTGCGTGCAGCTGTATCGAATGGTTTCCGCGCACCATCACTGGCACAGCAAAATTATACGATTTCCACCACCAATCTGATCACCATCAATGGCACATCGCAGTTGGTGGATACAGGAACCTTCGGTGTTGCCACTGCTGCTGCCAAGGCCCTGGGTGCAGTTCCGCTGGAAGCCGAGAAATCACGTAACTACAGTCTGGGTGCGGTGCTGCAACCAAGTAAAAATGCGTCACTGAGCATTGATGCCTATCAGATCGATATTGATAATCGCATCCTGTATTCGGGCAATCTGGTCTTGCCTGCAGCCCTGCAAAGTGTGCTGGCCAAGCAAGGCGTACTGGTCGGTGCGGCGCGTTATTTCACCAATGCACTTGATACACAAACCCGTGGCGTGGATGTGGTCGGTTCGTATCAAATCCCTTTGTCGGGTTCAGACAAGCTGGGCTTTACCGTTGCCTATAACCACAACGACACGTCCGTAAAGCGGGTGGCAGATAATCCGTCAATCCTGACGCAAAACAATCTCTTGCTGATCGACAGGCAAACCATCAACCGTGCGACTCTGGCCACACCGAAAGATAAATTCAGTATCGCTGCCGATTACGGTTTCAATAACTGGACCATTCATGGCCTGGCAACACGTTATGGCAGTTTTGTCTCGCCACAAAACAGCGTGACCCTGGATCAGACTTATAGCGCCAACCTGGTGCTGGATGTCTCCGCCAGTGTGAAACTGGGCAAGTGGACTGTCAGTGCCGGTGTCGATAATCTGACCGATAAATATCCGGATCAGGTGACTTCAACAGGCAATCTGAATTCTGGCGGCACCCTGCCGTACAGTACCTTCTCGCCTTATGGTTTCAATGGCCGTTACTACTATGCGAAGGCAGCATACGCCTGGTAATCATGTAATCTGAACTGATCTTTGCTAAAAAGGGCTGCGTTATGCAGCCCTTTTTGCGTCTGTTGCTGAAAAGTGGATTAAATTAATATCGGTATTTATTTATCGATAAACGATAAATAAATATTGCGTTTCGAATTTTATGGCTTTAGAATTCATTCACTTTAATTCAACCAGGAGCTAAAAATGCAAGTTCAGAAACATGCCAGGATTGCCAATATCCGTAAGCTGAGCAGGTACTTTTTATTTCTTAGTATTTTTGCGATGGCCGTTGTTGCCATCGGGGGCGCCGCCTTTCCTTTTATCATGATGATGGCTCCTTCCGGCGACTTGACGCTGGTTGCCTATCTGGCGAAAGCAGTGACGGTGAATGACGGTTTTTATTCTCTATTACAAAGCGGGATAACAACTGACTTGAAAGTAATTGCCTCAGTAGTAGCTACCCTCTTCTGTGTTTTGCTGGAATTTGTTCTCATCCACATCAATAAATTGCTGACCTGCTTTTACGAGGGCGAAATTTTCAACAGGAATGCCATTTTTCACGCAAGAAGGGCGTTTAATTTGAACCTGATCTTGGTTGCGGGAGGACTCGTAATCGAAATTCTTGCCATTATTCTCAATTACACCCAACCAGGTGCTGGCGGTTCTGGCGATATAGGGCATTTTTTGGGTAGCGTGCTCGATCAACTGACGTGGATAGGCTTCTTCCTGCTATTGCTGTGGTCGCTGGAAATAGGCGTAGACCTCAATGAAGAAGCTGAACTGACCATCTGAGGACGCATATGCCGATTACTGTCAATCTGGATGTGGTGCTGGCCCAGCGCAAGATGCGTTTGAATACGCTGGCTGAGCTGGTCGATATCACGCCACAAAATTTATCCGTGTTAAAAACTGGCAAGGCCAAGGCCATACGCTTTGATACACTGGAAAGAATTTGTCAGGTGCTGGAATGCCAGCCTGGCGATATTCTGGCGTACACCCCTGATGCTGAACATGCAGTCTAAAACTACAGCCGGGATCAGCCAGCGGGTGTAAGCGGAAACTTGCCCACATACCTGGCACGGGGGCGTATCAACTGACCTTCTTCCATCTGTTCCATGGCATGCGCTATCCAGCCTGCCGTGCGGCCCAGGGCAAACAGGATTTGCGCCGCGCCCTGTGGCAGTCCACAGGCAATTTCTACTGCGACCAGTGCATAGTCAATATTCAATGCCTGCCCGGTCAGGTCTTGTGCGGTATCAGCCAGCTCAAACAAGCCGACATGTGTTTTTTTGTCGAGCATGCTCATCAGCAAGCTGCCACGTGGGTCGCCATGCGGGTACAGCGGATGGCCAAAGCCTGGCAGTCGTGGTGAAAAATGATGACTGGCATCATGGATGCGCAGGCGCTGTTGCAGGGATTCCCGCATAGCATGTGGTCCACCTGCCAGTCCAGCACGTACCATGTTGCCGACACGCAGGCTTTCGCCGCCATGTTTCGGGCCGGATAGTGCTGTTAGCCCGGCAACCAGAGCCATGCCCAGACCGGCACCGGCAGACGCGACGCAGCGCACGGTAAAAGTCGATACATTCAATTCATGATCTGCACTGACCACCAAAGCAGCACGCAGCAGGTCAGCCTGGCTGGCATTGGCATCCAGTTGCCAGGCACTTGCCAGCTTGTGGTGAAACGTCTGATAGTCCGGCTTCATGCCCAGCAGTGCGGCGGCCATCAGGTGCATCCACAATTGTGCTTGCTGATGTGGTTGAATGCCGGTAATCTGTTTTACCGTCGTGCCCAGCATGGGCAGCATGCTGATGGCTCTTTCATAGGGCGGCAGAGCCGCGTTCAGGTCCAGCAGTCTGGGCCAGAGTATATCCAGCCCGGGTAAAGGAATAGCCTGCAAATCAGTAGTTTCCTGGCTGTCCCACAAAATCAGGGCGGTTTGTTCCAGCGTATGGGTACGTGCAAGCTCGTCCACGGGCAGGCCACGGTAATACAGTTTGCCGTGGTTGACCTGGGTGATTCTTGATTCCAGCACGGGTACGCCCCAGTCTATGGCCGATTCGGCGGCACTGCCTGCCCGCTTGCTGTCGGTATTGCGGGCCAGCAGACGCAAGACTTCTTCCTTCAGATAACGTTTGGCTTTTTGCCCTTCATGCTGATGCGATTGCAGCAAGCCACGGCTGACATAGGAATACAGCGTGGGCAGGCTGATGCCCAGCAACTGGGCGGCTTCTCTGGCAGAAATGAGATTTTCCACGATAAAAATTTATATTGATTGGCAGAATCAAGATTGACCACAGTGTGATGCAGATCCTAGACTGAACACTTAACTATGTGTACATGCATCAGATTATCTCATTGTGCGCTAATTTGATTTCCAAGTGGAGGAGCATCATGTCGGCAGAAGCACTATTGGCATCCTTGTGGCAAATGGGCGGCGGTGCGCCTGAGGCTTTGCCGCAACTAACATTTGGTGGTGATACTGCGCAATTGCCATCGACGTTTCAGGTAGGCGACGTGGCATCTGCCACGATTGCGGTGCAGGCCCTGATGGCGGCGCAACTGTGGCAGGCGCGTGGTGGTGAAAGACAAAACATCACAGTCGACCGGCGTCATGCGCTGGCCATGTTCAAGAGTGACCGCTATCTCAGTGTGAATGGACATGCAAGTGAAGATCCCTGGAGTAAGATTGCCGGTTATTACCAGGCAGGGGATGGGCGCTGGATACAATTGCATACCAACTTCCCGCATCACAGGGATGGCGTGCTGGCCGTCTTGCAATGTCTTGAAGACCGTGCAGCCGTTGCCAGGGCGATTAGCGGCTGGCAGGCGGCAGAGCTCGAGCAGACACTGGCCCAGGCCAACATGTGCGCCGCCATGATACGTACAGAACAGGAATGGCTGGCCCATCCGCAAGCGCAGGCTATCGCAGATTTACCCTTGTTTGAAGTCAGGCGGGTGGCTGATGGCCCCGTCATTCCCATGCCGCCTGATGGGCGGCGTCCCCTGAGTGGGGTGCGTGTACTTGATTTATCCAGAGTGATTGCCGCCCCGGTCGGTGCGCGCACGCTGGCACAGCATGGGGCCGACGTTTTGGCCATCAGCGCGGCACATCTGCCTAACATCATGCTGCTGGTGATGGATACGGGTCGTGGCAAACGTTCTGCGCAACTTGATCTGCGGCAGACGGAAGGGCGGCAGAACATGCAGCAACTGATCAGCGGCGCCGATGTCTTCATCCAGGCTTATCGTCCCAATTCACTGGCACAGCTTGGGTACTCGGTTGAGGAATTGTGTGCCATGCGGCCTGGCCTGATTCATGTCAGCCTGTCGGCATATGGACATATCGGCCCCTGGGCGCACCGGCGCGGTTTTGACAGTCTGGTACAGTCAGCCAGTGGCATTGCTGATGCGGAAGGGCGGGCAGCAGCCAGCGATGCACCCGGCAAGTTGCCCTTTCAGGCACTTGACCATGCCACCGGTTATTTATTGGCTTATGCGACCATGCTGGCGCTGCAAAAACGTGCTGTCGAAGGCGGTAGCTGGCAAGTCAGGGTCTCGCTGGCACAGACCGGACGCTGGCTGCAACAGATGCCCAGACGTGGCCTGCATGATCACGCCGCTGAACTACGCCCGGAAGAAATCGCCCGCTTTTTACAGGCATCAACGTCAGGATATGGGCAGATGCAGGCTATCGCTCCGGTGGAACAAATGCCTGTCACACCTGCACGCTTCGAACTGCCGGCACCAGTTCTTGGTGAGCATGCACCAGTCTGGTGGTAGCTGTTTTACAGCCCATTCTGCTTTAACCACTGGTCCAGCGAAACGATCAGTTCCGGCGCTTTTTCCAGTGGTGACATGTGGCCGCAGTCTTCGATGATTTGAAGTTCAGCATGGGGTAGGCCGTGCGCCAATTTTTCGGATTCTTCCAGGCTGCGCATCTGGTCATTTCTGCTGGCGACCACCAGCGCGGGGCAGCGTATCAGCGGCAGTTCATGGTGCCCATCACCTCTTTGTATTGCCAACTGACGCAGGAAAACTTCTTTCCCCAACGCCACCGACATGGCATGCAAATGCGCCAGCATGGCGGTGTCGTCCTGGCGCTGCGGGTGCAGGGCGCGACGCAGTGCGGTCATGGTCTGCCCCTTGTAAGGGTAAGCGGCCAGCATGCGGATTTGTTGCTGGTTTCTGCGCAATTCTTCTTCGGTACTGGCGCGCGCCGAGGTATTCAGCAATACCAGACCGGTCGGTTCAGTACCAGCAGCCTGCGTGCTTAAGCGCCAGGCCAGATGGCGTGCCACATAGCCACCCAGCGAAAAGCCGATGACTATCGCGTGCGCGGGTGCCGTTGCCTGTATACGTTGCGCCATGCTTTCTATACTGTCACCCTGATTCAGGTCTGCCAGTTGCACATGGCCGCGCTGTTCCAGTGCCGGCAATACCAATTGCCACAAACTGGCATCGCACATGAAGCCGGGGATCAGCAGGAAGTGCCTGTCCTTATGCATGGGCGTCTGATGTGTGTTGGCAAAAAACTGTCATGCTTATTTTTTCTTCAGGTTTTGCAGCAGGTCGTTGACCTGATCACTGAGGGGGATGCCGTGCTGGCGCAGCAGTTGTATATGCAGCACCAGATTTTCCAGCACCAGTTTGGCAGCGACAGCCAGCAGTGTGACCTGGCGGTCTTCCTGGCTGAAGCTTTCCATGGCATCGGCCATCTCGCATAAATGCGTAGCGGTGATGGCGCGCAAATCATTTTCTTCGAAAGGCAGATCGGCAAAATCGATGGGATCTTCCTGTTCGACTTCTTTCATCAATTCCTGTAATTGCTCTGGAGTGATGGACATGCACATGTTCCCGACGAGTTGAAGGCATGATTATTTTATGCTGAATTTTGCCTGAAGGTAAAACGATTCTGACAGGGGGGGTATCAGCAGGTTTTATTGAGCAACTTATTGGCGAAACTCACTGGCCAAACGGAAAACGCGCAGCTAGCTGGAAGTCGGCACCTTGCTGGTCCTCGGTGAACAGGGCCAGGCCGGTGATGTCAAGTGGTGCATCCAGGTCAAAATGCTTTTGTGCTGCGGTGTGGATGCTGTCGGCCAGTGCGCCTGGTTCCAGTCTGTCGGTCAGCGTCATGTGGAATCGGAATTCTTCTTGCGTGTAAGGGTAGCCCCATTGCATCAGCAAGGCTTGTTGCCGCGGGCTGAGCGGGTGTTGCTGGCGGCGTGCCAGGTCGGCTTCGCTCATGGGGGCGCGAAATTGATCGAAATGCTCAACGCAGGCAAATGCCAGTGCGTTGATCGCGGCTTGATTTTCCGTCGGGCGCAGGGCCAGAAAATTGCCCATCCATTGCACGCCTGGTGCCAGCCCTCTGACTGGTGTCTGTTGTCGGCAAAAGTCTTGCAAGGCCAGATGCAGGGCCGCTTCGGTACAACCTGGTGCCAGACGGAAAGGGGCTTTCAGCGTGGCATGAAAACCGTAACGACGGGCATCGTGGGTCAGCTTATGTTGCAAGTCTGGCTGTATACCTTCGATTGCAGGTTGTGGCAAAGGTTCAGCAGCTTCGGCATCGCGTCCAAGCCACTGGTTACCGGCATGCCACCAGGCAGAGTCGCGATCCGGCGCAAAATATAAGGCGTAACGCGTCATGCCGGCAGCATCAATCGCCTACCTGATCCGTAGGAAAGCGCAGTGAATCCCTGAGCAGAAAGCCTATGGACATATTCATGTTGACATTTTTTGGTGGGATAGGTTTCATGAACCATTTTTCGTAGATGCGGTAAATCTCGCCTTCGTGAATCAGCCTCAGCATCTCATTATCTACGATCTTCTTGAAGCCGGGATCATCCTTGCGCATCATGATGGAATACGGTTCTATCGACAGGGGTTCGCCGACGATGGCAAAGCTTGCCGGGGCCTTGGATTCGGCGCGCAGGCTGTACAGCAAGACATCATCCATGGGGAAGGCATCGGCCTTGCCATCTTCCACCATCTTGAAGGATTCCTGATCGCTATTGCCTTCCACCAGTTTGATGTTGAGGGAAATCGTATCGCTTCTGTCATTCAGCAGCTTGACGGTGGTGGTGCTTTTGGTCGTGACGACGGTGCGGTTACGTAATTGTGACCAGTTCTTGATGCCACTGTCGGTCTTGACCAGCGCACGTACGCTGGAGAAAAAATGCGGTATCGTGAAAGCGACCTTTTTTCGCCGTTCTGCATTGTTGGTGGTGCTGCCACATTCAAGGTCTATCTTGTCTTCCAGCAGGGCGCTGAAACGGGTGGTCGAATCGACAGAATAAAATTGCAGCCGCATGGCTGGCATCTTCAATTCTTTTTTGATGGCATCCGCCACTTTCAGGCACAGATCCACCGAATAACCGAGTGGCTGCTTGTCTGCATCGGTAAAGGAAAAGGGAGCGGTTTCGCGTACACCTATCACCAGGGTTTGGGTCTTACGTATTTTTGCAAGCGTATCCGCGGCCTGGACGTATAGCGGTAACGACAGGCACAGCAAAGTAGTAAGACCAGTCAGCATTTGACGCATCATATTTTCCACCCGTTGTTATGTGACTTGTTGTGTGACTTATTATGTGATCTACATCGTGAGGTAATTCCGTCAATCGACTCTAACAGTCAAGGGGCAAGACAAAGTTTGAATTTCAGGCGTCATGGCAATACAAGATTTCGTTATAAAATCCAAACAATATTGCCCAATTTCAATAAACAGTCCGAAATTTTTTCAGATCTGTCTATGATGGACTGGTTGCTCATTATTGGGATGGTAAGGATGCCCGGGCTTTGTCAGATATCTTGGTGACATGGCAGAATTGATGGTCGCCAGCCAAATCATGATAAGGTGGCGTATGTAATTAATTGCTTTTTATTATCATGAAATTTTCAGAAGCCGGATTGGCAATTCGTAATGCCCGCATCGTTACTGAGGATGCCGTTTTCGACGGATCAATGACAGTCAGTGCTGGCCTGATCGGTGATGTCGGCAGCAGTGGCCTACAGGGTGATGACTGGCAGGGCGATTTTTTGCTGCCGGGGCTGGTCGAGGTGCATACCGACAATCTGGAAAAACACCTGATGCCGCGTCCCAAAGTTGCCTGGCCGGTCATGCCGGCAATTCTGGCGCATGATGCGCAGATTGCCGCCGCCGGCATTACCACGGTACTGGATGCCATATCCGTCGGTGATATAGACCCTGACAGCATACGCATGCAAAGCCTGCTGCCCTGCGTCGAAGGCTTGCGGGTAGCAGCAGATGGTGGTTTTTTGCGCGCCGAACACTTGTTGCATATGCGGCTGGAACTGGCCGAACCCAATCTGCTGTCCATGTTCTCACCTTTTATCCAGGATGAACGATTGAAGCTGGTATCGCTGATGGACCATACACCAGGCCAGCGGCAGTGGACGGACCTGAGCCATTACCGCGTCTATGTGACCGGCAAGCGTGGCTGGAGTGAACAGAAAGTGGATCAGATGCTGGGCCTGTTGCGTGAACGCCAGGAACGCCATGTGGCAGAAAACCGCCAGCAGGTGGTGCAGTTGTGCCAGCAGCAGGCCCATCCTATACCGCTGGCATCGCATGACGATACCACGGCTGAACATGTGCACGAAGGTGTGGCCGAGGGTATCAGTATTTCCGAGTTTCCGACCAGTTTGCTGGCGGCGCAAACGGCGCGGCAGCAGGGGCTGGCTATTGTCATGGGTGCGCCTAACCGCGTACGTGGCGGTTCGCATTCAGGTAATGTATCTGCTTCAGAATTGGCACAGCATGATTTGCTCGATATTCTGTCTTCTGATTACGTACCGGCCAGCCTGTTGCAGGCGGCCTTCATGTTGCAGCAGGATGGGTACAGCCTGCCCAGGGCGGTTGCCACCATCAGCCGGGCACCGGCACAGGCGCTGGATTTATATGACAGGGGCGCTATCGCCCCCGGCCTGCGGGCCGATTTTATCCGCGTGCGCATGTTGCAGGATATTCCAGTTGTTATGGGCGTCTGGCGGGCCGGTCAGCAGATTGCCTGAATGAGAACTTAGGCGTTTTCCATCAACGCCTGAATTGCAGTTAATGCTTCCAGCGCACCCATCGCCAGGCCTACATCCTGGGCAAAAGCGACTTGTGGCTCACGCAGATTGATACGCAATAGCCGGCCACCGTGTTGCAAAAGCACACGGTGACTGAAGTTGCGCACAGTGGGGATGGTGGTGCCAGCGCCCAGCTCTATCACCAGCGGGCGGGAAACCTTGTCCAGCCAGTTTTGCTGCTGCGCGAGTTGTTGCCGCTGGCGCTGGTCATTCCAGTCCCAGTCATCAAACATCAGAATATTCGGTCTGGCCATGCCGCCACAGTGGGGGCAGGTTGGTGCCTTGTTCATCAACTGGCACTGGACGGTATCCACTTCCGGCTGAAAATCATCTGCCTGCCAGATGCTGTCACGACAGGGTAACAGGCACTGTAGATAATGAATTGAACCATGGCATTCATAGACTTTGTCTGCACCCACGCCCGCTGACTGGAAATGTCCATCGACATTGCTGGTGAATACCGATAACCCGTGCGGCATGGTTTGTGCCCATTGCTGCACAATCTGGAAGCCGCTATGGGGCCGGGTTTGCCGGTACATGGCCAGTCTGTGACCATAAAAGCCCCAGGCCTGGCTAGGGCGACGCCGGAAAGCAGACGGACTGGCTATTTCGTGAAATGGAATAGCTTGCTGACCCAGGGCCGGATAGGCCTTCCAGAAGCCTTCGGTACCGCGAAAATCCGGCAGGCCGGAATCGACACCCATGCCTGCACCGGCAGCAATCACCAGTGCATCTGCCTGCGCGATAAGGTCAACGGCCTGGTGAAGTAGGTGAACAGGATGCATGGGCTACTTGTACGATGACTATTACTCTGCTTGGCCGTGCATCTCTATCGTGCATCTTGATTGAGCTAACACAGCTAAATTGTAAGTAAGAGTGAAATTTATCCAATTGACAGTATATCCTGAGGCAAACTATCTTTTATGTACTCATTTTGTAACCAGCCGTGAAATTATGTATGTGCTTTGCCATACGTGCAGAGCGGCAGTGGTTATCTTTGGTACCCTAAATGGGTTCCATAAAAATATAACATTCTGGAGACATCATGCTGCGCAAATCTTCCTTTCTGGCTGGATTACTGGTTTTGCTTTCGCTGTCCGTGCAGGCGCAGGAACCGCCGATACGCATAGGTATCATCGGCCCCTTCACCGGTAAATCCTCTACTGACATGGGGGAAAGCATACGGGGCGGTGCGCAGGTGTTTTTGGCCGATATCAACCAGATAGGCGGCGTCATGGGGCGCCGTATAGAGCTGGTGGAGCGTGATGATCAGGCCAAACCGGATATTGGCGTGGCAATGGCCAAGGAATTGATAGAAAAAGAAAAGGTCGTGGCGGTCGTCGGATTTGCCAATACTGGCGTGGCCCTGCCTTCGTCCAAGGTATTTCAGGAAGCGAAGATACCGCTGATTATCAGCGCAGCGACTGGTGCAGCGGTGACCAAACAATACATGCCACCTGCCGTGCCCAGCAGCTTTATCTTCCGGCTGGCGGCCAGTGACAGTCTGCAACCGGCCGTCATATTGAATGACGTTATTGACAAGCGCAAGCTGACCCAGGTCGCAGTACTGCATGACGACACGCCTTACGGCCAGTTTGGCAAGGATAATCTGCTGGCAGAAATGCAGCGTCGCAAAATAACGCCGGTCGCCATAGAAAGCTTCAAGATCGGGGATCAGGACATGACGGCGCAATTAACGCGGGCCAAACAGGCCGGCGCCCAGATCGTCATTCTGTATTGCCTTAGTTCTGAAGCGGCGATGGTAGCCAATAGTGTCAGCAAGGCCAGGGTGAACCTGCCGCTGGTGGGTTCCTGGACCTTGTCACAGCGTAGCTTTGTCGAGCTGGCAGGCAATAATGCAGAAGGTGCGCGTATGCCGGTCACCTTCATAGAAAATGAAGCCAGTAACCGCAGCAGCAGTTTCGTGGCGAGCTATCTGAAGATCAATAATGTCAAATCCATTCCCTCAGCCGTGGCTGCGGCACAAACCTATGACGCGCTGAGAATATTAACGCTGGCGCTGATGCAGGCAAATGCTACCGACGGCGAAAAAATCAAGGCCGCGCTGGAAGACATGAAATACGATGCCACCTCAACCGTGATCTCGCGCTACAAGAAACCATTTTCAAAAAACGATCATG
This sequence comes from Undibacterium sp. Ji49W, assembly GCF_049340205.1. NCBI lineage: Bacteria > Pseudomonadati > Pseudomonadota > Betaproteobacteria > Burkholderiales > Oxalobacteraceae > Undibacterium > Undibacterium sp. Ji49W. The sequence continues at coordinate 246,327 of NZ_JBMPOW010000002.1, read as the reverse complement.
AGGCCGTTGTTCAGAGTATGATTTTCATCGGCGAAATTCGTAAAGGCCATGTTGGCTATGCCTATCGCGAAGATGCCAACAGCAGCCTGATCGTACGTACCAAATGAGTTTGGTGTCCGCAGATTTCAGGTCAACTGGTGCTCGTGGAAAAAACACCGTAACCGTTCTGTAATTCAATTGCTCATCACTGCAAATTCTGTAGTGCAACTTTTCGCTTTGTGTGGCCCGGTTCAGCACCGGGCTGCTCTGATCCATCGTCAGTAAAACTTAACTAAATTTAACTTCGGCTTAGTTGGCGTTCGGCTATCCTATTGACTTTAAGGCATGCCTCGACATGTCTGGTCGCTTCCTTTTTAGCGTTGCTTGCACGTGCAAGCAGGCGTGTCGCTATGAGGAACATCTTTAGAATAAGGAAGCTTGCTCATGAGCAAAGAAAAAATCCGTCAGGTACTGAAAGATCATGGCAAATTTGCTGCTGATATGGATACCCTGGCTGACGATGCAGATCTGTATGAAGCCGGTATGACTTCGCATGCGAGTGTGAATGTCATGCTGGCGCTGGAAGATGCATTTGATCTGGAATTTCCAGATCGCATGCTTAAGCGCAGCGTGTTTGAAAGTATTGATGCCATACACGCCGCCATTCAAGAATTGACCGCCTGATATGGATACCCTATCACCTCTGCGGCAGGCTGCCAGGTTGGTAGCAAAAGACTATGCAGCACCGCATGCCGATGCAGTGGACCAGCAGGCCCGTTTTCCTGTCGAAGCCATCACCGCACTCAAGCGCGAGAAACTGCTGAGTGCCTATATTCCTGCCGAACTCGGCGGTGGCGGTGTGGGCCTGACAGAGTTGGTGGATATCGTTGAAATTCTGGCGCGTGAATGTGCTGCAACGGCAATGATTTTTGCCATGCATCAGATACAGGTGATCAGCATCGTGCGGCATGCCATGCATAGTGAGTGGTACAGGAATTATCTGCGTGAGCTGGTCGCGCACCAATACCTGATCGCTTCGGTGACGTCGGAGGTCGGTGTCGGTGGTGAAATGCGTCGCAGCAACTGTGCGGTGGACATCAGTGGCGAACGTTTTACCCTGATCAAGGATGCGACTACCATTTCCTACGGCGCGCAGGCCGATGATTTGCTGGTGACGGCCAGACGCAATCCCGGTGCAGCAAACAGTGACCAGTCATTGATACTGGTACGCAAGGCCGATTACACACTGGAACAAAAAGGCGGCTGGGATACCATGGGCATGCGCGGTACCTGTAGCCCGTCTTTCCTCATGAGTTCGACCGGCGATGTGGCGCAGATCATTGACGTGCCCTTTGGCGACATGTCGGCACAGACCGTGGTGCCGGTATCGCATTTATTGTGGGGTGGTTGCTGGATGGGGTGTGCGGCAGCGGCAGTCAACAAGGCCAGGGCCTTTGTCCGTGGCCAGGCCCGCGCCAATCCTGGCACCGTGCCACCGACGGCCTTGCGCCTGGCAGAACTGGTCAGCATGATGCAAAGCCTGCGTGCATCGGTACAGGCCTGCCTGACTGAGTATGAAGCACTGGCAGTCGCAGATGATGCGGCGATCGGTACTTTGACTTCCATGGGTTATTCGCTGAAGATGAATAATCTGAAGATAGATGCGACCCAGGCCCTGCCGCAGATTGTCACCAAGGCCTTGTCCATCTGCGGCATACTCGGCTATAAAAATGACAGTAAATTCAGCATGAGCCGTCATCTGCGCGATGCGCATTCAGCCGCCATCATGGTCGGCAATGACCGCATTCTGGCAACCAATGCCAATTTGCTGCTGGTACTGAAAGACGATTAGGAAAGGTACATATGTCTATCGATTTTTCTCCCGAAGGACTGACTGAAGATCTGGTTGCTGCCGGTCATATTATCCCCGTTGGTGTACAGGGTATTTTTGGTCGCGGGCCAGTATTTGAAGATGTGTTGCGCCGTTTCGATGATTATGTCAGCCGCGTGGCTGTGAATGATGGCGCAGTCAAAATGTCTTTCCCGCCCTGCCTTGATCGCAAGGTGCTGGAACGCAGCGAATACCTGGATTCTTTCCCGCAACTGGCCGGCACCATCTTCAGCTTTACCGGTACCGAAGCGCAACACAAGGAATTGATAGAAAACGTGCATGAAGGCCGCCCCTGGACGCATTTGCAAACCATGACGGCAGTCTGCCTGACACCGGCTGCCTGTTATCCGGTGTATCCCAGTTTTACCGGCACCATCCCTGCTGAAGGGCGTCTGGTGGACATGCAAAACTGGGTATTCAGAAATGAACCATCGCCAGAACCAACCCGCATGCAATCTTTCCGTGTGCGTGAATTCGTGCGTGTAGGCACGCCAGAAATGGTGGTTGCATGGCGTGATATCTGGTTGCAGCGTGGCCTCGATATCTTGAAATCATTGGGCTTGCCAGCGCATTCTGATGTCGCTTCCGACCCGTTCTTTGGCCGTGGTGGCCGCATGCTGGCCGCCAATCAGCGCGAACAGCAATTGAAGTTTGAAGTGCTGGTGCCGGTGATATCTGAAGTCAAGCCGACGGCGGTGTGCTCCTTCAATTATCACCAGGACCATTTCGGCAAGCTGTTTGAGATTTATCAGCAAAACGGTGAACTGGCCCATACCGCCTGCCTGGGCTTTGGCCTGGAGCGTATCGTCATGGCTCTGTTCAAGACCCATGGCATGCAGCCGGAAAACTGGCCGCAGGCTACCCGCAATATATTGTGGTCATGATGTGCTCATGAGCCTGCACGCTTTACCAAAAATTGTTGCCAGCGACTATCAGCCGCATGCCCTGCATGGCGCTGATCGTTCCTGGGCAGAAACCAATTGTTATATCGATGTCTGGATAGAGGTTTTGCATGCGCAAGGCCTGAACCCGCTGGCTTGTCTGCCCATGGTATTTGCCAATGATTTTGATGGTGACCAGTGGACCTTTTACAAACCGCCACATGAAGACCTATTTGCGCTGTATGGCATTGATGTGCAGGAACTGAATGTCTGGCGTGGCTTACTCAGCAATGCGGGTACACAGCTTGGCCGTGGCCGTCTGGTGTTGACAGAAACGGACTCTTTTTACCTGCCGGATACCGCAGGTACTGACTACCGCAGCAATCACGTCAAGACCACCATCGCAATACAGGAGATCGATCTGGAAAACCGCAGGCTCGGCTATTTCCATAACAGCAGCTACCATGAATTGCAGGGCGAGGATTTTGTCGAAACCTTCAGGCTAGACAAACCGCATGATCCTGCTTTCATGCCTCTGTTTGCTGAATTCGTGCGTCTTGATCATGTGCAGCCAAGGACGGATGCAGAACTGGCCGCGATATCCTTGCCGCTTTTGCGCAGATATCTGACCAGACGCCCGCGCAATAATCCTGTCAGCCTGTTCCAGCCAGTGTTTTTGCGTGATGTGGAACAATTGAAAGAAGAAGGCATGGCGGCTTATCATGCGTATGCCTTTGCCTGCCTGCGCCAACTGGGGGCGGGCTTTAGCCTGGGCGCGCATTACCTGCGCTGGTTGCAACAACACCAGCCCCTGCAACTGGATGTGGCAGCGAGCGAATTTGACGCCATATCCGAACTCACCAAAACCCTGTTGCTGAAAACCGCGAGAGCCGTCATGGGCAAAAAAGCCGTGGACCTGAGCCCGTTGCTGGAACAACTGGCGACACACTGGCAACAAGGCATGGATGCGCTGGACCGCAGTCTGGACCGCAGTCTGGCCCGCAGTCTGGCCAAATAATGATCATGCGGATATGAGCATCCAGACACGCATTCCCCTGACAGAAAACTGGCAAGCCATACAGCTTGCCAGTGACAGCCAGGTGTTGCCTTCAGCGTTGTCATCTGTATTGCAGGCAGCTGGCCTGGCTTGTTTGCCAGCGCAGGTGCCGGGCACCATTGCCGCTGCCTTGCGTGCCGCCGGACAGTTTGAATATGGCAAAGACAATTTTGATGCGGTCGATGTCTGGTATTTCTGCGATCTTGATTTGCCTGAGCATGCTGCCTGGTTGCATTTTGAGGGACTGGCAAGCCATGCCGAAGTGTACTGGAACGACAGTTTGATCTTGCGCAGCGACAATATGTTTATTGCCCACAGCTTTGATCTGGCTGCACATACGCTGAGTGGCAAAGGACGTTTGAGTATACGTTTCCTGGCCTTGAATACCCTGTTGGCGCAGCGTCGCCCTCGTCCGCGCTGGAAAACCCGCCTGGTTGAACAGCAGCAATTGCGCTGGTTGCGCACCAGTCTGCTGGGACGCATGCCGGGCTGGTCTCCACCAGTCGCACCGGTAGGACCATATCGGCCGGTCGTGCTGGAATTGCAAACTGCGGTGCAAGTCATCGATCAGCAACTGACCAGCAAGCTCGATGGTGAGGACGGTGTGCTGGAATTGGAATTGACCGTACATAGCCTGCAAGCGATTTCCGCCTGTTTCATCCAGATAGCCGGACAGACAGAAGCCTTGAAATGGCAGAGCCTGGGTGAAAACCGGTATCGCATTCTTGGTCTTTGTCGCATACCGGCGGTCAAAAAATGGTGGCCACATACGCATGGTGATGCGGCATTGTATGCACTCGAGCTACATGTCCAGACTGCCAGCCACATTCAGACCATTGCGCTGGGGCATACCGGGTTCAGGCAGATCAGGGTCGATCAGCGTGATGGTGATTTCCACCTGCATGTGAACGATGTATCAGTGTTCTGTCGTGGTGCCTGCTGGACACCGGCGGACACCATCTCACTGCAAAATGAAGCCACTGAACTGCGGCAAATGCTGAGTCTGGCGCGTGACGCCGGCATGAACATGCTGCGTGTGGTTGGCACCATGGTGTATGAGACAGCGGAGTTTTACCAGTTGTGTGATGAACTGGGCATCCTGGTCTGGCAAGACTGCATGTTTGCGAATATGGACTACCCGGTGAACGATGCGCAATTTGCCGCCAGCATCTCTCTGGAAGTGCAGCAGTTCCTGCAACGCACCCAGGCTTCGCCCTGTATCGCTGTTGTCTGTGGCAATAGCGAAGTGGAACAGCAGGCTGCCATGCTGGGGCAGCCAGCAGAACTGTGGCGCAATGATTTCTTTGCGCAGACCTTGCCGAACCTGTGTCAACAGATACGCCCTGACGTACAGTACTGGCCATCCAGCCCCAGTGGTGGTGTCATGCCTTTCCAGCTGGATAGCGGTGTTGCCCATTATTTTGGTGTCGGTGCCTATTTGCGTCCGCTGGAAGATGCCCGCCGCAGCGGTGTGCGCTTCACATCGGAATGCCTGGGTTTTTCCAATATGCCTGACGATGATTTACTGGATGGCATGTTGAAAAATGGTGAAGCAGTGGGATCACATCCGGCCTGGAAGCTGGGTATCCCCCGCGACAACGGCACAAGCTGGGATTTTGAAGATGTGCGTGATCATTACATGGCCGGCTTGTATAAGGTCAATCCCGCAGGCTTGCGCTATGCGGATCAGCAGCGTTATCTGGCATTGGCACGCACCACTACCGGTGAAGTCATGGCCAGGACTATTGAAGAATGGCGGCGTGCAGGTTCAGGCTGCCACGGCGCCCTGATCTGGTTCTGGCGCGACCTGAGACCAGGCGCGGGTTGGGGCATCATTGACGCGCATGGCAAACCCAAGGCTGCCTATTATTATTTGAAGCGGGCAATGGCAGCACTGACCGTGTTCATGACCGACGAGGGCTTGAACGGTCTGGCACTGCATGTCGTGAATGATATGGCGCAGGCATTTGACGGCGAGCTGGAGCTTGCCCTGTACCGCCATGCGGCAAGCCGTGTCGCGCATGGTCGCATCAGCTTGCAGGTCGCTGCACATGCAGCTATCAGGGTGCAGGATTATGCACTGCTGCCACATTTCATGGATACCACCTATGCCTATCGTTTTGGCCCGGCCGGACATGATGTGGCGGTAGCACAGCTGTATCGTACCGGTGAGGCACAGGTATGTGCCAGTGACTTTCATTTTCCTGCTGGTCATCAGTTTGCCCAGGTGTCTGATCTGGGTTTGCAGGCACATTGCTCACTGATGGATGATGGCAATGCCATCCTGCATCTGAGTACCCAGAAAATGGCGCAGGCGGTGGCGATACAAATACCAGGCTGGCTGCCTGACGACAATTATTTTCATCTGGCACCCGCAAGTGAAAAGCAGGTCATTCTGCGCGCTACGGGTGGCAAACAAATCCAGACCGGGCAAGTGCAGGCACTGAATGCACAGGGCACTATCCGGATACAGATTCCTCAATAGCGGGCGGACTAGATTTGGCAACACAACTGTATCCGAGCAAAGATATTCTGTATTCACCGCAACCAACCTGGTTTGGTGATGAGGCCAGCCCCATGCTGGGCTGGTATCATCCGGCAAAATTGCGCGATGCCGGTGGTAGCCGCCAGTGCGGTGTGGTGTTGTGCCCGCCGTTTGGTCATGAGTACATGGTGTCATATCTGGCTTACAAACACCTGGCCAATCAGCTTGCCAGAGCTGGATTTGATGTCTTCTTTTTCGATTACGGTAATACGGGTGATGCTGCCGATGTTGATGGTGCCCCGGACAGAATCAGCCAGTGGCAAGAAAATATTCGCCAGGCTGCGGCGCAATTGCGGCAAATGGCGGGGGTGCAGTATATCGCGCTGTTTGGTCTGCGCCTGGGCGGCTTGCTGGCGGCCAGCGTGGCGCAGGACATTGATGCAAGGGCCATGCTTTTGATGGCCCCCGTGATTTCTGGCCGTGCTTATGCGCGTGAAATGCTGGTCTTGCGCAATATGAGTGGCCTGGCCGCCGATGCCGATCCGCATCCGCAACATGATTTACAACATGATCCAGCGCATACCGTCACCGATGATGAGCTGACCGGCTATGAATTCAGCGCCACCACCCGCACTAGCCTGGGTAAGCTGGATCTGTTGAAGATGCCGGTGCCTGCCATGCCCGTGTTTATCCAGACGCGTGATGACATCAGTGGTCAGGAAGCCAAACTGGCGAATGCCTGGCATCACCATGACCATGCCCTGTATTTATCCGATGTGCCCGGCTATGCCGCGATGATGACGGAAGACGCCCATGACACCGTGGTGCCGATGGCGATATGGGAATCCATGCAAAGCTGGCTGGCTCGCTACTTCCCCCTGGTCAGTATTGACAGTAGTGCTTATCCACCTACCCGCGATGTTGCTGACATAGGATTTAATGACCATGTCATTACAGAAGAATTGCTGGAATTTGAAGGCATGTTCGGCATCGTCAGCCATCAGGCCGGGGCTGACCCCAAGGCTTTGCCAACCGTGATTTTGTGTAATATCGGCGCTAATCATCATGTCGGCAATCATCGTCTGTATGTGACGCTGGCACGTACTCTGGCCAGCCATGGTTTTCACGTACTGCGCTTTGACAAGTCTGGCATAGGCTATAGCAAAATGACGCCGGATGACAGGGAAAACGATGTGCATGCAGCTTCGGGCGTCGATGACGTCAGCAGCGCCATGTATTTCATGCAGGGCAAATACCACAGCCCATCATTTGTGCTGGCTGGCCTGTGTTCGGGCGCTTACCTGTCGTATATGGCTGCATTGAATGACGAGCGGGTCAGTGGCCTGGTGCTGATGAACCAGCTCACCTATCGCTGGCAGGAAGGCGATACCATTGATGCGCGCCGTAAAAACACCATCAAGTCCAGCCACTATTACCTGCATGCGATAGCCAAAGCCGATACCTGGAAACGGGTATGTAAAGGGCAGGTAGATTTACGCCAGATCATGGGTAATATGTTACGCCGCATAGGCAAACGCCTGCGTACAAAGTGGCAGTTGCTGGTGGTGAATCTGATGCACAATAATTTCTTCCTGGGGCGGGTTGCACGCAATTTCCGGAATATGGAAGCGCGCGGCACCGAACTCTTACTGATCTATGATGCCAGCGATACGGCCGTGGATGTCATGACAGAACAGCTGGGCCGGCATGCCAGCCTGCTGGGGCGCAGTGAGCGCATACGTCTGGAAATATTCAACGGGGCAGATCACACCTTCACGCCGCGCTGGGCGCAGGGCGCGCTGGCCGATTTAATCAGCAAGCATCTGAGCAAGCGGTTTAACGCTGCCGTTGCAGACGCGGCAAAATAAAGCGCCAGACGACGATCAGTTCAAAAACCTCGACCACGATCAGGGCCAGGATAGCGCCGGGTGCCCCCATTCTGGGAATGCTGAAGGCGGTGATCAGCAAGACCAGTCCCAGCGTGACACTGCCGAGAAAAAACATTTCCTTGTAAGCGCCACCACTGGATAGCCACGAAGTGCCGACCCAGCGTGCGGCATTGATGGCGAAATAGCCACCCCACATCATGACCATGGGGTCCAGCCCGCTGTATTTTGCGCTGATGACATGCCCTTCCAGCCACGGCAGTGCCGTCAGCAACAAGGCAACGTAAGCGACTACCACCAGTTCTATACCGGCAATCGAAAACAGGGTCAGCCGGCGCAAGCCGCGCCAGTTGTTTTCTGCCATCAGGCGACTGGCTTCCGGGCGTGCCACGCGTGACCAGGCCGCGACAGCCAGCGGGATGGGCATCAGCATCAGGCGCGAAGCATTCAGATCTGCAATCGCAGCAACACCCAGCCAGGCTCCAGACAGGTAGACATAGCTGTAATTCGATAACCAGCCAACGATGCCGCCTGATACCGCCCAGCGCCCGTGCCCACGTATGGTTTCATGGTGGGCAGCCATGGCTTGCTGGATTTCTTCTTTGGCGTGGGCTTCGGCATCGCTCGACGTATGCGTCAGGAAATGCTGGCGACTTGCCAGCGTACACAGAAACGATGAACCCGCCAGCAAGCCAAATACCGTGATCAGATCAAAATGGTGGCTAAAATACAGCGCAGCAAGGCCACCGGCAACCAGGCTTACATACAATACGTCCTGCCTCAGTACAGAGATAATGTCCGACTGGATAAAGCCGACCGTACGTCCATATTCACGTATACCGTTGCCAAACAGGTAGGCGGCAAAAGCGAGGGCCAGTAACCAGCTCTTGTTGCTGTAGTGGGTTGCTGCCGGAAAGAATTCGACGATGACAAAGGCAATCACACCCATCATCAGTGTCCAGCTGACTTGCCGGTACCAGTAGTGGCGCAACAGGGATTTGCGCGTGTCGCCGTGGACGGCAGAGGCGACCGTGGTCAATGGCCCGGCGATCCAGGAATCCACGATCAGACCTACCAGCAAACCACCGGCGTACAATTGACCATACAGGCCGTAGTCGTCTTTTGTCACCAGATTCATGAGCAAAATGCCAATGACAAAATTCAGGGCGCTGAGCATACCCTGATCGATGACCGATAAAATGGAAGAAGACAGAAATTTTTTATAAAAGCTCATGGGCTTGCACTGGGGGCGCGTTGGCTTATTATGCGGATTGGATGGTCAGAACTCATAACATGGGTTTTAAAAAGCCATCATAAGCCTACTATATTTTTCAGCAGAACCTTACCATCAGGCTCTGTTGTTATACAAAGTGTTTCATTCTTTTACAATGGCTTTACCTTATTTTTCGATGAATTATGAACAAAATAACCACCAATGACCGCGCGCTGGTTCTGTTTAGCGGCGGCCAGGATTCTGCCACATGCCTGGCCTGGGCACTATCGCATTATGCGCATGTGGAAACCATAGGCTTTGATTATGGCCAGCGACACGCCATAGAACTGACAGTGCGTCCCACGCTGATAGAAAAGATGCGTCGCTTTTCACCTGAATGGCAACATCGCCTGGGTGATGATCACATGATAGACCTGGGCTTGATCTCGCAACTGTCGCACACGGCCATGACAGAAGACATCGCCATAGAAATGCAGGAAAACGGCTTGCCGAATACCTTTGTGCCGGGCCGTAACCTGATGTTCATGCTAACCGCTGCCACCCTGGCTTACCGGCGCGGCCTGAATGTGCTGGTCGGCGGCATGTGCGAGACTGATTTTTCGGGCTACCCAGATTGCCGTGACGATACCATGAAGGCCTTGCAGGTCGCGCTCAACCTCGGCATGAATACCCGTCTTAAACTGGAAACCCCACTGATGTGGATCAACAAGGCCCAGACCTGGCAACTGGCAGAGCAACTCGGTGGCACCGCCCTGGTCGATCTGATACGTGAAGATACGCATACCTGTTACCTGGGGCAGCGTGGTGACATGCACCCCTGGGGACATGGTTGTGGCACCTGCCCGGCCTGTGCTTTGCGCGCACGCGGCTATGAAAAGTACCGTGCAGGCGAGTTTGACATGGGTAAGAATTGATTTTCTTTAGTAAAAATGGATTTGTAAGCCTGAAGTTAGCCAGTGGGCCTACAATGAAGCTATTGATTCAATGAATGAACCCCCATGCTGATAGCCATCCTGACTGACCTGCACGCCAATCGTGAAGCCGTAGAGGCTTGCCTTGCGCATGCCCGGCAGCTAAAGGCTGGTCGTTATGCCTTCCTGGGCGATCTGGTTGGCTACGGTGCCGACCCGGTCTGGGTGCTTGATACCGTCATGGACTATGTGCGGCAGGGCGGCTGGGCGCTGATAGGCAATCATGATGCTGCCCTGTTGCCAGGCGACAAGCAAGGCATGAATCCAACTGCGCGCAAGGTGGTGGACTGGACGAAGGAGCAATTACGCCCTGATCAGATGGAATTCATCGCCCATTTGCCTTACCGTATTGAATGGGAAGATATCCTGTTCGTGCATGCCAATGCCTGGGCACCGGAAAAGTGGGAATATATCGATGGCGTCATGGAGGCTACCCGCAGCATGCATGCGACCAGGGCCAGCATCACTTTTTGCGGGCATGTCCACATGCCTACGCTGTTTCACCTTAGCCTTACCGGCAAGACCGGTGAATTTTTGCCGACGCCGGAAGAGGGCATCCCACTGAGCAAACAGCGGCGCTGGCTGGTGATTCCCGGTTCTGCCGGGCAGCCACGCGATGGCAATCCTGCCGCCTGTTATGCGACCTTTGACACCGATACGCAGGAACTGACGTATTACCGCATTCCCTATGATGCGGAAACAGCCTGCCAGAAAATCATCAGTGCCGGTTTGCCGCCTGCGCTTGGCCATCGGCTGATCAACGGCAATTAGGACGCACAGGGCCAGCATGCATATCATCCGCAAACAAGAGCAGGCACGATGAGTCCAGGCAGTCCACACGCCTTGCAGGCCGGTATGGAGTTTGACGGCTATCGTCTCGAAGAAAAACTGCACACCGGCGGCATGGCCGCATTGTGGCGTGTCAGCGATCTGCGCGACCGGCATCCGGCAACGCTGGATACCGATCAGCCATTTCCGTTGATCATGAAGGTGCCCCTGCTGTATTCCAGTGAAGACCCGACTGCGATTGTCGCCTTTGAAGTCGAGCAGATGATCATGCCCAAGCTCAAGGGGCCGCATGTGCCGCGCTATTTTGCGGCAGGTGATTTTGATGCCCAGCCGTATATTGTCATGGAACAGATTGCCGGTACCTCTTTACGCAGCCGTTTCGAACAGGCTCCCTTGCCAGTCGACGAAGTGGTGGATATCGGCATCAGGGTTGCCCATGCCCTGCAAGACCTGCACAGGCAGCATGTGATCCATCTTGATATCAAACCCAGCAACATCATGTTCCGCCCGGATGGTACTGCCGTGCTGATCGACTTTGGCCTGTCACGCCATGATCGCCTGCCAGATTTGCTGGATGAAGAATTCCGCCTGCCGCTCGGCACCGGCCCGTATATCTCGCCCGAGCAAGTTGTAGGGATACGCAATGAGCCGCGCAGTGATTTGTTTTCGCTGGGTGTGTTGCTGTATCACCTGGCAACCGGGGAAAGGCCCTTTGGTCATCCGACCTCGGTCGCCGGCTTGAAAAAACGTTTGTATCGTGATCCCATTCCACCACGCAGCCATAGGCCAGATCTGCCCTTGTGGTTGCAGGAAGTGATCTTGCGCTGTCTGGAAGTGGAGGCGCAGAACCGTTTTGATACGGCGGCCCAACTGGCTTTTTTATTGCAGCATCCAGACCAGATACAACTGACAGGCCGCGCAGAAAAGCAAAGCCAGGATGGGTATCTGTCGGTGTTGAAACGACGTTTTCAGGTGGCCGGTGCCGAGCCTTTGCCCACCCACAGCGTGTCGGAACAATTGGCCAAGGCCCCGATTATTGTGGTGGCACTGGATTTGAATCGCGGTTCGGAAGCATTGGCAGAAAGCCTGCGCAGTATCACCCGTCGCATGTTACAGACCGAGCCGGGCGCGCGCCTGGCTTGCCTGACGATACGCAAGACCAGCCGCATAGGGATGGACGACAGCCTGATACAGCAGGGTGAAAACATCCATGTGAAACAGCTGGTGGACCTGAAGCACTGGGCCCGGCCACTGAATCTGAACCCCGATAAAATCACCTTCCATGTACTGGAAGCACCAGACCCGGCGGCTGCCATTGTGGATTATGCACACAGTAATCGGGTCGACCATGTCATCATCGGTTCACGCGGCAGTTCGGCCTTGCGCCGCTATCTGGGCAGTGTATCGGCACAGGTGGTGGCCGAAGCTGAATGCACGGTCACCGTCGTCAAGGCGCAAGACAAATGAAATGCTGATGTGAGGCTTAGTTCTTCTTTACGCTTTCCAGAACCTGATCGACAAAATCACCGTCAGCATCGCTGAACTTCAAACGTACCGGATACCATTCCATGCCAGGTGCCAGCCATAATTCAAGCTGCTGGTCTTTGGAGTCAGCCGGTGGAGCCTTGGTGACGTGGATGACAGCCAGTTCGCCCATCGGGGTCTTGATGGTGGCCGGGCCTATGACCTTGAAGGTCCATGGGTCGGCATCACGCCTGCCTGCAACGAACATTTTCCATTCCGTGCCAGCCTTGAAATTATCCCCTGCTGCGCGGGCGATAGAGATCAACTGCCAACTGGCGCTGGTGCGGTCCTGCTCGCCACCTTTGAGGGTATAAGTTTCAGTGGACGCAGTAAAACGCAGGGTCTTGCTGTCACGCTCAAAGCTGGTCGTGGTAGCGGGTTTGCCAAAGCGTTTTTCGACAAATTTATCCGGTGCCAGGCCGTAGTCGTCGATTGCACCCTGGCTGCTGGCATCGAGTATCTTGCCAACCAGCATGGCGCGGGTTTCAGTCACGATACTGTATTTCTGGTCAGCGTACTGCCATTTGACCGATGCCGAACCGCTGAGTGACAGGCCACTCTGGCGCGCCTTGATGCTGTATTGCAGTTCTGCCGGTGGCGGCAGTTTATAGGCATGTTTTACCGCCGCTTCATTACTTTGTGTGCTCTGGGCAGCATTGCTCAGGCTGGCTGTTGCCAGCAACAGAATGCTTATCAGGAGGGAGATTGCACGCATGGTCATCTTTCTATGTTTTTACTGCTGATTATCTTGTTGGCCGTCTGGGTAGTGATGGCGCCATTGCTTTCCGTATTGCGTATCTGTACCGGATACCAGTTATAGGCTGGTGCCAGCCAGATTTCCAGCCTGGAATTGTAAGAACCTGGCCGTGGCGGGCGGTTCACATGCCAGGTCATGATTTTGCCCATGGGGGTATCAATTTCTTCCTGCCCGGTAATGACGAAGACGAAATTGCTGACATCCCGGTCTTCCGCAACTTGCAGTTTGATTTCCCTGCCAGCCTGAAACTTGTCCGGATCGGCATAGGCGATGCCAGCCAACTGCATCATGACACTGGCCTTGTCCTGTACGCCCTGGTTGACGATGCTGGTTCTATTCGATGAAGAAAAACTGACAGTACGTTCATCCTGATTGAAATGGGTCGCCGTTTCACTGCGGCTGCGTCTGGTTTCGGTACTGAGCGTTGGGGCGATACCATAGCTGTCCTGTTTGCCTTCGCTGCGCAGGGTATACAAATTCAGTGAAGTAATCAGCAGGTTCAGCGATGCTTCTACCCGCATTTTGTATAGCCCATTTTCGAAATCCCAGTGTATTTCACCCTGACCATTCACGGGGTGGCGATTATTTTCCGTCCGCACGATACGCATCAGGATGGCACCAGACGGTGGTGGACGCACTGCATAGGCCGGTTCAGCTTCTACCGTTGGCGGAGTGGGGGAGGGGGCCGGAGCTGGAGGGGTTTCCCTGGCGACTTCGATAGTTGGTGTATTGGCTGCCAGCAGCGTTGCCGTATCCGGTACGGGCACACGGATTTTTTCCATTACCTCAGGCAGGATAGGTGCCGGTTCGTCCTGTATCTGTCTGTCTGGCGTGGTGCGCGTGACAGCGGTGGTTGATGCCGGTCTGGTCTTTTTCATTGAAACTGCGGGATTTGTCTGTGCCTGTGCTTGTGCCTGCGCGGGCGTCGCAGCGACACGCTCACGCAACTGTACCCGCACCATTTGTTCAGCCAGCAGGGGTTTGACAGCCACTGGCGTGCTGTTCAGATTAAACAGCACGAGCAGGTGCAGCAGCAGGGCCAGGGCACAAAATGCCAGGCTCTGTCGGCTTAGCAGCGAACTGGGCAAGCTATAGTTGACAGGTTTAAAAGTTTGGCTCATCACAAAATAGTAAACGCAGCAGTCAGCATAAGGATGACCGGGCTACGCCAGCAAGGGGGTAGAATGCTATCTTTATTGCAAGAAACAATGAATCGCGTTGTGCAGAATGCGTCACATTTTCTCATGCATAGTGATGTGCGCGTATTCTGTAAGGAAATTTGAATGTTAATACTAAAGAAATCATATTCCAGGCTAGCCATGTTTGCGGCCCTGTTGTTGAGCACAAATTTGGCGGCAGCACAAACACCGCAGGCAAATGGCGGTGCCAAAGTCTTGCCGCCTGTACGCATAGGCATGATCGATGGCCTCAGTGGTGCATTTAGCAATGCCGGTGAAGCCGTGCAAAGAAATCTGCAAATCGCCATAGACCGCGTGAACGCCCGTGGTGGCGTGCGCCTGCCCGATGGTCAGCACAAACTGGTATTGAGCAGTTTTGACAATAAACAGGGCGTGGAAGAATCCCTGACTGCACTCAAACATCTGACCGATCAGCATATTCCTTTTGTGGTGCAAGGGAATAGCTCAGCCGTTGCGCTGGCGCTGGTGGATGCCATCAATAAGCATAATCAGCGCACGCCGGATAACCGTGTATTGTTTTTTAATTATTCAGCGGTAGACCCGATATTGACCAATGAAAAATGCAGTTACTGGCATTTTCGTTTTGATGCCAGTGCCGATATGCGCATGCATGTGTTGACCGAAGTCATCAAGGACGACAACCGCGCAAAGAAAATCTATCTGATAGGCCAGGATTACAGCTTTGGACGCCAGGTTGCCAGGTCGGCGCGCACCATGCTGGCGGAAAAACGCCCGGATATCAGCATCGTCGGCGATGACCTGCACCCCATAGGCAAGATCAAGGACTTCGCCCCCTATGTCGCCAAGATCAAAGCCAGTGGTGCCGATGCGGTGATCACCGGCAACTGGGGCAATGATCTCAGCCTGCTGGTAAAAGCCGCCAAAGACGCCGGCATGGCGCTGAAGTTTTATACCTTTTACGGCAATGGCCTGGGCGCACCCGCCGCCATTGCCGATGCAGGCATAGGCCAGGTCAGGGCGGTTGCCGAATGGCATCCGAATGCCGGTGGCGCGGACAGCGATGCGTTTTACAGCCAGTTCCGCCAGCGTTATCCTGATCCCCGCGACGATTATGTACATCTGCGCATGCAGGTCATGATAGAGATGCTGGCCTCTGCCATAGAAAAAGCCAGATCTACCGAAGCGGCTGCCGTTGCCCGTGCCATGGAAGGCGCACAGTACAAGAATGCGTTTCACAATGCACTCATGCGTGCCGAAGACCACCAACTGATACAGCCTCTGTATGTCTCCGTCATGCAAAAAAAGGGGGAAAGTGGCGTGCGCTTTGATAATGAAGGCAGTGGTTACGGCTTCAAGACCGAGCGTTATTTCGATGCGCGATTGACGGCGCTGCCGACCTCATGCAAGATGACCAGGATGTAAGTATCCCTATTTGTGGCTGCTGGATGTAGCTGCTGGAAAAACCAAAGGAAGAAACCCATGAGTAATCCATTTTCTGGTACTGAAATCCCCGGCATGAATGCCATGGGCGATACGCTTTCTTTTGTAAAAAGACTCTGGGGCAGCATGCAGGTGCCGGGTATGGTGGCACCGCCCATGTCACTGGATGAACTGGATAAAAAAATCCAGGATCTGAAGACCGTCGAATCCTGGCTCACCGTCAACATGAATATGCTGCGCGGGACCATACAGACGCTGGAAGTACAACGTGCCACCATTGCAGCCTTACAGTCTTTGGGTGAAAGTTTCGCCCAGCATGCACAACAGACCGGTGCCATGGCCGAGCAGGCGACGGCAAGTTTCAGTGCTGCCGGTAATCCCCCTGCACCAACGACAGCCAGCACCAGCAATGCCGACTGGCCCATGCATCCGGCCGCTGCCAAAGAACCGGAGCCAGATCTGGATGAAGAAGCCGATGAAGAAGTAGACGACATGCCGCCAGAAACAGTAACTACAGCGGCCCGTCAGGAAGCAGAACCCGAAGAAAAACTGGAACACGCCGCCGACAAGAAAGTTACTCAGTCTGACGCCAGCGCCCAGTTCGCCAATCCCGCTGCATGGTGGGGCTTGTTGCAGGAACAGTTCAAGCAAGCGGTCAGCAAGGCTCTGGAAGGCGAACCAACAGATATCAAGGCAGATGCGGCTCCCCCGGCTGCAACTGTAAGCAAACCCCGCTCAGCAGGCAAGACGACTAAAGAAAAAACGGCGACGACAGCAACCAGGGCAAGCAAGGCAGCTCCCGCCAGCAAGGCAAAAAGTGCGGGCAAGGCCGTGATCAAAGCCGTTGCCAAGTCCGCCAAGCCTGCCAAGCCTACTACAAAGCCCGGCGTTGCAAGCAAGTCGACCGGCAAGACCGCCAGCAAAACAGGTCCGGCAAAGTCAGGCAAGTAGTCATAAAGCCGACATGGTGGATAGATACTATGCTGACCTGATGCGCGACAAATTGTCGCGCGGACATAGATGATACTCAAATGAGATGCGATTCGATGCGATTCGATGCGATTCGATGCGATTCGATGCGATTCGATGTGATTCGATGCGATGAGGTAAGCGGGGGAAGGCATGCGTGGTGGATTATTGGCTGGGTTGGTCTGGTTGGCAGGTGCAGTGATTTCTTATCCGGTGCTGTCGCAACCCGCTACTCCCGAGGGCCAAACGTCCGGCCCGGTATTGAACCTGGTGACCGAGCATTATCCTCCCTATAACTTCGTCAAACCCGCCACCGGTGAGGTGACAGGTATATCCACCGACAAGGTGCTTGAAATCATGCGCCGTTCCGACACGGCCTATACCGTCAGTGCCTACCCATGGTCGCGCGCCCTGCAAATGGCCCGTAGTGACCCCAACACCTGCATTTTCTCCACCACCAGGACAGCAGAGCGTGAATCCAGATTCAAATGGATAGGTCCGCTGATCAGGAAAAATATCTGGACCATCTTTGCCCGCGCAGATGACAGCCGTCGCCCGACATCGCTGGAACAGTTGAAGCCCTATGTCATCGGTGCGTATCGCAAGGCGGCTGTCGGTGATTTTTTGGCGTTGAAAGGCTTCCGGTCCGAGCTGGCAAATGTGGATTCTGATAATCCGCGCAAGCTGCTGTATGAACGTTTTGATTTCTGGGCAACTGGCCGACTGCTTGGCCTTGCCATACTGAAGGAACAAAAACTCAGTGATGACATTATTCCCCTGTTCGATTTTCATCAGGTAGAAATGTATCTGGCATGCCACGTCAGCATGTCGCAGAGCAAGGTCAATCAACTCAACCGCATGTTGAAAGCCATGGAACAGGATGGCACGGTAGCTGCGATCGAAGCCAGATACAGATAAGGCTCGGAGTTCTACAAGAATGGCGCATTGTCATGAAAGGACACCCCCGCAGGTGTCCAATTCAAATTTTATGATGCTTGCAAGGGCTCTTCAATAGAAAGCGCTTGTTTGCGGGCATTTGACCTTGCTGGCGGGCTTGACTTCGGTCAGTTGCAACTTGCTATCCAGCATCCAGCCACTGACACGCTTGCGGTTGAGAATATTCCCTTTTCCATAGCTGTCGACACTGATTACAAAGGCCATGGCAGATTTGCCGTAACTGCATTCAGTTTCAAATTTCACGCCTTCTTTGGCTGTGACAACCGGCAAAGGAAGTACGTACTGTCTCAAAGGCGGTTTTGCCATCTCTGCGGCACTAGCCTTTTCATAGTCGTTAATGGTATCGACAATAACTGCGGCATTTGAATAATGATCAAGTCCTGGTCCTGTCGGGTTGTCACTGGACCGTTGTGCCAATACCTGCACAAAGTGGCCAGTGATGAATTCGGCCGTAACGCTGCCCCATTTATCTTTCCATTCCTTGCGCGACAGTGACATCGTGTTGGTGGGCATGGTGGCCGTGGTGGCCGCTCCAGCGGGCTCAGCAGCAGGGGCGGGCATAGTGCTTGTAGCAGGAGCTGGCGCAGCTACTTTGGGCGCCGCAGCAACTAATGCTGGTTTGGCAGGAGCGGCAGCAACTTCCTCGCCCTGGTAAGCATATTTACCATCAAAGGGAACATCGCCCCAGGAACCTGCACATGCCTCTACATGCAATTGCATGCCACCGGCAGCGCGTTTCAAGGTCATTGTGCAACGTCCCTCGCTAAAGTTCCAGCCGCCAGGCGCATCAGATAATTTACCTTCACCGGACCCGCTGCGCAAATTGCCCGCCTTGCCTTTCTCAGAAACTTCCAGCGTGAATTTGCCGTCAGGTTTTACCGTCAGCACACGCTCAAAACCCTTATCGCTGGCATCATAAATACCGGCCTTGGGATAAGGACTATAGTCCGCCGCCAGCACGGGTGCTGCCAGACAAGACAGTGCCAGACTTGCTGACAACAAACGAACAGCACCAGAGATAGTTGATTTTTTCATGTAAGCAAATGAAGTTGAATAGGGTGGATGAACAAAGCCGCATACCCACATACCCCAGGCATGAAGACAGAGCACAATTACTACATTAAGCCGGATGATGGTGCATGACCGTAAAAACCATGTCAATCAATTAATTGTGTGTTTTATATTAATGCGCAACAAAGTGTAAGTGGACTTGTGCTGACTGTTTGACTTTGATACCGGCTCTGTTGTGCTTCAAAACTTAAATATCTTGGCAATCTTGCCGGCCAGTTAGAATCGATTCTTCGATTTCTGGCACTAAACAAGGGTAGACCATGAATGAATTATTTACAGAGATAAGAGTCTGGAGGCGTCCGGGCGATGTATCGGCAGTCAGATATTCTTGCCTGCATAATTTGCAGAGTCAAAAATTTGCTGTCCAAAGTGCAGATTTCTTTCGATTGCCCTTTAAAAGCCAACTTTCAAATGAGCTTGAAAGACAGTTTGTTGAATTATTTATTGAAACTTCTCCAACTGACAGTGCATGGTTTGATTCTTTACAGGATGCAATAGAGCAGCATGCATTGGATTTTTTATAGATCGTTCTTTTGCAGAACACAGAAAGAACTAGTTCTTTCGGCCATAAGCCCTCTCCTTTTGCCTCTTGAATAAGCACCGACAGAGGAATTTCTAAATAAGCCTGTAGTTCTTAAGCTGATAGCACCTATAAAAGCAAAAGGAGCTGTCATGGCTAGTCAGGGCAAAGCCTATTCGGTGCTGGGTTCCAGCACGCTGGCGTTCACTGTATGTTTCACCATCTGGATGATGTTTGGCGTGATTGGTATCCCGATCAAGGCGGCATTACATCTCAATGAAACGGAATTTGGTCTGCTGACGGCAATGCCCGTGCTGACCGGTTCACTGATACGCGTGCCACTTGGTATCTGGACGGACCGTTTTGGTGGTCGCATAGTCCTGTTCTTGCTGATGCTGTTTACTGTCATACCGATTTATCTGATCAGCTATGCAACGGCTTACTGGCATTTCCTGGTATTGGGCTTGTTTGTTGGCCTGGCTGGCGGTTCTTTTTCTGTTGGTACCCCATACGTCGCACGCTGGTTCAAGAAAGAGCGGCAGGGCCTTGCCATGGGTATATTTGGCGCTGGTAACTCTGGTGCAGCCGTGAATAAATTCATTGCCCCGGCACTGATCGCAGCAGCAGGCTGGACCCTGGTCCCCAAGGTATATGCCGTCATGATGCTGGCTGCTGCCTTGATATTCTGGGTGTTTTCCGCAACGGATCCCAGCCATAACGTCAAATCAAACATCAGCTTTTTGGCCCAGCTCAAGATGCTGAAAGACCCCAAAGTCTGGCGCTATTGCCAGTATTACTCCGTTGTATTCGGTGGCTATGTTGGCTTGAGCTTGTGGATGGTCAAGTACTACGTGACTGAATATGGTTTTGATATCAAGAGCGCCGCCTTGCTGGCAGCCTGCTTCTCTTTACCTGGCGGTGTCCTGCGTGCCTTTGGTGGCTGGCTGTCCGATAAATTTGGTGCCTACAAAGTGACATGGTGGGTCATGTGGGTATGCTGGGTCGCCTTCTTTTTGCTGTCCTATCCACAAACTGATTTTACGATCAAAACCATCAACGGCATGCAGGCATTTCATATCGGTCTGACCCCAATCCTGTTCACTACCATCCTGTTTGTCGTTGGTATTGCCATGGCAGTGGGCAAGGCATCTGTCTTCAAATTTATCTCGGATGATTACAGCAGCAATATTGGTGCTGTGTCCGGCGTAGTTGGATTGGCTGGCGGTCTTGGCGGCTTTATCTTGCCAGTCTTGTTCGGTGTCATTGTCGACATTACCGGCGTGCGCAGTTCCTGTTTCATGCTGTTGTACGGCACGGTCTGCGTATCGCTGGTATGGATGCATTTCCAATTCCGCAGGGAGGGCATGTTAGCAGCCCAGGCCGCTTTGCCAGCCTGAAGGACTTACGAAAAATCGCCCCAGCTGCGTAAGTCCTAAACAGAAAATTGAAATTACAAGTGATTTGAAAACCAGGAGCATATGATGAGTCATGTATTAAACCGGTGGGAGCCAGAGAATCTGGAGTTCTGGCGCAAAGAAGGCAGCTCGATTGCCAATAGAAATTTATGGATATCCATTCCCAGCCTGATGCTGGCATTTACAGTATGGATGTTATGGAGTGTGGTCGCTGCTAATCTGGACAAGGCGGGGTTTCATTTCAGCAAGGATCAACTGTTCTTTCTGACAGCCTTGCCAGCTTTGTCAGGCGCGACCTTGCGGATTTTTTATTCTTTCCTGGTGCCCGTATTCGGGGGGCGCAAGTGGACCGCGATTTCCACTGCAAGTTTGCTGATTCCTGCTATCGGTATGGGCTTCGCCCTGCAAGATCCAACTACCAGTTATTCGACTTTATTGATACTGGCGTTGCTGTGTGGTCTGGGTGGTGGCAATTTTAGTTCCAGCATGGCGAATATCAGTTTCTTTTTTCCGAAATCACGCAAAGGTTATGCAACAGGCATGAACGCTGGCATCGGCAATCTGGGTGTTTCTGTGGTGCAGTTTGTGACCCCGCTGGTGATTTCTTCTGCCATGTTTGGTGCCAGTATATCCGGCGACGGTTTCCTGTTTCATAACGCCAAAACCGGGGCAGACAATATGTTCTGGCTGGCGAATGCCGGATTTATCTGGGTGCCGTTTATCGTTGTCGCTACCCTGATGGCATGGTTTGGCATGAATGATATCGCCTCGGCCAAAGCTTCTTTTGCTGATCAGGCGGTAATATTCAAGCGCAAGCACAATTGGCTGATGTGCTGGTTGTATATCGGCACCTTTGGTTCTTTCATTGGTTTTTCTGCCGGGTTTGCGATGCTGATCAAGGCACAGTTTCCTGAAATTGATGTCGCTAAATTTGCCTTTCTCGGGCCTTTGGCTGGCGCCTTGGCCAGGCCGATTGGTGGCATGATCTCTGACAAAATTGGTGGTGCCAGATTGACATTCTGGGTATTCGTCGCCATGGCTATCACTATTGTTGCAGGTATTTTGCCAGCTTTGCACGAGCATCAGTTCATGGTGTTTCTGGTGTCCTTCATAGTCATGTTCATATTGACTGGTTTGGGAAACGGTTCGACCTTTTGCATGATACCTATCATTTTTCAGCTTGACCGTGAACGCGCAGCAAAGGGTAAGGGAGAAACTGCCTTGAAACAGGCCAGACTGGATGCCGCCAAAGAATCCGCCGCCGTGCTCGGCTTCTCTGGCGCCATCGGTGCTTACGGTGGTTTCTTTATCCCGCAAAGTTTTGGTACCTCGATCAAAATGACGGGTGCACCTGATATGGCGTTGTATGTGTTCATTGCCTTTTACGTCAGTTGCATGGTCATCACCTGGTGGTATTACTCACGCAAAGGCGCAGAGATGCCTTGCTAGATTTTCGATTAACAGAAATATCCTTAAAAACAGCCTGTGTATCCACAGGCTGTTTTTTTGCAAGTTTTCTCGCACTCACCCCTAATTATGAAATGAGTTCTAGAGCTTACGTAGTTCTAAAGGACTAGACGGACTAGTGCGAATGCGCAACAAAATACACCGCACCGAAGAATGGGCGGGACAGCTTTGATTCCCTACACTCTCAGTATGCATTAAAGAAAATGTGGGTACGTCACCCACCTGATATGGAGTTTACGATGAGTCATTTTCTGGATAGATTGAAGTTCATGTCGCGGGTGAAGTCTACCTTCTCCGATGGTCATGGTGCCGTGGTCGAAGAAGACCGCAAATGGGAAAATGGCTATCGCAGCCGCTGGCAGCACGACAAGATTGTGCGCTCTACCCATGGTGTTAATTGCACTGGTTCGTGTTCCTGGAAAGTGTATGTCAAGAATGGTTTGATTACCTGGGAAACACAGCAAACCGATTATCCCCGTACCCGTCCTGATTTGCCAAATCATGAACCACGCGGTTGCCCGCGCGGTGCGTCTTACAGCTGGTATGTATATTCCGCCCAGCGCGTCAAATATCCGATGATACGCGGCCGCCTGATGGAAATGTGGCAAGAAGCCCGTAAGACCATGGCTCCAATAGAGGCGTGGGAAGCCATCAGCCAGAATCCTGAAAAAGCCAAACGCTACAAGTCGGTACGTGGCCTTGGTGGCTTTGTCCGTGCTGACTGGGACACGGCGCAAGAAATCATCGCCGCGTCGAATGCCTACACCATCAAAAAATTTGGTCCGGACCGCGTAGTTGGTTTTTCGCCTATTCCGGCAATGTCCATGGTGTCTTATGCTGCCGGTTCACGTTACCTGAGTCTGATCGGTGGCGTACCGCTGTCCTTCTATGACTGGTATTGTGATTTGCCGCCAGCCAGCCCGCAAGTCTGGGGTGAGCAAACTGACGTACCTGAGTCCGCTGACTGGTATAACTCGACTTACCTCATGGTATGGGGATCGAATGTACCGCAGACACGGACACCGGATGCCCACTTCTATACCGAGGTGCGCTACAAAGGTACCAAGACCGTAGCTGTGTCATCGGACTTTGGTGAGATGGTCAAGTTTGGTGATATCTGGATGGCACCCAAACAGGGTACAGACGCCGCACTCGCCATGGCCATGGGCCATGTGATACTGAAGGAATTCCATCTCGGTAACAAGTCTGCCTACTTCCGCAGCTATGTCAAACAATATACCGATATGCCCATGCTGGTGCGTCTGGTAGAACGTAATGGCAGCTATGTACCGGATCAAATGCTGCGTGCTTCGCAATTGCCAGGCAATCTGAACGAAGCCAATAATCCAGACTGGAAGACCCTGGCTATCGATGAAATCACGGGCGATATCGTATCGCCCAATGGCTCTATCGGCTATCGTTGGGGCGAAGGGCAATTCGATGAAGGTGCCAAAGTTGGCCGCTGGAATCTGGAAGCCAAAGACGGTAACTCTGGTCGCGCAATTGACCCGCAACTGAGCTTAATCGGCAAGCATGACGAAGTAGTCACGGTTGGTTTCAATTACTTCGGTGGTAACGACGCCAATGATATGTTGTTGCGTCATTTGCCAGCAAAACGCGTCACTTTGGCCGATGGCAGCGTTGCCCTGGTGGCGACTGTATATGATTTGTCGATGGCGAACTACGGTGTTGATCAGGGCCTGGGTGGTGCGGTTGCATCATCGTATGACGATGATGTTCCCTACACACCGGCCTGGCAAGAAAAACATACCAGCGTCAAACGTGATCTGGTCATCCAGGTAGCGCGCGAATTTGCGCAAAATGCCCATGATACCGAAGGCAAGAGCATGGTCATCGTCGGTGCAGCATTAAATCACTGGTACCACAACGACATGATTTATCGCGGCATCATCAATATGCTGATGATGTGCGGTTGCATAGGTAAATCCGGTGGTGGCTGGGCGCACTATGTTGGGCAGGAAAAACTGCGCCCACAGTTTGGCTGGGCACCACTGGCTTTTGCCAGTGACTGGGTGCGCCCTGCACGCCAGATGAATGGCACCAGCTTTTTCTACGCACATACCAGTCAGTGGCGTCATGAAAAACTGGCGATGGATGAGATACTTGCACCGACCGCAGACAAGTCAAAAATCAGCCACATGAGCATGATAGACATGAATGCCAAGTCTGAACGCCTGGGTTGGTTACCATCGGCTCCGCAGCTGGAAACCAATCCGCTGGATGTCTGTGATGCGGCAGCGGCAGCCGGCCTGACACCACAAGATTATCTGAAAAACAGCCTGAAATCAGGCACGGTCAACATGAGTTGTGATGATCCGGATAATCCTAAAAATTTCCCGCGTAATATGTTTGTCTGGCGTTCGAACATCCTGGGCAGTTCAGGCAAAGGGCATGAGTATTTCCTTAAATATTTGCTGGGTACACAAAATGCCTTGTTTGATGACCCTGATGAGGCAGTCAAACCGTCTGAAGTCAAATACCGCCCAGTGGCAGCAGAAGGCAAGCTGGATCTGCTGGTGGTGCTGGATTTTCGCATGAGTACCACTTGCCTGTATGGCGACATCGTCTTGCCGACTGCGACATGGTATGAAAAGGATGACCTCAATACGTCGGACATGCATCCCTTCATTCACCCATTGAGTGAAGCGGTACAACCGCTGTGGGAAAGTAAAACGGACTGGGAAATCTATAAAGGTATTGCCAAAAAATTTACCGAAATTGGCGGTGACTATCTTGGCACCCGTAGTGACATCGTATTGCAACCGTTGATGCACGATACTCCGGGTGAACTTGGTCAGGCTTTCGAACCCAAAGACTGGAAAAAAGGTGAATGTGACCTGATACCTGGCAAGACTGCACCTAATTTCTTTGTCGTAGAACGCAACTATAAAGATATCTACAAGAAGTTTACTTCCATTGGACCCCTGCTCGACAAACTGGGCAATGGCGGTAAAGGCATCAACTGGAACACTGAACATGAAGTCAAGGAAATCGGTGGCATTACCAGGGTCGTGACTGAAGAAGGTATCAGCAAAGGTCGCCCACGTCTGGAAAGTGCCATTGATGCCTGCGAAATGATACTCACCTTCGCACCGGAAACCAATGGCCATGTATCAGTCAAGGCATGGGAAGCGCTGGGCAAGATTACTGGTCGGGATCATACCCATCTGGCAGTTGGTCGTGAACATGACAAGATCCGCTTCCGCGATGTGCAGGCACAACCACGCAAGATCATTTCAGCACCAACCTGGTCTGGTCTGGAATCCGAAGAAGTCAGTTACAACGCCGGTTACACCAATGTGCATGAATACATTCCATGGCGCACACTGACAGGTCGCCAGCAGTTCTATCAGGATCACCGCTGGATGCTGGATTTCGGCGAAGGTCTGTGTGTCTACAAACCGGCCATCGACACAAAAACCGTGGCACCGATGCTGAACAGATCACCAAATGGTGAAAAAGAAATTGTTCTCAATTTCATCACGCCGCATCAGAAATGGGGTATCCATTCCACCTATTCAGACAATCTGCGCATGCTGACCTTGAGCCGTGGTGGCCCACACGTGTGGATATCCGAAGGCGAAGCAAAAGAAGCAGGTCTGGTGGATAACGACTGGGTTGAAGTCTTTAACAGCAATGGTACTTTGACTGCCCGTGTTGTGGTCAGCCAGCGTGTGCCAAAGGGCATGTGTCTGATGTATCACGCTCAGGAAAAGATCATCAACACTCCGGGCGCGGAACTCAGTGGCAAACGTGGTGGCATCCATAACTCGGTCACGCGTGCAGTCTTGAAGCCTACCCACATGATAGGTGGCTATGCACAACTCGCTTATGGCTTTAATTATTACGGTACCGTCGGCAGTAACAGGGATGAGTTCATTGTCATGAGAAAAATGAAAAAAGTAGATTGGCTGGAAGGCAAACTGGAAGAGGAGTCAGCATCATGAGAATTCGTGCACAAGTCGGCATGGTACTGAATCTGGACAAGTGTATCGGTTGCCATACATGCTCAGTCACTTGCAAAAATGTCTGGACCAGTCGTGACGGCGTTGAATACGCCTGGTTCAATAACGTCGAAACCAAGCCAGGTATAGGCTATCCCAAGGAATGGGAAAACCAGAAGAAATGGAAAGGTGGCTGGCACCGCAATGAAGCCGGCAAGCTGGAACCAAAACAGGGAGGCAAGCTGCGCATACTCGCCAATATCTTCGCCAATCCGAACTTGCCTTCGATTGATGATTATTACGAGCCATTCACATTTGATTATGAACATCTGCAAAATGCGCCCCTGATGCAGACACCGCCAACAGCACGTCCTATATCCGTGCTGACTGGCAAGAAAATGGACAAGATAGTCTGGGGTCCGAACTGGGAAGATGATCTGGGCGGCGAGTTCAGCGCGCGCAGTAAAGATGCCTTGTTTGAAGGTGTGCAAAAAGAGATGTACAGCACCTTCGAATCCACCTTCATGATGTATTTGCCACGTTTGTGTGAACACTGCCTGAATCCGGCTTGCGTTGCTTCCTGCCCATCAGGTTCCATCTACAAACGCGAAGACGACGGCATCGTGCTGGTGGATCAGGACAAATGCCGTGGCTGGCGCATGTGTATTTCTGGTTGCCCGTACAAAAAGATTTATTACAACTGGAGTTCGGGCAAGGCTGAAAAATGCACTTTCTGCTATCCACGCATAGAAGCTGGTCAGCCTACTGTCTGTTCTGAAACCTGTGTAGGCCGCATTCGCTATCTGGGTGTATTGCTGTATGACGCTGACAAAATTGAAGCAGCCGCATCGGTACCGGATGAAAAGGATTTGTATGAGGCACAACTCGGTTGCTTCCTGGACCCGCATGATCCGGCAGTGATTGCCGAAGCGCGCAAGCACGGGATACCTGAAAGCTGGATACAGTCGGCTCAAAAGTCGCCTGTCTACAAAATGGCGATGGAATGGAAGATTGCTTTCCCTCTCCATCCAGAATACCGCACTTTACCTATGGTCTGGTATGTACCGCCTCTGTCTCCTATCCAAAA
Organism: Undibacterium sp. Ji49W; assembly: GCF_049340205.1. Classification (NCBI taxonomy): domain Bacteria; kingdom Pseudomonadati; phylum Pseudomonadota; class Betaproteobacteria; order Burkholderiales; family Oxalobacteraceae; genus Undibacterium; species Undibacterium sp. Ji49W. The sequence goes on along the minus strand of NZ_JBMPOW010000002.1, from coordinate 218,822 downwards.
AGCGGCAGAAGCAGGACATATGGGTATGAACGGCATTATTCCTGATGTGAAGTCTTTGCGTATTCCTGTCCGTTACCTGGCCAATTTGCTGACAGCAGGCAAGGAAGAACCGATAACCGATGCCCTGGAACGCATGCTGGCCATGCGTGCCTACAAACGCTCTGAAACTGTGCATGGACAGCTTGATCATGAGGTATTGAAACAGGTCGGATTGAATGCCGCGCAAGTGGAAGACATGTACCAGACCCTGGCGATTGCCAATTACGAAGATCGTTTCGTGATTCCGTCTTCACACAAGGAAATGGTAGAAGACAGCTTCAATGAAAAAGGCAGTTGCGGATTTACTTTTGGCAATGGTTGTTCGGGTGGTACCTCGGATGGTGCCTTGTTTGGTAAGAAACCACAAGGCAGCGTTATTTTTGTGGAAATGCCCAAGTCGCGCAAAAAAATGTCGACCACCGAATAATTTGTCTTGGCGCAGAAAAAGCGCCTGGTACTGACGCAAAAAAGGAAATCGTATGCAAATTTATCGAATTTTATCGGCATTGATGAGCTACCCGCAGCCGGACCTTATCGCCGCCTTGCCAGAGATTGAGCAGGCGCTGAAAGATGAACCAGAATTTCTTGATGCACTGCAAGCCATCTTGAGCTATCTGAAATCAAACAGCCTGATTGCGCTGCAAGAAAATTATGTAAGCACGTTTGACCGCACGCATTCTCTGTCCCTGCATCTGTTTGAGCATATCCATGGCGAAAGCCGCGATCGTGGGCAGGCTATGGTTGATTTGATAGAAGAATACCGCACCCATGGCTTTGAGCCAGAGGCCAGCGAATTGCCGGATTTTGTTCCGCTGTTCCTGGAATTCCTGAGTCTGATGGATGAAGCTACCTCAGAGAAATTGCTCGGTGAAGCCATTCATGTGCTGGCAGCGATAGGCATGCGCCTGCAACGCAAGGACAGCCCCTACGCCAATCTGTTTTTGTTGCTGACAACCTTGACTGATGTGGTGCCACATGAGCAGGGCGAGCCCCCAGTGCGCGATATGGATGACGCAATGGAAACTTTTGGTCCTGGTGCGGATGGGGTTGAACCTTTATTGAAGCCCAATTTGTCAGGCACGCATCCAGTGAATTTTTATCCCAGACAGCCTAAGCAAGGCGCTGTTGCAGCCCAATAATCAGGGAGACCATCATGACTTATCTGCATCAATTCATTTATGGGATTTATCCCTACATCGCGCTGGCCATTTTTCTATTCGGCAGCCTGGCGCGTTTTGAGCGTGAACAATATACCTGGAAGAGTGACTCTTCACAGATGCTGCATGCAGGTAATCTGCGGCTGGGTAATATCCTGTTTCACGTGGGGATTTTGGGTCTGTTCTTTGGCCATCTGGTCGGCTTACTGACCCCGGTCATCGTGTGGGACACGGTGGGTATCAGCCATAGCTTCAAGCAAATGATCGCCATGGTTGCTGGCGGTATCTTTGGCACGCTGTGCATGCTGGGCTTGCTGATTCTGTTGCACCGTCGTCTTACCGATGCACGTATCTCGGCAGTGACAAAAACGGGAGATAAAGTTTTGCTGTTATGGATATTCATCACACTGGGTCTGGGCCTGTCGACGATATTCGAATCGGCAAATCATAGCGATGGCCACATGATGGTGTTGCTGATGACCTGGGCGCAGCACATCGTTACTTTCAAAGGGGATGCTGCTGAGTTCATTGTCGTCGCTCCCTTGTTGTTCAAGCTGCATTTATTCATGGGTCTGAGTCTGTTTGTGATCTTCCCCTTCACTCGCCTGGTGCATGTCTGGAGTGGCTTTGCTTCAGTGACGTATATCAGCCGTGCATGGCAGTTGGTAAGGCCACGCTGATTTTTCATAGGACTTACGCAAAACCGCCCCAGCTGCGTTGCAGCTCCTTGCCGTACTAAAGTACTGTCTTCGTCGCCGCGCCTTGCTGGGACGATTTTGCGTAAGTCCTGATAACGTAAGTTGAGTTAAGTAAGGGAGAACAACATGCCAGTCATTGTCAATGATTACGAACTGACAGACGCCGATATGGAGCGGGAATTGCCGGCGCATCAGGATGCAGCAGATGCAATGAAAAGTGCCATGACCGCCCTGGTGCTGCGCCGTGTCTTGCTGGATGAGGCACAGTATCTGGGCTTGCAGCAGGAAGATGAAGATGCTCGGGTCGAGGCTTTGCTACAACAAGAAGTCAAGGTGCCAACACCAGGACGTGACGAATGCCTGCGTCAATATCAAGCCTATCCTGACCGCTTCAAGGTCGGTGAATTGGCAGAAGCCAGCCACATTCTGTTTCAGGTAACCGCGGGTGTCGATCTGGATGCCTTACGCAAACATGCTTCCGTGGTGCTGGCAGATTTGCTGGAAAATCCATCTTTGTTTGCTGAATGTGCGAAAGCAAATTCAAATTGCCCGTCCAGTGAAGTGGGTGGCAGCCTGGGGCAAATAACACGCGGTGCAACAGTGCCAGAGTTTGAGCAAGCCGTATTTGCGGCAGCGCCTGGGGGCATCATTCCCAAGCTGGTTGAAACACGCTTTGGCCTGCACATCATCTTGGTGGGGCGCAAGATGGATGGAAATTTACTGCCTTTTGACGATATAGAAAACAATATCGCCAAGGCCATGCATCAGGCTAGCCACGATCATGCCTTGCGCCAGTATCTGCAATTGCTGGTGGGGCGTGCAAAGATTTCTGGCATCGATATACAAGGCGCAGATACGCCGCTGGTTCAATAATCAAGAAAGTAAAATCATGTCGCAGGCTATGCAAAAACTCGTACTTCAGCATACAGAATGTGATGAACAGTTGAATCGCTGTGAAGCTGCTTTACACAAGGGAGATATGGCAGCAGCGCAACGGAATTTCCGTTTATTCAGTGAACAACTGGATAGTCATTTTGCCTTGGAAGAAGACAAACTTTTTCCAGCCTTGGAAAAAGCAACAGGTATGCTGCACGGCCCTACTGTTGTCATGCGTGCCGAACATGCCGAAATCCGCAGCTTGCGGGATGAAGCAAACGCTGCCATGGCAGCCGGACAGGCCGGGCAGGCACTGGCTACGCTCGATACACTCAACGTCCTGATACAGCAACATAATGTCAAGGAAGAGAATATTCTGTATCCCATGTGTGGCGGCAGTATTCCCAATCTGGAAGCAGTTCTGGGTATGGGTAGTACCTGTTGTGGTGCCTGTTCTTGCGGTTAAGGATGGGGCCGTTTTCTCCGTTTTCTCCGTTCGATCCATTTGCTCCGATGAGCTCAAGAACCTGATGCATGTCAATGGCTAGCACGAAAGTTCTTAACTACGAGCTGTCGCCTTCGCCAGCTACTATCTTTGGCTGTCTGTTGCCAGCGCCCTGGATGGGAGTATTGACCGGCCTGCTGTTGGCATTTGGCCCGCAGCAGGGTTTGCCGTACCGGTTTGCACCTTTGACTTTGGCGCTTACCCACTGCCTGGTGCTGGGGATGCTGGCACCCATCATGATTGGTGCGCTGTTCCAGTTAATGCCAGTGGTGGCTGGTCAGGCCGTGCCGGGCGCACGCAAGATAGCGCCTGTTGTGGCGCTTGGTTCTGCCTTGATTGCGGCTAGCCTTAGTCTGGGCTTTTTGCACGGTATCACCGCAGGATTTATTGTCGCCGGCGCGTTGGCATCGTTGCTGTACGGTGCAGTCACGCTGGCTTTGCTGATGGCAGCGTGCAAGATTGCGGTCGTCGATGCTACAACGCGCACCTTGCGGTGGGTGACACTGGCATTTTTTCTGGTCGTAGCCTTGGGTATCAGCCTGGCAGGCAATTTTGCCGGTTGGTGGCAACTTGATGTCATGTACTTGCTGGACTTGCATGTGGCTTGGGGATTGACTGGCTGGATAGCAACGCTGGTAGTTGGTGTCGCATCAACAACGGTGCCCATGTTCTGGCAAACCAGGCGTCCGTCAACATATTGGCAAATAGCATTGCCCGGTGTGCTGTGGCTGCCCTTGTTATTGGGATTTTGGCCAGCGTTGCAGCAGTTTGCTTTGTTCCTCGCTTGCCTGGTGATTGTGCTGTTGGCGTCAATTGCCTTCGTGGCTATCTGGCGTGCCAAACGCCGCTTTGATCCGGCCTGGGGTTTATGGTTGGTGTGTGCGGCAAGCTATATGTGCGCGGCATTAATGGCTGCGCTGCCACCCGTACTAAAACATGTTGACGGGCTTGTCTTGCCTGAGCTTATCTCACAGGCACTGCCCTGGTGGATAGCTGTGCTGATACTGGTTGGTGGTGCGGTATTGCCGGTCAATGCGATGCTGGGCAAGATTATCCCGTTTCTGATATTTCTGCATTTGCGCAGACAGACACCAATGGGGCAACGTGTACCCACCATGCAGGCAGTACTGCCGCCACAACGCCTGTTATGGCAAGCACGTTTGGTGTTACTGGCGTTTGGTTTGCTGCTGTTATTGCCACTGGCACCCATCTGGCTTACGCCGATTGCAGGCATTGCCTTTTCGCTATCGCAGGCTTGCCTGGGCGGTCTGCTGATCATGTGTTTGATGCGTTACAGGCATGAATTGAAGGCGATATTCAAAGCTGACTGAAGCAGTTAACTACGTCGAAAGAACTATCTCCCTTTAGCTTGGCGGCGAATTGTACTGTTGTCAGTCTCAGTCCACAATGCAGGTATGGAAACTCCTGCCCCTCCTTCATTTTTACCAGCACTGGTAGACCGATTTGGCCGCCGGGTCAGTTATTTGCGCCTGTCTGTCACTGACCGTTGTGATCTGCGTTGCAGTTATTGCATGCCCAAAGGTTTTTCAGGTTTTGAAGAGCCAGAGAACTGGCTACGCTTTGAAGAAATTACCCGGGTTGTTGCTGCATTTTCCCGCATGGGCGTAGGACGTGTGCGTCTGACCGGCGGCGAGCCTTTGTTGCGCCGCGGTTTGCCACAACTGGTGGCACAATTATCCGGATTGCCTGGATTGAAGGATATCTCCCTTTCCACCAATGCGACGCAGTTGCACAAGCATGCACAAGTCTTGCACGATGCTGGCGTGCGCCGTATTAATGTCAGCCTGGATAGCCTGGACCGGGCGTGTACAGAAAAAATAACTGGGCGTGACAGTTTCGACAGCATCATGGCTGGCCTACAGGCTGGCAAGCAGGCGGGGTTCGATCCCATCAAGCTGAATATGGTGGTAATGCGTGGCATCAATGACCATGAAATCATGCGCATGGCGCAATTCTGCTTTGAAGAAGGCTTTATTTTGCGTCTGATCGAAGCGATGCCCATGGGGGAGACTGGGCGTAACAGCCAGTATATGGATATAGGCCCGATCCGCGATCAGTTGGTTAGCCGGTTTAATTTAATCCCCGCAGCGGCAGAGCTGGGTGGCGGCCCGGCCCGTTACTGGACTACGGGCGACAGCAAAGGGACGATAGGCTTCATTTCCCCTATCAGCCAGCATTTCTGCGCCACTTGCAACCGGGTGCGCCTGTCGGTTGATGGTACTCTGTATATGTGCCTGGGACAGGAAGAAAAGTTTGAATTACGTCCCTTGCTGCGTGCGGGTATCAGTGACCATGAACTGGATGCAGCAATACGGACGGCGATAGAATTAAAGCCGGAGCGTCATGAGTTCAAGGAACAGCCGCATAAAATCATCCGCTTCATGTCGCAAACTGGCGGTTAGCAGAATGATGGAGTAGCAGATGGAAGTCAGAAATATTCAGCAATTCATAGAAGGGTTCCAGCGTTTTCAAAGCAAATATTTCACAGGGGAAGACCGCCTGTTTGAAAAGCTGAATCACGGCCAGAATCCCACCACCTTATTGATAGGTTGTTGCGATTCACGTGTAGATCCGGCCTTGCTGCTTGATTGTGATCCCGGCGATATTTTTGTAGTTCGCAACGTCGCCAACCTGGTGCCACCCTGCAATGAATCAGCACAACAGCATGGGGTCAGTGCGGCCATACAGTTTGCCGTCGAGGCACTGAATGTAAAGCGCATCATTGTCATGGGACATGAAAAATGTGGCGGCATACGGGCACTGATGCAGGGTTACCAACCTAGCCGCAAGATAGATTTCATCGGTCGCTGGATGAAGATAATTGAACCGGTCAAGCAGCAAGTGCTACAGCAACTGGCGAATTTTTCCGAAGCGGAACAGATACGTGCCTGTGAACTGGGGGCAGTCATCAACTCATTGAATAATCTGCGCAGTTTCCCCTGGATATCCGAACGTGAGGCCAGAGGCGATATTGCCTTGCATGGCTGGTATTTTGATATGAGCAACGGTGCCTTGCTGGCCTATTCAGAACGGTCGGATACTTTTTTACCTATGGTGTGCCCTTTGAGCCTTACGACCAAGGAGCTTGCCGGCAAAGCCATCATAAAGGAAGTCTCTTACAGCGAACCATGAAAATTGCTCTGCAATGCGCCTATACTAGGTGTGACTACCCTTGACTACACCTTACACATACTAAGCAAATACCTTCTATGAACCCTATATCAGGCTCACCCCATACCTTGCCAGTAGGCAAGCGCCTGACTTTCAGGATACTGTTGACGACACTGATAGGTCTGGGCCTGACGCTGGCAGCAGTCGGCTACACCTTATTGTTATCATGGCAATTGGAAGGTGGTGGCGCCGCGATCAATGAGGCGGGCAGCCTGCGCATGCGTTCATATCGGCTGGTCATGGAACTTGAGCATGCTCAGGCCACGTCCAGAGTTGAGCAGGAGCTGGAAGATTTTAATCGTACTTTAACTGACTTGCAGACCGGAGATGCGAAACGGCCATTGTTCTTGCCTTCTTCCAAACCCATTCGTGAACAAATGCTATTGGTGCAAAATGAATGGCAGCAACATATACAGGTCTATGCCAAAACGGTATTGGCAGAGGTCGATCCACAAAAAAAGCAGACTGCCTTGGCCCTGTATACCAAAGAGCTACCGGTTTTTGTAGACAGCATCAACAAACTGGTATCACTGGTAGAAGTCGAGTTGACTGAAAAAACGACCTGGTTGCGTTTATGCCAGACCACCCTGATTTTTCTGTCACTGGCTGCCAGTATTGCATTGCTGTATTTGTTGTACCTGTGGATAGTCGGCCCCGTGACTCGCATGCAGGCAGGTATTGCGCGCATGTCCAAGGACGACTTGAGCGTGCGCCTGCCGATTGAAACCGAGGATGAATTTGGTGTTCTGGCACATGCTTTCAACCAGATGGCTGATCATGTACAAAGCGTACACCGTACCCTCGAAGAGCGCGTTGCAGAAAAGACCGCCAGGCTGCAAGACCAGAATCATGAGATAAGCACTCTGTATGAAATCGCCGGTTTTCTGGCAGGGCCGCATGCGATAGAAGAATTATGCCGGGGCTTCTTGCACAGGATAATGCACAGAATAGAAGCCGATGGCGGTACGGTACGCATCCTCGATAATCAAAGCGATAACCTGCATATTACCGTGCATGAAGGTATCTCGGAAAAAATGATAGAAGAGGAGCATTGCATCAAGACTGATGACTGCCTGTGCGGGACTGCAACTCACCAGGGCATCATTATTGTCCGGGATTTCCGCAAGATGGACCAGCAGCGTCGTTACCGCTGTCAGGAAGAAGGATTTTTTTCGCTGGCAGTTTTCCAGATATTGGCGCGTGAACAGGTCATCGGCAGTTTCTCATTGCATTTTTCGAAAGAGCGCAATATCACCAGTGAAGAGCGACGGCTGTTGGAAACCCTGGGAAAAAACTTGGGCGTGGCCATCGAAAACCAGCGCCTGATTGCCAGAGAAAAAGAATTTGCCGTATCGAATGAACGCAATCTGTTGGCGCAGGGGCTGCATGACAGCATTGCGCAAGGTTTGAACTTCTTGAATTTACAGGTACAGATGTTGGAAGATTCCCTGAGTCGTAATGACGTGGAAGAAATTAAAGATATCACCCCCTTGCTACGTGCCGGTGTACAGGAAAGCTATGAGGACGTGAGGGAGCTGTTGCTTAATTTCCGCACACGTCTGCAAGACAGTAATTTGGAATCGGAAATGCGCAATGTCGTCAGCAAATTCCAGCGTCAGACCGGTGTCCATGGTGAGATTGAATTTGTCGGCAATGGCGCCCCACTTGCGCCTGAACAGCAATTGCAGGTGCTGTTCATTTTGCAAGAGGCTTTGTCAAATGTGCGGAAGCATGCGCAAGCCAGCGAAGTCAGGGTCAAGGTACAGAATGAGCGTGATTTTTCTCTGACCGTGACGGACGATGGCGAGGGCTTTAACATGGATAGAATTCACGAAAAAGGTGAAGAACATGTCGGCCTGCGCATCATGCGAGAACGGGCAGAGCGGTTGGCGGCCAAATTTGACATCCATAGTCAGGTCGGCGAAGGTACGACCATCGCACTGGAGTTATTGCGGCAAGAACGTCTGGTAGCATGACGTCATTGTTAGGACTTACACAAAACCGCCCCAGCTGCGTTGCAGCTCCTCTCCTAGGAGCCGCGTACTAAAGTACTGTCTTCGTCGCTACGGTGTATTTGGGGTTTCAGACAACATGTTGTCTGCCAACGTAACGAACCTCCCCTGCAAGGGAGGTTTCCTAAAAGCGATAGGTGTAGTCGGTGTTTCAGACAACATGTTGTCTGCCGACGAAACGAACCTCCCTTGCAAGGGAGGTTTCCTAAAAGCGATAGTCTTGCCGGGACAATTTTGCGTAAGTCCTAATTGAAAAAAAACAGAAAGCATGGAAAATAAATGCCAATCAAGATTTTATTAGTGGATGACCACACTCTCTTCCGTAGTGGCATTCGCCTGCTGCTACAGCGTAATCCAGAGTTTGAAATTGTTGGCGAAGCCGTGGATGGACTGGATGGCGTCAAACGTGCAAAACAATTGCGTCCCGACGTGGTGTTGATGGATTTGAATATGCCAGGCCTGTCAGGGCTGGAAGCGATGCAGCTTATTGTTGAAGATTTACCTGATACTGCGGTATTGATGTTGACTGTATCTGAAGAGGCTGAGGATTTAAGCACCGCATTGAAGAACGGGGCGCGTGGATATTTATTGAAAAATATTGAAGCAGAATATCTGACACAGGCAATCAAACGTGCCGCCGCCGGCGAGCCAGTGATTGCCGAATCCATGACGGCCAAGCTGGTCATGCAATTTCGTTCTGGCCATAATCAGAGCAATATCCCTAAAAAAGAGAAGCTGACCCCAAGAGAACGCGAAACCATGGTTTGCCTGGCGCGAGGTGAGAGCAATAAAGAAATTGCCCGTAATCTGGATGTTGCAGAAAGCACCGTCAAAATTCATGTGCAAAATATTCTTAAAAAACTCAATTTAAGCAGCCGCGTTCAGATTGCTGTGTATGCGGTTGAACATGGCCTGGATAAAAACTAGATCCCTTCTTACCCATTTGCAGCGTCTGCCTAGTCCTACCGGCGTATAGGCGTAACAGTCCATCACTTCTACACTGGACCTCTGTCAGTTTGCCGGAGATCTGTGATGACAAAAATAAATCTGTTGGGTTTGTTGCAAAATCATGCGCTGTTTCGTCACGTTGCGGTAGAAGATTTTAGCGAACTGCAAAAAGAAGTCGTCAAGACAGAATTACATAAGGGCGCGACCTTATTTCGCAAAGGAGATATCGCCGAAGGAACCTATATTGTCGTATTTGGATTGATGAAACTTTGCATTCCCTCTTCACAAGGCAACGACAAAGTCCTGGAATTAATTCGTGCAGGCCAAAGTCTGGGCGAAGCCATGATGTTCCTGGATGAACCTTACCCCTTCTATGCCGAAGCGCTCGAAAATACCCTCCTGCTGAAAATCCCCAGGCATGCGCTATTGCAATTGCTGGATCGCTCTCCCTTAATTTCGCGGCAAATGATGGCAGGTCTGTCTTATCGATTATTGGGATTTATTCGCAATGTCGAGCGTTATTCGTTGCAAAATTCGACGCAGAGAGTGATCGATTATTTGCTACAGCTGTCAGCTTTGCAGGGTAGCAATGACATTCATCTCGAACTCAAAAAACATCTGGTCGCATCCTTGCTGAACCTGTCACCCGAAACCCTGTCACGTGTTTTACACCAATTGATGAACAAGCAATTGATCAAGGTTTATGGCGCCACGATTCACATCGATTCGGCAGAAGCGCTGAAATGCTACCAGAAAAATATTCCGGTCTTGGGTTAAAACCAGCTGATTGCCATTGGGTCTGTGTCGAGTTTTATTGACCCAGGACAATGCCTGAACAAACAAATCTTGTTAGCATTTTGTATCATGAAACCTATTGATTTGGTGGCTCCTGCCGGTAGTCTGGTTGCCCTGAAAGCTGCCGTGGACAAAGGAGCAAACGCGGTATACCTCGGCTTGCGCAACGCGACCAATGCGCGCAATTTTGGTGGGCTTAACTTTGGCGACCACGATATCCGGCAAGGCGTTGCCTATGCGCATGCCCGTGGCCGACAAATTCTATTTGCCATCAATACCTATCCTCAGGCACGTGCCGTCGCCGAGTGGCGCGCCGCCATTGATACGGCAGTGCAGATGGGGGCAGATGCCGTAATACTGGCTGACCCTGGTCTGATGGCTTATGCGCGTGACCGTTACCCCGATTTGCGCCTGCACCTGTCTGTACAGGGGTCAGCGACCACGCTGGACGCGATAGAACTCATGCGTGAGCAATTTGCGATCAGGCGTGCAGTGCTACCACGTGTGCTGACCTTGTCAGAAATTGAAAAAATCATCCGTCAGACCAGTGTGGAAATTGAAGTCTTCGGTTTCGGCAGCCTGTGCGTGATGGCGGAAGGTCGCTGTCTTTTATCCAGCTATGTGACTGGCGATTCACCGAATAACAAAGGTGTCTGTTCACCGGCCCACGCGGTGAGTTGGGAAGAGAAAGATCAAACCATGTATGCCCGCCTGGGTGGAACCCTGATTGATCGCTACGCGCCAGATGAAGCTGCCGGTTACCCGACATTGTGTAAAGGGCGTTTTGAAGTGGAAGGCGAGATTGGCTACGCTCTAGAAGAGCCAACCAGCCTCAACGCCATAGGCCTGTTACCGAAACTCATCAATATGGGTATTGCTGCCATCAAAATCGAAGGCAGGCAGCGCAGTCCCAGCTATGTCAGTCAGGTGGTTGGCACCTTGCGCGCTGCCCTGGATGCCGCACAGCGTGATCCAGAGCGTTATTCGCCACGTACTGACTGGCAGGCCAGCCTGGCCCGCCATGCCGAAGGCGCGCAGGTGACGCAGGGTGCTTTTGAACGTCCGTGGAAATGAATATGTCTGACAGCTTACCATCGTCAATGCCTTTACTGTCTCTTGCACCTTTGGCCTATTACTGGTCAAAGGAAGACACCATGCGTTTTTATGTCGACGCAATGCAGTGGCCGGTCGACATTGTTTATCTGGGTGAAGTCATTTGCTCACGTCGTCATCTGATGAAGCTGGATGACTGGCTGGCCTTGGGAAAGGAATTGCGGGCAGCCGGCAAGCAAGTGGTGTTATCGAGCTTGACCCTGATTGACAGCGAAGCGGACCGGCGCAACATGCAAAGAATGATAGAGCGCGCCTGTGCTGAAGATTTTCTGGTCGAAGCCAATGATTTCAGCGCCGTGCGTGTCATGCAGGGCAAGGCCTTCGTCGCCGGGCCGCATTTGAATATCTATCATGCAGACACGTTGGCATGGCTTGCCAGCCTGGGTGCCAGCCGCTTTTTGCCACCGATAGAAATGGGGCGCGATGATCTGGCAGCCTTGCAACATCAGCGTACTGAATACATGCAGACTGAAGTGCAGGTATGGGGGCGGCTCGCATTGGCGTTTTCATCGCGCTGCTTCACCGCACGGCATCATCGCTTGCGCAAGGATAGTTGCGAATTTCGTTGTGAAAAATATCCTGATGGCATGCCTTTGGCAACCCGCGATGGCAAAGATTTTTTGACCATCAATGGCATACAGACCCAGAGTTCGAGTTGCCTTGACCTGGGCGCGCAATTACCTGAACTGGCCACGATGCAGGTTGATGTTTTACGTCTGCAGCCGCAGGCACAGGGTATGGCAGGGGTGGTTTCTGCGTTTGACGATGCCAGGAAAAAAGGCGCCGCTGCCAACGTCAGTGAAACCTTATTGCCGCCACATGCACAGCGCAGCAACGGTTACTGGGTAGATAAACCTGGTATGCAATGGCTGGCTAACGAACAGATAGGTTAATAGGCGGACTATAAAAATGGATTTAAGCAATTTTCGTTTTCCTAAAAGCATACAGACTTTAGGCAGCTATTTGCCAGCACCTCTGGCGAATGCACCTTTAATGCTGATGCTGGAACTGGCCAGGCGACGCGCGCTGTTGGTGGCACCAGAAAGTCTGTATGGCAAAAGCTTTCGTATCAAGGTGGAAGATTTGGGGCTGTCGCTTTGCTTTTATTGTGACCAGGGTAAATTCAAGCCACGTTCTTCTTTGATTCAGGCGGATGTCAGCCTGTCAGCCAGTGCCATGGATTTTTTTAAATTGGCTTCAGGTCAGGAAGATGCAGATACACTTTTCTTCCGTCGCCGTTTAAAGATGGAAGGCGACACCGAACTGGGAGTCGCCGTGAAATACTGGATAGACGCGAGCGAACGCCCCGCCTGGCTGAGTCAGTTTGCCCAGCGTTTTACTCATGCCGGTGAGACTATGTGATGAAAACCGATCCCTTGCCACTGGTCTATGCATGTTCGGGCTGTTCCAGCGTTGCGCAGTTAGCGAACGATTGCGCGGTCAGGCTAGACCGTGAGCAGAAGGCGCAAATGTCGTGCATCAGCGGCGTCGGTGGGGGTGTCAACAGTCTGGTGAAGCTCGCCCAGTCTGGCAGGACTATACTGGCTTTGGATGGCTGTGCGCTGGCTTGCGCCAACGCCTGTTTGCAGCAAGCCGGGGTGGAGGCAGATGTTCACCTGGTGCTGAATCAGCAAGGTGCGCGCAAGCGTTTTCATGCTGATGCAACTGAAGATGAGACGCAACAGGTATGGCAAACCATAGAGCTGGCCTTGCAGTCATTGAATTCCAAAGTGCTGACAGATTGATGTCAAGCATACCTTGACCTGAAATCTTCCTCAGCTTTATTTACTTACCGGACAGACCATCATGAAACGCCTTGCAACCGCCCCTCACAGGCTGTATTTTTTTCTTGGTGCAGTGGCTGTTTTTATCCTGTTTTTCTGGTGGTGGTTGCAGGTTCAGCATCCACAGACGATGGCAATACCTTTGCATGCTTTACTGATGCCTTTGGGTGTCTTCCCCTTATTTATCCTGGGTTTCACTTTTACAGCTGGCCCCAAATGGTTGGCGGTTACCACCGAAGATGATTATTTCTTATTGCATGGTGCTACTTATTTCTGCGGGCTGATACTGGCAATGCTGGCGGCCAGTCTGGGGCTGCATCCCTTGCGTAGCTCGGGGTTTGCCTTGATGCTGTGTGCCTGGCTTGCTGTTACCTGGCGCTGGGGCGGCCTGATACGGCGCAGCACAGCGCCGGACAAAAAACATGCCCTGGCCATTTTCTTTGCCATGTGTGGCGGTGCCTGTGCGATTGCTGCAACGCTGATGTGGAGCAGTGGCTGGGATGGTGCCTGGATGATCGCCAGGCAATGTGCTTTTTTTGGTTTTTTACTACCGGTATTTTTGACGGTGTGTCATCGCATGCTGCCATTTTTTAGCAGCAATGTGATAAAACCCTATGATATATGGCGTCCGTATTGGCTGCTGGGCCTGTGGCTGGGGGGATGTCTGATACTGGTGGTTGCCGGCGTCTTGCAATGGCGTCTGCCTGAAGCCATCACTGCGGCAGCACTGAGCCTGAGTTTCATCTATACATCATGGCGTTGGGGTGTCATGCGTTGCATGACGAATCGCTTGCTGGCGATGCTGCATCTTTCGTTTGTCTGGCTGGCCATGGTATTTGCGTTACAGGCAGCAGCAGCGTCTGGTGTCGAAGTTGGGTCAGCACCGATACATGCCTTGGGGCTGGGGTTCATGGGAACCATGCTGGTCGGGTTTGTGAGCCGCGTTTCCTTTGGACACAGTGGCCGGCCTTTGCAGGTGTCGAATTTGCTGTGGGGTATCTATCTTGGATTACATCTGGCTGCCGTGTTGCGCGTCGCGGCAAGTTTGTTCTCGCTTCCCCTGCTAATCACCCTATCCGCAACGGCGTGGTTGCTCCTGCTGGCAGGCTGGATCGGCATGATGGTACCGATCTATCTGAAGGCGCGTGCCGACGGTCAGTCCGGCTAGAGTGTCATCATAATTCAGTAAAATTTGTCGCAGCGAAATCCCAGTTCACCAGACTCCAGTAAGCTTCCATATAGGCGGGGCGCTGATTGCGGTAATCGATATAGTAGGCATGTTCCCAGACATCACATGTCAGCAATGGCCTGTCAACCCCGATTAATGGTGTCGCTGCGTTTGAGGTATTTGCAATTGCCAGCGAGCCATCAAAACGTTTCAGCAGCCATGTCCAGCCAGAACCAAAATTACTGATGCAGGACTGCGTAAATTCTTGCTTGAATTTCTCAAATGAACCCCACTGCGCAGTGATGGCATCCCCCAGCGCACCGGTAGCGACGCCGCCACCGCTGGGTGTAAGGCTTTGCCAATAAAAATTGTGGTTCCACACCTGTGCGGCATTATTGAATATGCTACCCGTTGATTTTTTGATGATATTTTCCAATGACTCCCCGGCAAATTCGGTATCCTTGATCAGGGCATTCAGATTTGTCGCATAGGCCTGGTGATGTTTTCCGTAGTGATACTCCAGCGTTTCCTTCGAAATATGCGGTTGCAATGCATCCATTGCATAAGGCAGCTCGGGTAAAGTATGTAGCATGATAGTTCCTTCAGGTTGGTGCGTATTTACTGGTAGTTTTACGGCGCAGTGTCCACCCGCAGCGTCGCCTGTAACGCTATCTCAGGAACACTTGCAAGTGCCTTTGACAGAGGGCAATCACGTTTTGCGATCGCCGCAATTTCCTGGAATTGCTCGTCGTTGATACCTGCGATGGACGCTTCCATCGACAGTTGAACGTGGTCAATCACGAAACCCTCGCCCTCTTTGGATAATCTGATGCTGGCCTTGGTATCCACATCTGTAGTTTTCCAACCGGCTTTTTCACAGGCAAAAGAAAATGCCATGGTAAAGCAGGCTGCATGGGCCGCACCCAATAATTCTTCAGGGTTGCTGCCGCGTCTGTCATCTTCAAAGCGGCTGGCGAAGCCGTAGGGATAGTCTTTCAGTGCTCCGGTTTCGGTACTGATATTGCCTACGGCAGTTTTACCCGAGCCTTCCCAATGTACACTTGCAGTTTTTTCGGTCATGGTAGATCCTTTTTTAGTGGGTGTAGTTACAGGGACCAACGTCGCCAGCGTATTCATTTGAGTCATCTGAGGAGTCATCTGAGCGCTGCTCCTGATCAGAAACCTGAAATTTGAGAACAGCCTATGCTTCTACCTGAAACGCATCTGTTCGCTAACACACGGAAAATTTTTAAGGCGACTCTCTAACGTTGTAGGCCATCACTTTTTTGATAGTTTGATCAGTCAGTCATATGTGAGTCAACGCACAGATCGAATTTCGTCTTTCTCATAAACTGTATCGATATGCTCAGTGATGATGCAGTGATAAATCCATTGCGCGCTGTCGTGTCTGGTTTATTGATCCAGCTTTTCGCTCAAAAGAATTGGCTATAAAATGAATGTCTATCTCCACCATGTATCCGGTTTTTTTACTCAGCGTAGCGAGGCAGAAAGTACTCTGGACAGTTTGCTTTCAAGAGGCATACCGTCAGAGAATATGCAGATTTTTGACAGCAAGCTTGCTACCCCACCCCCAGCAGCTTTGCCTCACCAGCCGGGGCCTGTGGCGGGTAGTGACAGGGCATTGAAAGATATATTGGTCAGTGGTGCGATTGGTACTGCGGTCGGTACAGGATTGGGTGCCCTGGCTGAAGTTGCATTGGTTGCAGCCAATGTCAGTCTCTTTATTGCCAGTCCGCTGATTGCGCCTTTGGTGATGATGGGGTGGGGGGCCAGCATCGGCGGTTTGTTAGGTGCCACGCACGGTACTTTCAAGAAAAATGCTGGCAGCACATCATCTGCTGATGCGTTGGAAACGGATAAATTGGTTGCGGACAAGCAAGGCTGGTTATCCAGCTTGATAGACGATGCCATCATCAGCGGGCAGTTTGTGCTGGTAGTGCAAACCAATACAGAGCAAGAGACAGCCATTGCCCAGGAAGTGATAGAGGCATCAGTGGGCACTTACAAGGACGACAGCATCGCCTGATATGTGATCAAGTATCAATGATGCTTGATGATGTCGGATGATGTTTTAGGGCAACTTCAGCTTAAAAAGCATTCGCTTAAAAAGTATCGCGTAAAACCTGTAAAGCCTCTTTGGTCCATTGCACCCGACTCTCTTCAAAGGTGATGCCGGCTTTCAGAATCAGGTAACGCAGTTGGGCTTCGCGGGCCAGATGTGGCGCGCTGAAGTCGCGTTGCTCTATGTCTCTGTAGTTCTGCAATTCCTGTTCGTGCATTTTCAGGCGTCGCTCAAATTCTTCTGTCAGACCCAGCGGGCCTATCGCGGCATCGGCACGCAATTTGACCATCATATCGTCACGCAATTTCATTGGTGCGCTTGTTTCGCTAGCCCAACGACACAGTTCTTCTCTTCCCGTTGGCAGGATGTTGAATAGTTTCTTGCCAGCACGCCCACCTTCCACTTCTGTGGATATCACCCAGCCCAGGGTTTCCATACGTGCCAGTTCTCTGTAGATTTGCTGGTGGGTGGCGTGCCAGAAATAGCCTATGGATTTGTCAAAACGCCTGGCCAGATCATAGCCAGAGCAGGGTTTTTCAGCGATTGAGGTCAGCAGGGCATGGGGCAAGGACATATTTAGAGTGGGTATACGGTGTGGTTTTCTTACATTTTATATGCAACTGGTTGCATAAACAAACTTGTTTCGCTATTCTCTTATGCAATCAGTTGCATAAGAGCAGAGTTGATCATCATGATCAGTCATTGAAGAAGTTTGCAAGCACTTACATATAAGGAATGCACCATGTCACATTATCCTCACCTGACAAAGCCACTCGATCTTGGCTTTACCACTTTGCCGAATCGCCTGTTAATGGGTTCCATGCACGTAGGGCTGGAAGAGGTGGACAATGGTTTTGAACGCATGGCGGCGTTTTATGCAGAACGTGCACGCGGTGGTGTAGCGCTGATTGTTACTGGCGGCATCGCGCCGAATGAAAGAGCGCGTCCCATGCATGGCGGTGCCATGCTGACCACAGAGGCAGAAGCAGAGCACCATAAAATTGTTACCCAGGCGGTGCATGAAGCAGGTGGCAAGATTGCCATGCAGATTCTGCATTTTGGCCGTTACTCTTACCAGCCCACGCTGGTCGCACCCAGCGCCATCAAGGCACCGATCAATCCCTTCAAGCCGCATGCATTGACGACGGAAGAAGTGGAAGAAACCATTTCCGACTTTGTGCGTTGTGCCACGCTGGCTAAGTCAGCTGGGTATGACGGCGTGGAAGTGATGGGGTCGGAAGGGTATCTGATCAATGAATTTATCGCAGCCCGCACCAACCAGCGTGAAGATGAATGGGGTGGCACG
The DNA here is from genome assembly GCF_049340205.1 of Undibacterium sp. Ji49W. Lineage (NCBI taxonomy): Bacteria > Pseudomonadati > Pseudomonadota > Betaproteobacteria > Burkholderiales > Oxalobacteraceae > Undibacterium > Undibacterium sp. Ji49W. The sequence goes on along the minus strand of NZ_JBMPOW010000002.1, from coordinate 201,146 downwards.
TATGAAAACCGCATCCGCTTCCCGATTGAAATCGTGCGTCGCATCCGTGAAAAGGTAGGCAGCAATTTCATCATCATTTATCGCCTGTCCATGCTGGACCTGGTTGAAGGAGGCTCGACGCTGGATGAAGTGATACAACTGGCGCAGGCGATAGAAGCAGCCGGTGCTACCATCATCAATACCGGCATAGGCTGGCACGAAGCGCGCATTCCCACGATCGCCACCAAAGTGCCACGCGCAGCCTTTGCCTGGGTGACCAAAAAACTCAAGGGCCATGTCAATATCCCGCTGATTGCCACCAATCGCATCAACACACCGGAAGTGGCAGAGCAGTTGCTGGCGGACGATTATTGCGACATGGTTTCCATGGCGCGGCCTTTGCTGGCCGACCCGCTGTTCATGCGCAAGGCTGAACAAGGCAAATCAGATGAAATCAATACCTGCATAGGCTGCAACCAGGCCTGTCTTGACCATACCTTTGGCGGCAAGGTGACATCTTGCCTGGTCAACCCGCGCGCCTGCCACGAAACCGAACTGATCGATGCCCCCCTGGCCAAAGCCAAACGTATAGCGGTTGTTGGTGCCGGCCCTGCGGGCCTGAGTTTCGCTACCACGGCGGCGCATCGCGGTCATGCAGTCACTCTGTTTGACGCAGCATCAGAAATTGGTGGCCAGTTCAATATCGCCAAACAAGTACCGGGCAAGGAAGAGTTTTATGAAACCCTGCGTTATTTCAGCAAGCAGATCAGCCTGACAGGTGTGACTCTGAAACTGAATACCAGAGTGAGCGCCGCCGATTTGCAAGACTTTGATGAAGTGGTGCTGGCGACGGGCATCTTGCCGCGCACACCTGTTATTGATGGCATTGATCACCCTAAAGTATTGAGCTATCTGGATGTCTTGCGTGACAAGAAACCGGTAGGCAAGATGGTGGCCATCATCGGTGCCGGGGGTATCGGTTTTGACGTTGCCGAATACCTGAGCCATAGCGGCACCAGCCCCAGCCTGAACCCGAAGAAATTCTTTGCTGAATGGGGTGTCGATACCGATTACAAAAACGTCGGTGGCCTGTGTGAAGCCGAGATAGAAAAACCGGCACGCCAGATTTTCCTGTTACAGCGCAAGACCTCCAAAGTAGGTGATGGCCTGGGCAAAACCACGGGCTGGATACATCGCACCGGCTTGAAAAACCGTGAAGTGCAGATGATTGCAGGCGTCAGTTATGACAAGGTGGATGATGCCGGTCTACACGTGACTGTGGAAGGTGTGCAAAAACTGATCCCGGTGGATAACGTCATCCTGTGCGCAGGCCAGGAGCCGAGGCGCGAATTGCAGGCCGCACTGGAATCCGCAGGCAAGCCCGTACACCTGATCGGTGGTGCCGACGTGGCAGCCGAACTGGATGCCAAACGCGCTATCAATCAGGGGACACGATTGGCAGCAACGATTTAAATTCGAGGAAGACCTCTCACCACAGAGGCACTGAGGCACAGAGAAAAGCAAAGAAAGGACTTTGATGAGCTGAGCACTTCGTGCAAAGAATCGATTTTTCTTTTCTCTTGCCTTTCTCTGTGACTCTGTGGTTAATGGTCTTGTTTTTTAATTCTGCCCAACATTCTAAAGAGACGTCATGAAAAATCTGCCTGATACTGTTGCAGCTTCTTTGACCACCTGGCATCAGATGATCGCCAGTGGTGATCTGTCTGGTTTACCAGCGATAGTGCATCCCGATGCCGTGTTTCGTTCGCCGATGGCGCATCAGCCATATGCGTCTTCGCAGGCGGTGGTGCTGATTTTAAGCACAGTCGTCAAGGTGTTTGAAAACTTCACTTATCACCGGGAACTGATGTCTGATGATGGCATGAATGTAGTACTGGAGTTCAGCGCCACGGTTGGTGACAAGCAGCTCAAGGGTATAGACATGATACGCTTTGACGAAGCAGGCAAAATAGTCGACTTTGAAGTCATGGTCCGGCCCATGAGTGGCTTGCAGGCGCTGGGGCAAGAGATGGGTGCCAGGCTGGCAAAATATCTGCCAGCCTACAAGGCTGCGATTTAAGTTTACTTAAGTCTATTTGCGCGCTATCCATTTCAGCATACGCATGAGACTGCCCAGCAAGGGCAGCTTTTCATACAGTTCTTCGGCTGCGTCCCAGTAATCACGATGAAAATTGACACGCCCATCATCGTCAAAACGTATATGGGTACTGCCGCGTATGCATTGCTGGTTGGTATGAAAATGTTTCATCGTGAACAGGAAATCCCAGCACAGGAAAGCATTGTCACCTTCCAGTACGGTGGAGGTGATGCGAAAGCTGGGGTCATGCACCTGCGCAAACATATGCTGGAACACATGATTGATGGCGGCTATGCCACGCAATTCATTGAAGGGGTCTTTGAAGTAGGCGTCTTCCGTGTACACCGCAGATAAATCCTGGCAAGCCTCAAGCGATATGCTTTCAAAAAAAACGATCAGTTTTTTCAGACTGGCGCGGTGATCAATATCGTCAGCCAGGCCGCCAGCGGCTTTGTCAGTTAAAGCTTGTACATTCATTTATAAACCTGTGAATTTGTGGACCAGATAAAAATAACTGCGGTAGGGCAGCAGGCGTGCCAGTCGTAACCAGTTTGTAAAACGGTGTGGAAAGTGGATATGAAAATCACCGCGCACCAATCCATTGATCAAAGCCTTGGCGGCTGCCGGAGCCGTCATCAGTGCCGGCATATCGAAATCATTCCCTGCGGTTAACGGGGTTTCCACAAAGCCGGGGTTGATCATATACACGCCTATGTTTTTTGGCCGTAAATCCAGGTACAGTGATTCACACAGATTGATGATCGCCGCCTTGGTCGGGCCGTAGGCGAGCGCCTTTGGCAAGCCTGACAAACCGGCCACAGATCCGACGATACCGATCGCGCCATATCCCTGTTTCAGCAAGGTCGGCAACAATACATCCAGGCACTGGTAAATGCCGCGCAAATTGATGTTGATCAGACTTTCTGCTGCCGCCAGATTAAAGCTGTCAGCACGCATTTCATTGTAGCTACCTGCAACGATCAGCACCAGATCGATTTTGCCCCAACGTTGCATCAATTGTGCGTGGCTGCTGACCACGCTGGCATGGTCTGTGATATCCAGTGCACTTGCATACGCATGCGGATACGCCTGGGCGATGCGCTCAAGTTGCAACTGGTTTCTTGCGGAAACAGTTACGTGTGCGCCCTGTGCCAGCAATTGCCGCGCAGTTTCTTCACCTATACCACTCGAGGCACCGATGACCCAGACGCGCTTATCATGCCATGTGCTGATTTTCGGGTTCATGGCATGTTGTTGCTGCGTTTGGTGAATGACAGCGTCACGCTGCCAAGTTCAACGCCAAACTTGCGCATGATGGCGCGGTTCAGCATTACCTGATCATCCATCAATACCATAGTGTCGTCAAAATCAACGTTGTACACGCTGCCATCGACAGGCAGTGCCAGAACATAATTCCAGTGCAGGGTATTGCCTGACACCACACCCTGAGCTTCACCAATCACATCCGCTGCGGTACCTGTAAAACGATCAGGCCCCACCTTCTTCAGGGTCCAGATACGCTTTTGTTTGCTGCCATCTGAATAGCTGAAGTCTTCGTTCAATGTGCCTATATCTCCGGTCCACTGACAATTCATCACCACAGTAAAACGTTTTACGATGGTACCGGACCTGTCCTGAAACATACCCCAAGCGTCTAGCCTGCCGTTGAAATATGTCTGCAAATCCAGGACGGGCTTTTCATTCGCATAGCGTGCCGGCTGGTACGAACTGGCGCAAGACGTCAGTAACACGAGCAAACTGCAACATAGCAGGCGTTGAAACGACAATAGCAGATTCATGATGATCCTTGGCTGGTCTATATCAAAGACCATATGGCATTGGTTGGAGAAAACTTCAGTTTGCTTCTGCTTTAGTGCCCAGTAACTTGCTGCGCAAGCTGAGGGCGGAGCTTTTCTTGTCCAGCCAGATGGCGAAGAAGGCGTGCGCAAATTCTGCATCCTTGATTTCACCCAGCAGTTTTCCATTCAGATAAAACCTTGCAGCTTCGTTGGGTATATACACGCCTGTGATATGCGTGCCCTGCTTCACATCGGGAAACAAGGCTTTCATTTGTGCCAGCCACTGTTGCCGCTTTTCTGGTGTACCCAGTTTCAGTTTTTCAATTTCATCGATGCTGGCGTCGGCAATCTTGCTGCCGTACAGAGTGCGTGCATATTCAAGATCGAGTGCCAGGCGTTGCGGTTTATCGCTATCCGGTTTGTAAGCGGCTGCTGTGCTCCACAGACTGGCGTCATAGATGTGCAAGCCGAACCAGCGAAAGCTGCCACTGCCTTGCAGGCTTGCCTGTGGTATTTCGTCACGTATATGCGCCGGTACTGTAACTGTCGTTTGTGCGCTGGCAACAAGCAGTCCATAGGACAGCATCAACAGAATTACTGCTATAAAGTATCGCAATCCATTCGAGGCTTGCCTGTCGGTATGGGTATTCATTTTTTCCTCAGCGTGAACTGGCTGACGTTGATGCTGCCAGCAGTGAAACCTGCCTCGCAATAAGCCAGATAAAATTCCCAGGTACGCAAAAATTCATCGTCGAAACCCTGGGCTTTGACCTGTGCCAGTTTTTCCATGAAGCTATGGCGCCATAACAACAGGGTGCGTGCATAATCCTGGCCGAAGTGGAAAGTGTCGACAACTTCCATGCCGTATTCGCTGGCCATCGCATGAAATTTTTCTACCGAAGGCAGCATGCCGCCGGGGAAGATATATTGCTGGATGAAATCAGTGCCCTTGCGATAGCGTTCAAACAGATGGTCAGCGATGACAATACTTTGCACGCATGCCCGCCCACCTTGTTTCAGGTTGCGTTGCAAGCATTCAAAATAACCTGGCCAGTATGCTTCGCCGACAGCTTCAAACATCTCTATCGAGGCGATACCGTCGTAACTGCCATCGGCGTCGCGATAGTCTTGTATTTTCAAATCGCTTTGCGCATGCAGGCCAGCCTTTTGCAGGCGTTCTTGGGCATAATGCAACTGTTCAGTTGAAAGTGTCAGCCCGGTCACATGGGCACCACCATCACGTATTGCCATCTCGGCAAAGCCACCCCAGCCGCATCCGATTTCCAATACCTTTGCCTGAGGTGGCAAGGCCAGTTGTTCCAGAATACGGCGATACTTTGACTGCTGCGCTTCTTCCAGGCTTTCTGGTTGATCACCGGAAAAAATGGCGCTGGAATACGTCATTGATGGGTCCAGCCACAATTGGTAGAAATCGTTGCCGATGTCATAGTGGGCATGGATGTTCTTTTTGCTGCCGGCACGTGAATTACGGTTCAGTAAATGCTTGAGCCGATATAACAGGTTGCCCCACCAACTGCCATAAATGACTGATTCCAGTTGTGCTCGGTTATGCGAGATCAGTTCTATCAGGCCGGCAAGGCTGCTGGTCGTCCAGTGGCCGGCGATATAGCTTTCGGCAAAACCGATATCGCCAGATTTCAGTACTGACCGGTATAGTTGCCAGTCGTTCAGATGCAGGCTGACGTGCTGGTGCTTGTCAGCGCTGCGTCCAAAACTGGCGACCTGGCCATCTGGAAACTGTATGGTCAGGCAGCCGTGTTCCAGACGGTTTAACAGGCCGAGTACAAATTTTGCTTCAGTCGGGAAATGTTTGCTGTTCAGTTCAGTCATAGGCGCGTGATGATTGGTCACAGGTGCATGGGAAGCATGGCTGGTGCCGGATGCAAAAGTAGGTTGTAGGCTGCTCATCGACTTAGCTCTTCAGTAGGTGGAATTGGTTTGGAAATAAATGGCACACGTTTGATCCACAGACGCAGTGCCTGCAAGTGGATACGCAACATCACGCCCAGGGTCATAAAGGGATAGCGCAGCATGACCTGCACAATGCGGCGATCTGTGAAGTCCCTTTCAACACCGGCAATACTGGTCAGCAATAAGGGACCATGGGCATCGTCGTAGTCGATACGTGCCAGATGTTTTTTGATGTGTATTTCCTGCTCGCTCTGTTGGTCAGGCGTGGTCGTGGCGATTTGTTGCCCAGTCTGCACGAAACGAAAACGATAGCCACCTTCGACTTTGCAGAACGGGGATACATGGAAGATTTTTTTTGCACTTAATTCTTCGCCGTTGGCCAGGTTGTCGCCGTTTTCCAGCAGGTATAGATGTTTTTCACCAAAGGTATTTCGTACTTCGCAGACGATGGCGCGCAACTTCCCGTCTGCACGATGACAGAACCAGAAAGAAACCGGATTGAATACATACCCGAACACGCGCGGGAAACACTGTAGCCAGATTTCGCCATCGGCATCGTGTATGCCTTCCGTGTTTAACAATTGATCCAGCCATGCTGTCAATGCTTGCTTGCCATCACCGTGATCCCGTTCGTGAAACGACAGCAGATTGAAACGGTTAATGGAAAACAGACGTGACTTGCTGACCGGTTTGCCACTGGCCAAAGCACGCAAGGGTATGCGCATGAAAAATACGCCATAGCGGAATGCATTTTTTGCGGGGCGCATGCGCAGGTGCATGACTTCACCAGTGCACAAGGCTGCATTCTGGTGTTCAACAGTGTGGATGGCCGAAGTCGTCATGATGTCATGCGGCACGAATGCGCATTTCCTGTGTTGCTTCCACCTGGGCCAACAAGCATTCAGCCACGCGCAGTCCGGATTTCAAGCCATCTTCATGGAAGCCGTAACCCGTCCAGGCCCCGGCGAACCAGATATTTCTCTTGCCCTGGATATTTTTCAACTGACTTTGTGCCCTCACTGCGGTTGCATCAAATACCGGGTGGGCATAGTCAAAGCTCGCGATGACGGTGTCTGCTGCGGGTTCCTGTATCGGGTTCAGGGTCACAATGACGGGTGTCTTGAAAGGCAACGGCTGCAACTGATTGATCAGGTAGTGCACGCAGACTCGCGCTTCTTCGCCGCTTTCGCTTTGATAATTCCAGGCCGACCAGGCTTTTTTGTTTTCTGGTAAAAAGCTGGCATCGGTGTGCAGTACGGCGCGATTTGGCTGGTAAGTAACGCCAGACAAAATCTGGCGTTCTGCCAGATTGGCATCGGCCAGCAGCTTCAGACTTTGGTCGCTATGACTGGCGATAACTACATGGGCAAAATGCTGTACGCCACTGGCTGTTTTGACTTCAATCACGCCCGGGGTTTTTTCACGTACTGCCTGCACCGGCGTATTCAGATACGTATGCGCAATCACCGGCAGAATTTTGTCCACATACTGTCTGGCACCACCCTTCACGGTTTGCCATTGTGGTCTGTCACTCACCTGCAATAAGCCATGGTTGTGGCAGAAATTGACAAAAGACGATAGGGGAAACGCCATCATGGTCGCTGTCGGGCAAGACCAGATACAGGCCGCCATCGGCAATAAATACCAGCGACGGAATTCCTGGCTATACCCGTGCTGGTCAAGGAATTCGCCCAGCGGCAGTTGAAAATCTTTTTGTCCCGGTGCCTTCGCCAGCGCCGTCGTTTGTTTGTTGAAGCGCAGGATATCGCGCAGCATGCGCAAAAATGCCGGACGCAACAGATTTCTGCGCTGGGCAAACACCGTATCCAGATTGGCACCGGCCCATTCCATCGTGTGTCCGTTGCCAGATTTACCCGCTTTGGACTGCAAGGGCATCTTCACAGAAAATGACATATCTGTCGCTACGGTTTCTATCTGCAATTGAGCAAACAGCTTGACCAGATTCGGGTAAGTCTTGTGGTTAAACACCAGAAAGCCGGTGTCTACGCCATAGGTCTTGCCTTCCAGTGTCACATCCACGGTGTGGGTATGGCCGCCAAAATAGTCATTTGCCTCAAACAGGCTAACTTCATGTCCTGCATTGGACAGTTCATGCGCACAAGAAAGACCGGAGATGCCGGAACCGATGACGGCGATTTTCATAAGCGTATAAGTGCTATAAATTTATCAATGGACTAATGGACTAATGAATCAATCACTTGCTTTGATAATAAATTGCAAATTACATTGCAAAATATACATTGAATACAAGAATAGAAACCATTCATAGCTATACATACGCAAAGTTTGCACTTTCGGATTCACGGGCTTGCCAACAATTAAATGAAGAGAGCCGTGCAAAACTTGTTTATTGCGCTAAAATATGACTATGAATTTCAAAACGTGACTGACAAGTCACAAAATATACTACAAAGTTTTTACTTGTGCAGAAAAAATAATGGAAATTAGAATTCCTTTTAAAAAACAACAGTTTGATGCGCGTGAAGAAGCCATCATTGACGCTGTTAATCGTCTTTTGTCAGAAAAAGGCTATGACCTGATGACCATGGATGACGTGGCCGATGCCGTTGGCATTGCGAAAGGGAGCCTGTACAAGCATTTTTCTTCCAAGGAAAAACTGGCTGCAGCGGCACTGACGCGCCTGTTAAAGGCAACCCTGGCAGAACTCGATACGCTGGCGGAAGATTTGAGTGCCATTGACAAGATCAGGCATATCCTGGCCTGGTCTTTGCGCTTGCGTTTGCAAGGTGGGGTTCCGCATCTGCCATCCACCAGCCTGGCTCTACAGCGCAGTCTGATGTTGAATCTGGATTATGTGATGGTGGCTTTGCGCGTCAACAAGCGCTTTTATGCCCTGGTTGCCAAGGCGCGCGAGCAGGGGGCGCTGACGCCGCAAGTACCGGATGACGTACTGGTGTACACCCTGTATTCACGTGCCTGTGACCCGACGATGGAATTCCTGTTACGTGATAAACGCCTTAGCCACGAACAGATCGTGGATTCCATGGTGCATGCGACGATAGGTGGATTTTTGTCTGACCAGGCCAGGAAGTCTTAAGCTTCCTTATTGGCAGCAAGGTGCAGAGCTTGCTCCAGAGTATCCAGATCCCCGATGTGATTCGCCAGCAACAAGATTAATTTTGCATTGAGCTTGTTGCTGTCTTCATCGCTCAAACCCCGGTGGGTGTCAATCAGCATCTGGTAAAAATCATCCCCGGCGACATAGTCACGCAAGCCCTGTTGTTTGCTGATGTCGGCGTAATGAAAATTAGGCTGTAGTTGTAATGGCATGACCATGTCCTTCCTGGTATGAGGTTGCGCGAGCGAGCGCGGCAAGCACTTTCTCCAGATTAAACTGACGCCAGCGTGCCGCCAGGTGCTGGTCTGGCCGCAGCAGATAAAAGCTCGCGTGCGTGGCAATGTTTGCATCATAGCGTTCGGCCAGCAGCCCCTTGAAATCATGCACTACCTGAGAATCGTCGCGCCCAGTCGCAGCCGCAGTGGCGCTGATGATGAAGGTATGCACCGGTATGGGCAGTTTTTTCAGTGCGGCAAATCCGGCCAGTGTTTCTGCCGGAATCTGGCTCGCATCTTCACAAAAATACAGACCATAAAAATGATGCTGCAACAGTTCAAGCAGGTAGGCGGTTTTTCCCTGGTAAATGACCGGGCCATCTTCCACAGCGGCACCCAGCTGTAGCTGACCAGCAAATACAGCGCTGTCGGCCGTATTCAAAGCAGATGTCTTCAAGATACTGGGTACGGACAGGCGTCCGGAATTCACCAGCTTGCGGGCAAAGCCATGCTCTTGCGCCAGTTCCAGCACCGCATTCCGGAAACATTTGCTGACGGTACTTTTGGGTGTGATGAAATCGGTGGAACGGGTGGAATTCAAAAGATTGTCATCCGCCGCAAAGACGCGTTCGTCCGAATAACTGTCGAGCAAATCTTCTGTGGCTGCACCGTCAATCACCAGTTTCAGCTTCCAGACCAGGTTGTCCGCGTCCTGTATGCCGGAATTGGCACCGCGTGCACCAAACGGTGATACCTGATGCGCTGCATCACCTGCAAACAGTATGCGACCGTGGCGGAATTTTTCCATGCGACGACACTGGAAGGTGTAGACGCTAACCCACTCCAGCTCAAATTCTCTGTCATCACCCAGCATGGCCTTGATGCGCGGGATAACGTTTTCCGGTTTGCGTTCTTCTACCGGATCGGCATCCCAGCCCAGTTGAAAATCAATGCGCCAGACATTGTCGGCTTCGCGGTGTAGCAGTACTGACTGATTGGGATGAAACGGCGGGTCAAACCAGAACCAGCGCTCTGCCGGAAAATCTGCTTTCATGAGCACGTCGGCGATCAGAAAGCGGTCCATGAAGACCTTGCCTTCGACTTCCAGTCCCAGCATCTGGCGTATCGGGCTGCGTGCGCCGTCGCAGGCGATCAGCCAGTCAGCTTGCATGGCATAGCTGCCATCGGCTGTCTCAATGTGCAGGGTGGTAAATTCTGTTGTTTGTTCCACCGCAGTCACGCGATTTTTCCAGCGCAATTCCACGCCGAGTTCTGTCGCTCGTCGTACCAGAAACTCTTCCAGATAATATTGCTGCAAATTCACCATGCCCGGGTGCTTGTGATCCGCCACCGGCAACAGGTTGAAATTGAATACTTCATCCTTGCGAAAAAAAGTGCGCCCTACATTCCATTCCACACCCTTGTTGCGCACGGCATCTGCCACGCCCAGCCTGTCGAGTATTTCCAGCGTGCGCTTGGCATAACACAGACCGCGTGAACCGACCGAGACCGTATCGTCATCATCCAGCACCAGCACATCCAGCCCCTGCAACTTGCAGTCTATCGCCGCAGCCAAACCCACCGGCCCGGCACCAACGATGATGACCTGACGACGAGTAATATCCCCCGTCTGCAATTCAGACGGAGTCTGATAGGGAAATTTTTGATATTGATAAGTGCTAAGCAAAATGCAGCTCCCGCTACGACATTAAAGCAAAGACAAAAAACACAGAGAGGTCTGCGACATAGGTGACACGAAAAGTTTTTCTCTTGCTTCTCTCTGTAATTCAGTTCCTCTGTGTCTCTTTGTTGAGAGGTCTTGAACTTAAAAAATTATCCCTCCAGACTCTTCCACATTTCAACATCTCGTTCCGCCGTCCAGACACGCGGATCAACATGCCCCGACGCTTCATCAAACGCACGCGTCACATCAAACGGCAGACAATGATCAAAAATCACCCAGTGGCCGTATTTTGGTTTCAGAGTCGCATAGGTGTTTTTGTAGATGGTATTCAGGTCATGCTGTTGCTGCTGCCCCGCCTTGACACTGGCAAACAAATCGCTGATGAAAGACCGGGTTTCACTCAGGCCTGCTGCCACCAGCTCGGGCGAGGTCAGGGCGGCACCGCGACCTGGTACCAGTTTATCGGCCTGCATGGCTTCCAGATTGCTCAGGGTTTGCGGCCAGTCTGAATAATAAGCATCGCCGGCATAGGGTGTTGCACCAAATTCGACCAGGTCGCCAGAGAACAAGACTTTTTCCTGTGGCAACCAGACAATGGTATCGCCTTTGGTATGGCCACGTCCGACCTGCATGATTTTCACTTCCAGCTTACCCAGCCAGATCGACATTTCACCCTTGAAGGTGATGGTCGGCCAGGTCAGGCCAGGCACGCTTTCCACCGCACGGAACAGGCGTGGGAAGCGGCCTATCTCGCTCTTCATGTCGGCTTCGCCACGTTCAACGATCAGGTCATAGGTATCGCGGCTGGCAATGATATGCTCAAGACCTTCGGCCACGTAGCCGCTGGCACCCAGCACCCGTACCGCGTGGTAATGCGACATCACGACGTACTTGATGGGCTTGTCGGTGACTTCACGTATGCGGCGCACGACATCCTGCGCCATGATGGGCGTGGCCTGGGTATCGATGACCATGACCGCATCGTCGCCGATAATGATGCCGGTATTGGGGTCACCCTCGGCCGTATAGGCATAGGCATGTTCGGACAGTTGCTGGAAGCTGACTTTCTTTTCTTCCAGATCGGCGTGAGAGGCAAATTGCTTGGTCGTCATGACAACATCCTTTTAATTGATTCAAGTTTGCCCAAAGCGTGAGCAAGTTAACTGAATTAAGAATAAGCATTAATTCGTTATTTGTAAATGCATTTGTTAATAGTAAAATGTGTTGGCTCATAATCAGGGACTGAAATGACAGAAAAAAACAAGGAAAGACGTGGCATTGGTGCCATCGAGGTGGGTGGCCTGCTCCTGAATGCCCTGGTCAGTTCTGGCCGGGCCATGTCCTTAGGTGATCTGGCGCGTGAAAGCGGCATGCCGGCGTCCAAGGCACATGCCTATCTGGTCAGCTTTGGTAAATTGGGTCTGATACAGCAGGATGCAGTGACTGGTGCTTACCAGCTTGGTCCTTTCGCCCTGCAAATGGGTCTGGTCAGCCTGCAACAGATGTCACCGGTGAAACTGGCGATACCCGAAGCCACCCGACTGGCGGCCAGCATAGACCAGACGGTGGCGCTGGCAGTCTGGGGTAGCCACGGGCCTACCGTGATCTATATTGCAGAATCCAGCCGCCCGATTCATGTCAACATGCATGCGGGCACAGTCATGTCCATGCTGGGTACGGCTACCGGTCTGGTGTTTTCTGCCTTCCTGCCAGCGGCGCTGGTAGATAAAGTCATTGCTAGGGAAATGCAGGATGAACTGGTCATAGGGCAGGCCGGTGTACAACTGAATAGCCAGGATATTGCCAGCGTACTGGCAGAAGTGCGCCAGCAAGGTTTGGCGAGGGCGCAAGGCTTGCCCATTCCAGGCATCAATGCCTTAAGTGCGCCTGTGTTTGATCATACCGGCGCGCTCAGTCTGGTGATGACGGCAACCGGCCCAAAAGGCAGTTTTGATGCAGACTGGAAGGGGGAATTGGCTATAGCCCTGCGTGACAGTGCCAGCAGGGTATCGCATCAACTGGGTTATATGCCCGGCTGATTCTGAATTCTTGCAAGGCGCATTTCACCTCGGTCGATGAAATGCGCGTCAGGTCATTATTATTGCGCCAGGGCTTTTTCTACGTCAGCCACCAGCTTTTTATCATCGGGTGTTGTCACGCTGGAATAGGCAGCGACGACATTGCCTTTGCGGTCGATCAGGTATTTATAGAAATTCCATTTAGGTGTTGTGCCCGTGGCCTTGATTAATTGCGCATGCAGCGGGTTGACATCCTTGCCCATGACCGAGGTTTTGGTGAACATGGGGAACTTCACGCCGTAGGTGTTAAAGCAGAAATCAGCGATCTGCTTATCATTGCCCGGCTCCTGCTTGCCGAAGTCATTGGACGGAAAACCCAATACCACCAGGCCTTTTTCGCTGTATTTGGCATACATCGCCTCCAGCCCTTCATATTGCTTGGTAAAACCGCAATAACTGGCAGTGTTCACGACCAGCGCAACCTTGCCCTTGTACTGGCAAAGATCCTGCGACACTTCATCCTGTAGGCGTTTGAATTTATGGTTCAGCACCGCAGGGCAGGCATCGCCAGTATCCGCCCAGGCACCAACGGAGCAACTAATCAGACCCAGAAAAACAGCAAGTTGTATCGGTGTGCGTCGCAGCATGGCTAACTCCTGAAAAAGATGATGTCATCTTAGCGCAGATTTAGAAAAAATGTAGATCAAAACTATGCGATTTCATAGGTAAATCAGCAAGCTGGAAATCTATTGACAAAGAGATACCGAGAAATATAAAGCGCAACAAACAGATCGCCCGTAACCCCCGTCTTGCTACCAGCCCACAATCGCTTTCTGTGTGTACCTCTGTGCGCGTTTGTGTATCGGTGCGCCTGTGGTAAGCCTTTTGGTCTTTCATTTTGAAGAGAGCAAGCTTTTCGCTTATGCGTAAATCATATATAAAACATCGAAACACTTCGTTTTAATTTATATAGCCTCGATTTATTCTGTAGTCCTCATAAAAATATTCTTACTTCAGGACGTACAGATGACTATCAAAAAAATATTCCTTGCTGTTTCTCTTGCCGCGATTGGTACTTTTGGTACTTTTTCTGCTGTGGCGCATGCGGCTGATGTGACCCTGCTCAATGTATCGTATGACCCTACCCGTGAGTTGTATCAGGATGTGAATCAGGCGTTTGCCAAGCAATGGAAGGCAAAAACCGGCGACAACGTTACCATCAAGCAATCGCATGGTGGCTCCGGCAAGCAGGCGCGTGCCGTAATTGATGGTCTGGATGCCGATGTGGTCACACTGGCCCTGGCGTATGACACTGACGCGCTGGCAGAAAAAGGTTTGCTTGATAAAGCATGGCAAAAGCGTTTGCCGCACAATGCGTCCCCTTATTCTTCCACCATCGTGTTCCTGGTGCGCAAGGGTAATCCTAAAGGTATCAAGGATTGGGCAGATATCGTCAAGCCTGGTGTTTCTGTGATCACACCTAACCCCAAAACTTCTGGCGGTGCCCGCTGGAACCATCTGGCAGCCTGGGGCTATGCCTTGAAACTGCCGGGCGGCAGCGAAGCAACAGCCAAGGAATTCTTGTCCAAGCTGTATAAAAACGTACCGGTACTGGATTCCGGTGCGCGTGGTGCGACAACGACTTTTGTCGAACGCGGTATCGGTGACGTTTTGCTGGCCTGGGAAAACGAAGCCCTGCTGGCGATCAAGGAATTGGGCCCGGACAAGGTAGAAATCGTTGCGCCGTCCACCAGTATCCTGGCGGAGCCATCTGTTGCTGTCGTTGATAAGGTGGCGGATCGCCGTGGTACCCGTAAAGTGGCAGAGGCTTACCTGAACTACCTGTACACAGATGAAGGCCAGGACACTATCGCCAAGCATTACTACCGTCCCACTACAGAAAAGGCGTCGAAAAAATATGCGGCGCAATTCCCCAAAGTGAAACTGTTCACAATTGATGACACCTTTGGTGGCTGGACCAAGGCGCAAAAAGAACATTTTGCTGATGGCGGTATCTTCGACCAGATTTATCAACCGGGCAAAAAGTAATTATTTGCTGCGGACGCTATAGAAAGCACGATCATGACCATACTGCTGCTATCAGGAAGCCCTTCTTCTCCTTCAAGGTCGGCACGCTTGCTGAATTTTATCGGTGAAAGACTGAATGAACTGGGGCAGCGTACTGTCAGCCTGCATGTCCGGGATTTGCCAGCGCAGGCTTTGCTGCATGCGGATTTTTCAGATCCTGAATTGCTGGCTGCCAAAGCCCTGCTGGCAAAGGCCGAGGCCATCGTCATCGCTACGCCGATCTACAAGGCGGCCTATAGCGGTTTGCTGAAAAGTTTTCTGGATATTTTGCCGCAAGACGGGCTGGATGGAAAAATAGTCTTGCCCGTGGCAACCGGCGGCAGTCAATCGCATATGCTGGCACTCGATTACGGTTTGCGCCCGGTACTGGCGGCGCTGTCGGCACGTCATATTTTGTCCAGTATCTATGCGACCGATAGCCAGGTTGTGTGGACGGATGGACAGGGCCTGCAACTTGATGATGCGATATCCAGGCGGGTACAGGACGGTACGCATCTCTTGCTGGACAGCCTGGTGTCTTTACAACGCGGCAAACCAGCCGGACAGGCTGTGCAAAGTCCTGTCCTGAATGGTTTGCCTTGTTGACGAAGGCTGAATCTACGATGTCTGGCAACAAATAAAGTAGCCACAGTAGCCATAGTAGTTATAAAGGCAGCCATTCCCCAGCTGCATACCTGAATTGCATTTCCCCCTGTTTTTATGCTGCGCATGTCGGCAGGGGGGGGGCTTGCCCAAAATTGAAAGTAAAGTATGAGCGACGATAAAAAAAAGCTGTTTTCAAGTAATCCCGGCAATAAGGTAAAACATCAGCAGCGCGATGCCAAGCGCCTTACGCTCAGCCGTCTGTCTGCCCTGTCGGCGATGGCCCTTGGTGTGGTATTGCCCAAAGCCTTTGCACAAAACAAGACACCTGCCCCGGGCACCTTGCGCATAGGTTTTCAAAAGTATGGCACGCTAACTTTGCTGAAAGGTACGGGGGCGCTGGATAAACGTCTGGCGGCGCTGGGTGTGGATGTGAAGTGGGCAGAATTTCCTGCCGGACCACAATTGCTGGAAGGTCTTAACGTAGGCAGTATCGATTTCGGTACCACTGGCGAAGCACCACCGATTTTTGCCCAGGCCGCAGGCGCGGATTTGCTGTATGTCGGTAATGAACCGCCAGCACCCGGTGGCGAAGCCATTGTAGTACCCAAAAATTCCCCACTGAAATCGGTAGCAGAACTCAAGGGCAAGAAAGTCGCTCTCAACAAGGGTTCGAATGTGCATTACCTGCTAGTCAAGCTGCTGGAAAAAGCGGGTCTCAATTACAAGGATGTGGAAACCGTATTCCTGCCACCGGCAGATGCACGGGCAGCTTTTGAACGTGGCAGTGTGGATGCCTGGGCCATCTGGGATCCCTTCCTGGCCGCTGCGGAAAAACAGATCGGTGCCAGGATACTGGCCGATGGCAAGGGTGTCGTCAGCAATCACCAGTTTTACCTGGCGGCGCGACCTTATGCACAAAAAAATCCCGAGGTCTTGCGCATCGTCTTGGAAGAACTGGCGAAGGTCGATGAATGGGGTGCAAAAAACCTGAAAGAAGTCAGCAGCATATTGTCTGCCCAGATCGGGTTGGATACCAGCATCGTTGAATTGTCTGCTGCGCGTTTCGGTTTTGGTGTTAAACCTCTGACCGAGCAGGTGATACGCGAACAGCAAAATATTGCTGACACCTTTGCCGACCTGAAATTGATACCCAAGCGTATCAATATCCGGGATGCGGTATTCACCGTCAAGCTGTGAGGTTGATGATGTCATTGCTGACACTGGTGCGACGTGTTTTGCAACGTAGCGTGCAACTTGGCGTGCTACCTATCCTGGCGCTGAGCTTGTTCATGGTGTTGCCGGCGTTGAGCCAGGCGGCACCAGGTAACGGTGATGCGCCGAAAGAAATCCGTATCGGTTTTCAAAAAAGCTCGGTCAACCTGACATTGTTGAAACACAGGCAGGCGCTGGAACAGCAACTGAAAGGCGTAAAAGTTAGCTGGTTTGAATTTACTGCCGGCCCGCAAATGCTGGAAGCCCTGTCGGTTGGCAGTATCGATTTCGCCACCACGGGTGAACCACCACCTATTTTTGCGCAATCGGCTGGCAGTAATCTGGTGTATGTCGGTGCCGAACCAGCCAAGCCAGGTGTCAGTGCGATTCTGGTCAAGCCAGAGTCTACTATACGTGCGCTGGCTGACTTGAAAGGCAAGAAGATCGCCTTCCAGAAAGGTTCAAGTGCGCACTACCATGTCTTGCGTGCAGTCCAGCAAGCCGGTTTGCAATGGGCGGATATCACGCCGGTCTATCTGGCACCTGCTGATGCACGCGCTGCGTTTGAGCGTGGCAGTGTGGATGTCTGGGCCATCTGGGATCCATATTGGGCTGCGATAGAACAAAACACCCAGGTCAGAGTGGTCGCTACCGGCAAGGGCTTGGTCAACAATCTCTCACACTACCTGTCATCCCGAAGTTTTGCTGACAGGTATCCGAAAGTGATACAGCTACTGTTTGAAGAACTGACACGCAGCGATACCTTCGTGCAAAAAAACCGGGATGAAGCAGTCGCCATTATTGCCGCCAGCACAGGTCTGGACAAGCCGACGATTGCCAGCTTTCTGGAGCGCAGGCCGCGTTCACCCGTGGTCTACCTGACCCAGAACATTATTGATGAACAACAGCGCGTCGCAGACAATTTTTATCAGCAAAAGTTGATACCCAAAGCAGTCAATGTCAGAGATGCGGTGTGGTTGCCACCTGCTGCCAAATAGCAGTGAACAAGAAAAAGCAAGAAGAGACAATAAAAGAATTTGAAAAGGAAACAAGATGAGCTTGAACATATTCTGGTTTATTCCTACGCACGGCGATAGCCGCTATCTGGGTACGACCAAAGGAGCGCGCCAGATCAATTATGATTACTTGCGTCAGATCGCCGTGGCGGCTGATACCCAGGGCTATGATGGTGTGTTGCTACCGACCGGCCGTTCCTGCGAAGATGCATGGGTGGTTGCGTCCAGCCTGATCAGCGCCACCACCAAATTGAAATTCTTGGTGGCGATACGTCCTGGTCTGAGTTCACCGGGCCTGGCCGTACGTATGGCGTCGACCTTTGATCGTCTGTCGAAAGGGCGCTTGCTGATCAATATCGTCACCGGCGGTGATCAGGGTGAGCTGGAGGCCGATGGCCTGTTTGCCGATCATGAAAAACGCTATGAAATCACGGAAGAATTTTTACGCGTCTGGCGTGCTTCCCTGGCTGGTGAGGGTGGGGACAGCGGTTATGATTTTGAAGGCGAGCATATCACGGTCAAGGGGGCAAAGACCCTGTTTCCGCCTGTTCAAAAACCCTACCCGCCTTTGTATTTTGGTGGTTCTTCCGAGCCTGCGCATGAGCTGGCAGCCGAACAGGTTGATGTTTATCTGACTTGGGGTGAACCGCCAGCAGCGGTGGGAGCCAAGATTGCCGACATGCGCGCCCGTGCCGCCAGGCATGGCCGTACTCTGCGCTTTGGCATACGCCTGCACGTAATCGTGCGCGAAACCAATGAAGAAGCCTGGCAGGCAGCAGAAGACCTGATCCGTTATGTTGATGATGACGTCATCGAAAGGGCACAAAAAGCCTTTGCCAAGATGGATTCTGTCGGCCAGCAACGCATGGTTGCACTGCACGGCGGCAAACGCGACAAGCTGGAAGTGTCGCCGAACCTGTGGGCCGGTGTCGGCCTGGTGCGTGGTGGTGCCGGTACGGCCCTGGTGGGTGACCCGGAAACCGTGGCTGCGCGTATCAAGGAATATGCGGCGCTGGGTATTGATACCTTCATCTTCTCTGGCTATCCCCATCTGGAAGAGTCGTATCGTTTTTCCGAACTGGTGTTTCCATTAATAGGCAAGGAAACACCTGACGTATCCAGCACTCTGACCGGACCGTTTGGCGAAGTCATGGCAAACAGTATCGTGCCCAAGGTGTCACAAAGCTAGGAGGCTATATGGGTCCCATCATCACTGAAGTAGCGCAATTTGCCGAGTTGCCTGGTCATCTGCGCCAGGGTGGCGGTTCTGTGCCCGGTGGACTATTCAGCCGCATCGCATGGCGTCAGTTTGGCGTGCAGCTGTTCCGGAAATTATTGCCATGGGCCCTGCCACTGATCCTGATACTGGTGTGGCAGATAGCCGCCCAGACAGGGTATCTGTCCAGCCGCATTTTGCCAGAACCGCTGGCCGTGGCGCGGGCCTTCTGGACCCTGGGTGTATCTGGGGAAATCTGGACCCATGCAAAGACCAGCTTGTGGCGCGCGATTTCCGGCTTTATTGTCGGTGGCGGTTTGGGCTTGTTGCTGGGTTTGCTGACAGGCAGTTTCCGGTTTGCCGAAACCCTGCTTGATACCACGCTGCAAATGATCAGAAATATTCCGGCGCTGGCGCTGATACCGCTGGTGATCTTGTGGTTTGGTATTGATGAATCGGCAAAATTGTTCCTGGTGTCGGTTGGTGTTTTTTTCCCAGTGTACCTGAATACTTTCCATGGTATCCGCACGGTTGATAAGGGCTTGATAGAAATGGCGCAAAGTTATGGTCTGTCAGGCTGGGCTTTGTACCGCGACGTGATACTGCCCGGAGCATTGCCATC
This sequence comes from Undibacterium sp. Ji49W, assembly GCF_049340205.1. Lineage (NCBI taxonomy): Bacteria > Pseudomonadati > Pseudomonadota > Betaproteobacteria > Burkholderiales > Oxalobacteraceae > Undibacterium > Undibacterium sp. Ji49W. The sequence continues at coordinate 181,582 of NZ_JBMPOW010000002.1, read as the reverse complement.
GATACTGGTAGGGGTACGTTTTTCGCTGGGCCTGGTGTGGGTATTGCTGATCGTCGCCGAAACCATTTCGGCACAGGCTGGCATAGGTTACATGACCATGAACGCCCGTGAATTTTTACAAACCGATGTGGTACTGGTAGGGATATTGCTGTACGCCTTGCTGGGTAAGCTGGCAGATGTCTTGTCGCGGGCGCTTGAACATTACTGCTTGCGCTGGCATCCGTCGTATCAAAGGAGGGTATAAGCATGCATCAGTTTCCTGAATTTCCATTAAGTGCCGTGGCAGAAATCGCAGCCCTGCGTGAAGAGCTGGATGGCGGCTGGGAAACCACCGCCGCCGGTGAGTGGGGTAGTGCCGCCAATGAGCAGACTGAAGCCGGACGTGGTGCATCACTGGATTTGCGTGTTATACAAAAGTCGTATCAGGGACGGCAGGTATTGAAATCACTGAACCTGCAAGTGCAGGCTGGTGAGTTTGTCGCCGTGATCGGTCGCAGCGGGTGTGGCAAAAGCACGCTACTGCGCCTGATCGGAGGTTTGGAACAGGCCGATAGCGGTAGCCTGGAATTCAATGCTGATCAGACCCGGAGGCAAGCCGGCAAAAAACCGGATACCCGTGTGATGTTTCAGGATTCACGCCTGCTGCCATGGAAAACTGTGATTGATAACGTGGCGCTTGGACTTGGCAGTGATCAGTCCAAAGCCCGTCAGGCCTTGCAGAAAGTAGCGCTGGCAGAGCGCGCTGATGAGTGGCCATCTGTCCTGTCAGGTGGCCAGCGTCAGCGCGTTGCGCTGGCAAGAGCATTGGTACACGAACCAGCCCTGTTATTGCTGGACGAACCTTTGGGCGCGCTGGATGCGCTGACCCGCATAGAAATGCAGAACCTGATCGAAAGCCTGTGGCAGCAACGCGGCTTCACTGCCGTGCTGGTGACGCATGATGTACAGGAGGCGATTGCCCTGGCTGACCGTGTGATCTTGATAGAAGATGGTCAGATCACCCTGGACAGCAGGATTGATTCACCCAGACCGCGTTCACGCGGCAACCCCAAATTTGCCGAACTGGAAGAAAGCATCTTAAGGCGGGTATTGCAGAAACCCTCACCAGAACTGGATACAGAACTGGGTGATGTTTCACTGTTAAGAACCGTGAGCCAGGTCGCATGGGCGATTTAGAAGGCTGCTGTACATGTATTACCGCATTGCAGGCAGCCTTATATTTTAATTTCCATTTTAATTTTCATTCAAGTTTTCAAAAGGAAGCATCATGAGCATACAAGCCATCAACGTCCGCAATCAATTTCGCGGCAAAATCAAAACCATCATTGAAGGTCCGGTGGTATCCGAGGTGGATGTAGAGACGCCGGCTGGTATCGTAACTTCGGTGATCACTACCCGTTCCATCAAGGATCTGAATCTGGTCATTGGTTCTGAAGTGGTGGCACTGGTCAAGGCAACCGAAGTATCGATTGCAAAATTATAGAAACACCACTGTCTTCGAAGAGGTCTGCATGCACTATCCCGCATTGCAAAACTATCTGAGCCGCCTGCAAAGTACGCTGGCCACCACCAATCTCTGGCTGGATGAACAGGGACGTGCCCGTGGACGGTATTTTAATTCCACCCTGACCAGCGCCTTCCAGGCGATACGTTCAGGAGATGACGGGCGTGTTGTGGCCTATGAAGCCTATGCACGCAGTTATGCCAGCGATGACCAGGGACTGAATATCTGGAAGTTGCTGGAAAACGCCGCCAATGATGATGAATCGGTAGAACTGGACCGCTTGTGCCGTCTGCTGCATACCCTGAACTTCTACCGCCAGCCCGAAAGTGCACAACTGGACTTGTACCTGAGTGTGCACAGCCGGCTGCTGGCCGCGGTGGAGGGAAATCACGGTATGGCTTTTCGCCGCATTCTGGATGTGCTGGAGTTACCACATCACCACGTCATCCTGCAATTGCCGCAGATTACGCCCAGCCAGCGCTGGGTGTTGACCCATGTGGCAGAAAATTATCGCCGCAATGGTTTTCGTATCGGCCTGCATGCTGCCAGCCTGGAGCAGGCCAGTGATTTGCTGGACCGCATACGGCCCGACTCCATCAAGGTGGATATCAGTCTGGCCAATGATGCGCAGGCACAGGTTCGTTTGCTGGAACAGGCCGACCGTGGTAATTGCCATGTGATTTTCCGCCGTATCGAAAATCAAAAAAGGCTACAGGCCTTGCGTGAAGGCAATCAGACCGCCAGCCCTTACCTGATACAGGGCTTTCTGTTTGACTTGCCAAAAGCCGGGTTGTTAAGCAGAGCAGAACACCAGCAGACAGTGTTGTTTGAAGATGCTGTCAAATTTGCATGATATCTAATATCCGCTTGATTTATTGCTAAATAAATATCAAAAATAGATAAAAACGAGATAAAAAGCTGGATTTATCTGTTCTATATGCGAAAAACAAATTTAGGAATAAGAAAAAATTCGTTTTCTATATAACTAAAAACTGCCAATATTACTCATCAATAGTCGTATCTGTAATAAGGGCTGCATATGGCAAGGTTTTTTGGCAATAATCCACAAGTCAGGCGTGTTATCCCGGGATTTCATCTTTCCCTGGGATTTACCCTGTTTTATCTGGGGCTGATCGTACTGATACCGCTGTCGGCGGTATTTTTGAAGACCTTTACCATGACCTGGGAGGCTTTCTGGAATACCGTCACTTCTGAGCGCGTTATCGCTTCCTACAAGCTGACTTTTGGTGCTTCCTTGCTGGGGGCGTTGATCAATGTGTTCTTCGGCGGCATTGTTGCCTGGGTGCTGGTGCGCTATAAATTTCCCGGTAAAAAGCTGATAGACGCCCTGGTCGACCTGCCATTTGCCTTGCCGACTGCGGTCGCCGGTATCACCCTGGCAACCCTGTATGCACCGAATGGCTGGATAGGCAAACTACTGGTACCGCTGGGTATCAAGGTGGCCTACACGCCGCTGGGGGTGCTGGTTGCTCTGACCTTTATCGGCCTGCCTTTTGTGGTGCGTACCGTACAACCCGTGCTGGAAGAGGCTGAAAAAGAACTGGAAGAAGCCGCCGTCAGCCTGGGGGCCAGTCATTTCCAGACTTTTGCACGGGTCATCTTCCCCAGTATCCTGCCCGCCTTGCTGACCGGCTTTGCATTGGCGTTTGCGCGTGCTACCGGTGAATACGGTTCTGTCATTTTTATCGCCGGCAATATGCCCATGGTTTCTGAAATCACTCCTCTGTTCATGATTACCAAACTCGAACAATACGATTACGCTGGTGCAACCGCGATTGCTGTGGTGATGCTGTTGCTGTCTTTCAGCCTCTTGCTGTCGATTAATGCCTTGCAGGCCTGGACCCGCAGCCGACAAAACGCAGGGAGAGAATAATGACTGCCATTACCATCAATGCACCTGTGGCAGCGCGCCGGCACGAGCCCGTCATCACTCCTGCCGCCACCATAGAACCTTTGTGGGTGCGCATCGTTTTATCCCTGACTGCGCTGGCTTTCCTGACGCTGTTCCTGTTCGTGCCACTGGCAGCGGTGTTTGCTGAAGCACTGAAAAAAGGCTGGCAAGTATACCTGGCTGCTATCGTCGAGCCAGATGCCTTGTCTGCTGTGAAACTGACCCTGATTGCGGCTGGTATCGCTGTGCCGCTGAATCTGGTGTTTGGCGTGGCGGCTGCGTGGACTATCGCCAAATTTGAATTCCGCGGCAAGAATGTCTTGCTGACGCTGATTGATCTGCCGTTTTCGGTATCGCCTGTCATTTCTGGCTTGATCTATGTATTGCTGTTTGGTGCCCAGGGCTGGTTTGGCGAATGGTTGCGTGATCATGAAATCAAGATTCTGTTTGCCGTGCCGGGCATTGTACTGGCGACGATCTTCGTCACCTTTCCCTTTGTCGCACGTGAACTGATTCCCCTGATGCAGGCGCAGGGCAGTGAAGAGGAAGAAGCGGCACTGGTGCTGGGGGCATCCGGCTGGAAGACTTTCTGGTATGTGACCCTGCCGAATATCAAATGGGGTTTGCTGTACGGGGTGATCTTGTGTAATGCCCGTGCCATGGGTGAATTCGGTGCGGTGTCGGTGGTATCCGGCCATATCCGCGGCGAGACCAATACCATGCCGCTGCAAGTCGAGATTTTATATAACGAGTACAACTTCACTGCTGCCTTTGCGGTCGCTTCGCTGCTGACTTTGCTGGCTTTGCTGACGCTGGCACTCAAATCATTAGTCGAATGGCGTACCAGTGAAAACCGCCAGTTACCACAGGAATAAAGAGAAATAAGGGAGTTCACCGTGAGTATCGCTGTTAATCAATTACAAAAACGCTTTGGCAATTTCACTGCGCTGGACAAGGTATCGCTGGATTTTCCGAATGGCGAACTGACAGCCTTGCTGGGGCCATCGGGTTGTGGCAAAACCACGTTGCTGCGTATCATCGCCGGGCTGGAATATGCCGATAGCGGCCAGGTCTTGCTGGATGGTCAGGATGCGTCGGCCCAGCATGTGCGCGAACGGCAGGTGGGTTTCGTATTTCAGCACTATGCGCTGTTCAAGCATATGACCATTTTTGAAAATATCGCTTTTGGCCTGCGTGTCAAACCGCGCCATCTGCGCCCGAAGGAAAGCGAGATCAAGGAAAAGGTCACCAAACTGCTGGAACTGGTGCAACTCGACTGGCTGGCTGATCGTTACCCACCGCAATTGTCTGGTGGCCAACGTCAGCGTATTGCGCTGGCCCGTGCGCTGGCAGTGGAACCACGCGTACTGTTGCTGGATGAACCTTTCGGTGCGCTGGATGCCAAGGTGCGCAAGGAATTGCGTCGCTGGCTGCGCCGTCTGCATGATGAATTGCATGTGACCAGTATCTTCGTCACCCATGATCAGGAAGAAGCGCTAGAAGTGGCCGACAAGATCGTGCTTATGAACCACGGCAAGGTTGAACAGGTTGGTGCGCCGGCTGAGGTGTATCACCATCCAGCTACGCCTTTCGTGTACGGCTTCCTTGGTAATGTGAATCTGTTCCGTGGCCGTATCCATGAAGGCATACTGGATGCTGATGGCGTACCGTTTGAAGCGCCGGGTCATGCCGATACGCGCGATGCTTTCGGCACCGGATATGTGCGACCGCATGAGCTGGAAATTGATCGTTATTCACCCGGCGCTGCCGGGCTGGTGGTGCAATTGCGCCGCGTGCACAGCATAGGCCCACTGGCACAGCTGGAGCTGGAACGGGATGACAACGGTGAACTGGTGGAAGCCATGATTTCCACCGAACGGTATGAACAACTGAAACTCAAAGTCGGTGAAGCATTGGTAGTGCGCCCCAAGCGTCTGCATGTGTTTGTCGACGCACAATAATAGAACTTACGCAAAATCGCCACAGCTGCGTTGTAGCTCCGGCATGTAGCAAGACCCGGTACTGTTCGTACTGTCTTCGTCGCTACGGTGAAGTCGGGAATTCAGACAACATGTTGTCTGCCGACGTAACGAACATCCCTTGCAAGGGACGTTTCCTAGAGCAACAGCCTTGCTGTGACAATTTTGCATAAGTTCACTTGATAAGGCACTTTATGAATTTCCAACAATTACGCTCCATCCGTGAAGCCTCGCGCCGTGGTTATAACCTGACGGAAGTCGCCAATGTCTTGTTCACTTCACAGCCTGGCGTCAGCCGCCAGATTCGTGAGCTGGAAGAAGAGCTGGGCGTCGATATTTTTGAACGCAACGGCAAGCGACTGACCGGTTTGACCGAACCGGGTCGCGACATCCTGCCCATCATCGAACGTCTGTTGCTGGAAGCAGAAAACCTGCGTCAGGCAGGCGAGGATTATTCAGACCAGACCAAGGGCACGCTGACCATCGCTACGACCCACACCCAGGCCCGCTATGTCTTGCCGAAAGTGGTGCAGGGTTTCCGCCAGGCTTTCCCGGATGTGCGCATTGCCCTGCAACAAAGTTCGCCTGAACATATTGCCGAATGGGTTTTGTCTGGCAAGGCGGATATCGGGATTGCAACAGAAGGTTTGTCGCAGTTCAAGGATCTGGCATCTTTCGCCTGCTATGAATGGAACCACGTGGTCGTGGTTCCAGAAAACCACCCCTTGCTGAACAAGGATGTGTTGACGCTGGAAGACCTGTCGAACTACCCGCTGATTACTTATGACGTGGGGTTTACCGGGCGCGGTCATATTGATGATGCCTTCCGTCTGGCGGGCTTGCGTACCGACATCGTGCTGACCGCCATGGATTCTGATGTGATCCAGCAATACGTGGCATTGGGTCTGGGTGTGGGGCTGGTTGCTTCGATGGCGATAGAGGTGCAGCGTGCGCATGGACTCAGGACAATTTCCGCCAGCCACTTGTTTGCGCCGAATGTGACGCGTCTTGCAGTCAGACGTGGCGCTTATCTGCGTAGCTATACTTACGAATTCATACAACAGTTTGCCCCCAATCTGGACCGCGAAGAAGTAAGGCAGGCCATCAGCGAAAATGAAATCAGTTGAGTTCGTGAACTTGCTGTAGAGCTACTTATCGGCAAAATAGGGTTTGTCGTGAAGCCGTCACATCTCTCTGGTAAAATTGGGTAAAAGATTCTAATTTTTGCTATTTTTACCAGAGGTTCGCTATGCTTTACCCTGAATTATTCAAGTCTTTGGAGCAAGTGCGCTGGAATATGGAGTCAGATATCCCCTGGGATAAATATGACGCCAGCAAACTGACGCCAGAACAGGCACAAACCATCAAGATGAATGCCATCACTGAATGGTCGGCCCTGCCTGCGACAGAAATGTTCTTGCGCGACAACCGTGGCGACAGTGATTTTTGTGCTTTCATGTCGATCTGGTTTTTTGAAGAACAAAAACACTCGCTGGTGCTGATGGAATATCTGCGCCGCTTTCATCCTGAACTGGTACCGACAGAAAAAGAACTCGACAATGTGCGTTTCGAGTTCGACCCGGCACCACCGCTGGAAACGCTGATGCTGCACTTTTGCGGCGAGATACGCCTGAATCACTGGTATCGCTGCGCGTCTGACTGGCATACTGAACCTGTCATCAAACATATCTACAAAATCATCAGCCAGGATGAAGCACGTCATGGCGGTGCTTATCTGCGTTACATGAAAAAATCCCTGGCTGAAGCAGGCGATGTGGCACGTGCGGCGTTTTCCAAAATTGGTGTTCTGATGGCATCGGCCAGACGCACTGAAAAGCCTTTGCATCCTACCAATCTGCATGTGAATCAGGCCCTGTTCCCGAACGACACCATACAGTCTCGCTTGCCTGACCCGGACTGGCTGGAACGCTGGCTGGATGGCCAGATCAAGTTTGACGGTGTGTGGGAAAAGAAAGTTGTCGACCGCATCCTGCACAATATGTCGCTGTTGTTTGAGCGTACATTTGAAACCGTGCAAGATTTGAACCGCTACCGCAAGGAAGTGGCGCAAAGGCTGGTTATTCTGCCAGGCAGCCTGCCAAGTGCTGCATAAACCTGGTGTGAGCCTGTACAATCGCCGCTGATACCAGCGGCGTTTTTGTTTATACATTCAAGACCTCTCAACACAGAGGTCTTCTCGTCAATCACCCATAACCCATCATGTCAGAATTTGAAAAGAAAATAAGTACCCGCAGCGAATTGGCTGAGCGTGTGCTTGCGTTGCCGAAACCAGTGGTCATGACGAATGGTGTGTTCGACATCCTGCATCGGGGTCATGTCAGTTATCTGGCGGATGCGCGGGTTCTGGGGGCATCGCTGGTTGTGGCGGTGAATACCGATGCTTCAGTCAAGCGTCTCGGTAAAGGCGATGATCGTCCCGTGAATACCTGTGAAGACCGCATGGCAGTGCTGGCCGCGCTGGAAGCGGTCAGCCTGGTGGTCGATTTTGATGAGGATACGGCCTTGCAGGCGGTGCTGGCCGCGCATCCGGATATCTACGTCAAAGGGGGGGACTACGATATGACGGCCATACCCGAAGGCCAGGCCGTGCTCGCGTACGGCGGGCAGGTAGCCGCAATCGAGTTTGAACACGACCGTTCCACCAGCAAATTGCTGGCCAAAGTCAGGTCAGCCGGCTGAGGCTTTTTGCTGTTGCAGCAAGCGTTCAAATTCTTCTGGTGGCAGCGGTCTGGCAAACAGGTAGCCCTGCGCAAAGTCACAGGCGGCCTGTTCCAGCAACTGGCTTTGTTGCGTTGTTTCCACACCTTCTGCGACCACTTTTAACCCCAGCTTGTGCGCCATCATGATGATGGCTTCGGACAGGGCGATATCGCTGGAATCCGGTGCCAGATTGCGGATGAAGGACTGGTCTATTTTAAGATAATCAATATCGAATTTTTTCAGATAAGACAGGGAAGAATAGCCGGTGCCAAAATCATCCAGCGCCACCTGTATGCCGGCATCGCGGAACTGCAACAGCTTGCTGGTAATCTTGTGACTGGCGTCCAGTAGCAGACCTTCGGTGATTTCCACGATGATGGCCTGACCTGGCAGGTTCTGATCTGCCAGGTGCTGTATCCAGTTCACATAGCGTTCCTGATCGCCCTGAAATTCCATTGGCGACTGGTTGACGCTGATCTGGAAGTCGGGGTGATAGTCCCGACGCCATTGCTTCACCCATTTGACGGATTCACGAAATACCAGATCGCCGATTGCCAGGATCAGGCCACTGGTTTCTGCAATCGGTATGAATTCCATGGGACTGATAAAGCCCAGTTGCGCATGCCGCCAGCGCACCAGTGCCTCGGCTTTCTGTATGTGACCAGTGTGCAGGTCAACGATGGGCTGAAAATACACTTGCAGATGTTGTTCTGCTATCGCCACCCGTAAATCATTGGTCATGCGCAGGCGCGCCAGGGCGGCAGTCTGTAGACTGGGCGTGAAATAACTGAAGCGGTTGCGCCCCTGGTCTTTGGCGGCATACATGGCCTGATCGGCGTGTTTGATCAGATCATCCAGGTTATCGGCATCACGCGGATAAATAGTGATGCCCACGCTGGCCGACAGGTAGATTTCTTCACCCGCAATCTGGAATGGGGTAGACATGGCGCGGATAATATGTTGCGCGACGATTTCGGCCCTGTCATGTTCCTGCATTTCTGGCAGTGAGACGGTGAATTCGTCCCCGCCCAGGCGAGCTACGGTATCGCTTTCGCGGACACAATCGCGCAGGCGCTGGGCGGCTTCCACCAGCAGGATGTCACCGGTGGAGTGTCCCAGCGTATCGTTGACTTCCTTGAAAAAATCCAGATCGATGAACAATACTGCCAGCGACAATTTGTGACGCTTGCTGAGTTTGATATCGTGGTCCAGTCTGTCATAAAACATGCGGCGGTTGGACAGGCCGGTCAGGGTATCGATATTTGCCTGTTGCCAGATCAGGGCTTCGGTCTTTTTCTTTTCGGTGATGTCGAGTACCGTACCAAGCATGCGCAAGGGTTGGTTTTCCTTGTCCCATTCAACGATGGCACCGACCGATAGTATCCAGCCCCAGTCGCCGCTCGCCGTTTTTTGCCTGAACTCGACGCGGTATTCTTTTGTCTTGCCTTCCAGCAGATTACGGAAGGCGCGTTCGGCCACAGCCAGATCGTCCGGATGCAAACGGGCTAGCCAGAGACTGCTGCTTTCCTGAAACCTTGCGTGGTCATAGCCCAGCATTCTGGCGTATTCGGCGCTGACGATGGCGTCACCGGTTTTTATATTCAGATCGTACAGACCCTGATGGGTAGCCGACAGCGCCATGCGCAGGCGCTCTTCACTCTCGCGCAAGGCAACTTCGGCCTGTTTTCTTTCAGAGATATCGGTGTGAGTACCGACTACCCGAGTGGGCCTACCTTCTGCGTTTCTTTCAATCACGGTGCCGCGTGTCAATATCCATTTCCAGCGCCCATCCTTGCATTGCACTCTATGTTCATTGATGTAGATGGGGACAAGTCCATCGAAATGGGCTTGCCGGTCACGCTGCATTTGCAACAGGTCGTCGGGGTGGGTACGGCGATCGAGCTCTTCCGACAGATCGGCAATGTCATCCTTGCCATAGCCGTAGATTTCCCTCAGGCGATCCGACAGGATTTCGACACCGGTTTGTGGATACCAGTCCCAGACGCCGTCGCCCGATCCTTCCAGCGCGAGTTGCCAGCGCTCTTCATGGACGTGTAATTGTTCTTCATCGCGCTTGTGCTGACTGATATCGACGATCATCGCATAGCAGCCACGCACACCACCCCCGGTGTTGAAAACGGGAAATATCTGGGCTGCAATATTCCGGCTGCCACCATGCTGGTAGGGTAGGCTCGCTTCATAGGAAATGCTGTGGCCGCTGAATGCCTGTTCTATATAGGAGCGTACATGCTCGAAGGCTTCCTTGCCGATGACATCGGCGATGTGCCTGCCAAGAACTTCAGATTTGGGCAGGCCGAACCATTCCATGTACACGGCATTGACGAACTGATAGCGGAATTCCCTGTCCAGAAAAGAAATGCACACCGGCAGGGCATCGATCAAATGCCGTAGCTGTTGCAGATTATCTCCAAATGCTTCGCTGGGAGAATTGGGCGGGTTCTGGTCTTGGTTTTCCACGTTATGTTGTTATCGGGGAATAGAGAAATGCTTTTTGCGTCGCCCAGAAATAGTATGTAATGTCGGATGCAATGTCGGATGCAATACAGGATGTAATCCATGAATGCTAAAGGATTTTCTGGTCAGTCAAGCAAATTTCCATTGTTGATGTGGTAATTTTGATCATCCGGCATTTATCTTGTTGCTGTTTTAGCTACCGCCGGCAAAACCGTTTTGTCGCCATGCCTCATACACCACCACAGCCACGGTGTTGGACAGGTTCAGGCTGCGGTTATCTGGCCGCATGGGCAGGCGTATGCGTTGTGCTGGGGGAAAGGATTCCCGCAGTTCTGGTGCCAGGCCGCGGGTTTCTGCGCCAAACACAAAATAGTCGCCCGGCTGGAAAGCCAGACTGGCAAAGGTTGACGAACCATGCGTGGTCATGGCGAACATGCGTTGCGCATCGGGTTGTTCCGCCGCCAGGAAGGCATCCCAGTTCTTATGCACTTTCATGGTGGCATAGTCGTGGTAATCGAGTCCGGCACGCTTCATCTTGCTATCGTCCAGCGGAAAGCCCAGCGGCTCGATCAGATGCAGTTGCACCCCGGTGTTGGCACACAAACGTATGATGTTGCCAGTATTTGGCGGGATTTCCGGTTCAACCAGGACGACATGAAACAAGGCATTTCCTTCATTAAAGATGGGGCGGGGTGCGGGCAAACACATAGGTGCTGACTTTGGCTGCACCGTAACGTTTCAGCATTGTAGCGATTTCATGCATGGTCATGCCAGTGGTCATGACATCATCGATGATGCCGATGTGCAAGTCCTTCACGGCATGCAGTTCATGTTCATCCAGACTGAAGGCTTGCCTTATATTGCGGGCACGGGCATCAATTGGCAGACTGCTTTGTCTGGCGGTTTCGCGGCTGCGGTGCAAAAGTCCGGTATGCAAGGGCACACCCAGTTGCCTGGATAAGGGACGTGCAATTTCCAGCGCCTGGTTGAAACCGCGTTCAGCCAGTCTTTGCGTGCCCAGCGGTACCGCACACAGATAATGAGGCAGTTCAAAAGCCGGTCTACGTAGAATGCTATCACGCAGCATCAAAGCAAACCACGGAGCAAGTGCTAACTCATGGCCAAATTTGAGTGCCAGTACCAGTTGATCCTGTGGGGCCGCATAGTCGCAGACGGCAACCGTCATGTCAAACGCTGGTGGATTGCGCAGGCAATCGCCGCAGCGCGGGCTGGCGGCGTTGGCGGGCAAGGGCAGGGCACATTGCAGGCAGCGTTCCTGCTGGCGTTCAAAATAGGCATGGCGACAGGCTGCACATACAGCCATGTCGGCTATGCTGGCCGCTTGCCGGCATAAAGCGCAACTGCCAGGCAGCAGCGCACTGAGACTATTTTTCAGGTGGTGCAACAGGGCACCGGGTAAGCCTTGCATGAGTTTATCTGTGATGAGCGGGTAAGCAATCCACCAGGCAAGCGTGTAGACTGCCAGCTTATCGCATCTCCTGTGTTGTTAAAATCATTATTTGCTTATGTTGAGTGCACCCATAGACCTGCAACTGGTTCGCCGTCTGTTTGCAAGGCCAGAAAAAATTCGTCCATCTGCCTTCCTCAGGCGTGAAATCGCCAACCGCATGCGGGAAAAGCTGGAACTGGTGAAAATCCTGCCGCAGCACCTGCTTGATGCTGGCTGTGGCGAAACCGATGATGTGGCCGAGTTGCAAAAAAATTATCCCGGCGCGCTTGCCTTCGGCGTTGATGCTTCTTTCGCGATGTTGAAGGCGGGCTTGCAAAAGCAGCAAGCAGCGATGTCTGCTGTCGGCCGTTTGCTGGCGAAGTGGACGCCGGGTGTATTGCGGCAAGACGCCGCCCAGCAATTATTGTGCGCCGATTTTGCCCGCCTGCCGCTGGCCAATGGCTCCATGGACCTGATCTGGTCCAATCTGGCCCTGCACTGGCATCCGCAACCTGATCTGGTATTTGCTGAATGGCGCCGGGTCTTGCGTACCGAAGGCTTGCTGATGTTTTCCTGTTTCGGCCCGGATACCCTGATCGAGTTGCGCCAGGCCTTTGCCGGTGTTGATGAATTGCCGCATACCATCCCCTTCGTCGACATGCATGATTTTGGTGACATGCTGGTGAATGCCGGTTTTTCCACGCCGGTCATGGACATGGAAAAAATTACGCTGACGTATACAGATGTCAATAAACTCTTGCAGGACGTGCGTGCAATTGGCGGCAACCCCTTGATGACACGTCGTCAGGGTTTGTTTGGCCGCGCGGCCTACAGCAAGCTGCTGGCGGGCCTGGAAAAACAACGCAATGCGCAGGGGCAACTGGAACTGAGTTTTGAAATTGTGTACGGACATGCTTTCCGCCCGGTATCCAGAAAAACCGCAGCAGGCGAAGCCATCATTCGCTTCGATCCGCACAAAAAAGGGCTTTAACTGATGTCAAAGAATAGGTAGAAAGCTGAATTTCCCAGAATAAACCTTTGTGACATTTGCGCCAGATCATGGCTCGCCGCTATGTATTCTGCTTGATATCACCCTGCTTTACGCCTTATACTCTCGCAGTTGTGGAAGTTGCCGGTACGCATTTGTAATTTTTGAATCTGTGTCCCTGGCGCTCTGTTAAAAGAATTCTAATCGGGGTTTGGGGAAATTCATGAAACATGCTAAGCGATTAAAGTCGTTCATGCTGGGTGCTTCGCTGTTGGCGGCTAGTCTGTCGTCCTGGGCGGTGGTGAATGGTCCGGCTGTTGACAGTCAGGGCGGTCCGGCGATCAAGCAGTTAAATCTGCAACCGCCAGTCACACAAATTGCAGAGCAGATTTATTCCATTCATAACCTGATGCTGGTTATCTGTCTGGTGATCTTTGTTGCAGTTTTCGGGGTGATGTTTTACTCCATTTTGAAACATCGCAAATCTGTTGGTCACAAGGCTGCTACTTTCCATGAGAGCACGGCAGTTGAAATTGCATGGACCATCGTTCCATTCATTATCGTTATTGTCATGGCCTTGCCAGCAACCAAAACGGTTGTTGCAATGAAAGACACGTCAAATGCTGACATCACCATTAAAGCCACCGGCATGCAATGGAAATGGGGCTATGACTACCTGAAGGGCGAAGGCGAAGGCATTTCCTTCCTGTCCACCCTGTCTACTCCACGTACGCAAGTCGGTTCCCCAGGTGTTGAACCGACTGAAAAACGCGGTGACAATTATCTGCTGGAAGTGGATAACGAAGTCATCGTCCCAGTCAATAAAAAAGTCCGTATCATCACTACAGCGAATGACGTCATCCATTCCTGGACGATTCCGGCTTTCGGCGTCAAGCAGGATGCCATTCCTGGTTTTGTGCGTGATACCTGGTTCAAAGCAGAGAAAATCGGTACATACCGTGGTCAATGCGTGGAATTGTGCGGTAAAGAACATGCGTTCATGCCTATCGTGGTCAAAGTGGTTTCTGATGACGACTACAAAAAATGGGTGGACGTCAAGAAAAAAGAAATGGCCGCCAAGGCAGATGATCCAAGCAAAGTCTGGACTATCGACGAGTTGAAACAGCGCGGCGAGAAAGTCTACGCAGCGAACTGCGTGGCCTGCCACCAGGCAACGGGTAAAGGTGTGCCAGGTGCATTCCCTGCACTGGACGGCTCTGCTGTTGTCGCCGGACCAAAAGAAGCACAGATTGGTATTGTGCTCAATGGTAAGGCAGGCATGCCAGCCTGGAAGGCAACTTTGTCGGATACTGAAATTGCAGCGGTAATTACTTACACACGCAACAGCTGGTCCAACAAAGCGGAACAAAACATTGTCCAACCGGCTGAAGTTCTGGCTGCGCGTAAGTAATAATCAGGAAGAACAGGAGAAAAGATGAGCACTACTACAGCTGATCACGCTCACGATCACTCTCACGACCACGCGCATGACCATCCACATGGTTTCCAGCGCTGGTTGTTTGCAACCAACCATAAAGATATCGGTAGCCTGTATCTGTGGTTCGCTTTCACAATGTTGCTGGCCGGTGGCGTCATGGCCCTGGGCATCCGTAGTGAATTGTTCCAGCCTGGCTTGCAGCTCATGCAACCGGAGTTCTTTAACCAGTTGACCACCATGCATGGTCTGGTCATGGTGTTCGGCGCGATCATGCCGGCATTCGTTGGCTTTGCCAACTGGATGATCCCGCTGCAAATCGGCGCGTCCGATATGGCCTTTGCCCGCATGAACAACTTCTCGTTCTGGCTGATGCCTCCGGCAGCCCTGTTGTTGCTGGGTTCCTTCTGGGTACCTGGTGGCGCAACAGCTGCTGGCTGGACACTGTATGCACCGTTGTCCACACAGATGGGCCCTGGCATGGACATGGCGATTTTCGCAGTCCACATCATGGGTGCGTCTTCTATCATGGGTTCCATCAACATCATCACTACCATCCTGAACATGCGCGCTCCTGGCATGACACTGATGAAGATGCCGATGTTCTGCTGGACCTGGCTGATTACTGCTTACCTGCTGATCGCTGTGATGCCGGTTCTGGCTGGTGCGATCACCATGACGCTGACTGACCGTCATTTCGGTACATCCTTCTTCAATGCTGCAGGCGGTGGTGACCCTGTCATGTACCAACACATTTTCTGGTTCTTCGGACATCCAGAGGTGTACATCATGATTTTGCCGGCGTTTGGTATTGTTTCCCAGATCGTGCCAGCATTTGCCCGCAAGCCTTTGTTTGGTTATGCATCGATGGTGTATGCAACAGCATCCATCGCGATTCTGTCTTTCATCGTCTGGGCGCATCACATGTTTACAACCGGTATGCCAGTGACGGCACAGTTGTTCTTCATGTATGCCACCATGCTGATCTCGGTACCAACTGGCGTGAAAGTATTTAACTGGGTAGCAACAATGTGGAAAGGCTCGATGACTTTCGAGACGCCTATGCTGTTTGCTGTCGGTTTTATCTTCGTGTTCACCATGGGTGGTTTTACAGGCCTGATCCTGGCGGTGACACCGATTGATATCCAGTTGCAGGATACCTACTACGTGGTTGCCCACTTCCACTACGTATTGGTGGCAGGTTCCCTGTTTGCCCTGTTTGCCGGTTACTACTATTGGGGTCCAAAATGGACAGGTTTCATGTACAACGAAACCCGTGGCAAGATCCATTTCTGGGGTTCGCTGATTTTGTTCAACGTGACTTTCTTCCCTATGCACTTCCTGGGTCTGGCCGGTATGCCACGTCGTTATGCCGACTACCCTGCGCAGTTCACTGATTTCAATCAGGTTGCCACTATCGGTGCGTTTGGCTTTGGTTTGATGCAGGTGTACTTCATCCTGGCAGTGGTTATTCCTTCCATCAAAGGTGGCAAACCAGCACCGGCGAAACCATGGGATGGCGCTGAAGGTCTGGAATGGACAGTGCCTAGCCCTGCGCCTTTCCATACATTTGAAGAACCACCAGAATTTAAATAATCGGCTTGACTTAGGCTTGTCCCGGCCATGCCGGGACAAGACAAATAATGAGTAATCAAAAGAAACCGAATAACCTCAGAACCGCGATCATTCTGTTTTCTGTTGCGCTGGTGTTTTTTGCCGGTGTCATCATTAAACAAACCTGGTTACGCTGATAGGATAGTGCATGTTTCAAGATGAACCCGGCGCAGGTGGCAGGCGCAAGCTGAATGCGAAAATGCTGGGCAAGTTGCTGGTGATTGCAGTCTTGATGTTCGGTTTCGGTTATGCGCTGGTGCCTATTTATAAGCAGATTTGTGAATTAACAGGGGTAAATATTCTGACCCCCAAAGATATTTCAGTAAAAGAAATATCAAATTCCCAGATCGACAGAAGTCGTGAAGTCACCATAGAGTTTGATGCGAATACGCAAGGTCCATGGCGTTTTCGCCCTACCGTGGCAAGCATGAAAGTGCATCCCGGCGAGATGACGCAAGTTGTCTATGAAGTAGTCAATAAGCAGGCTTACAAGATGGATGCGCAGGCAATACCAAGCTACGCACCGCAGCAGGCCAGCAGCTACTTCAAGAAAATGGAATGTTTTTGCTTCAAGCAGCAAACGCTGGGCCCGAATGAAGCGCGGCAGATGCCGGTGGTGTTTTATATAGACCCGGCCTTGCCCAAGGATGTCAAGACCATCACCCTGTCTTACACCTTCTTTGAAGTCGGTGGTAAATCGCAAGCGGCAGTGGCTGAAGGGCAGGGCAAGTCATGAGTGATCTGAAAGAAGCCAGCAAGCGTAAAGCTTCGTTTTTAGCAACAATGAAAGCCGTATTCTGGTCGTTTTTGGGAATACGCAAGAAAAATGATTATGAACAGGATGCAGCGCAGTTGAATCCTGTTCACGTGATAATTGCCGGCATTATCGGTGCGTTGATTTTTATCGCAACGCTGATCGTGATCGTGAAGCACGTTGTCGCCAAATAACAATTCAAGTAGTACATTAAATTGCATCGGGAGATGGAAATGAGTTCTCAACACGCTAAAGCGCCATATTATTTTGTGCCAGGCCCATCCAAATGGCCTGTGTTCGCTGGCACCACCTTATTGCTGACCATGATAGGTGCTTCGGCCTGGGTTAATGGTCAGGCATGGGGTTCTTACCTGAACCTGGCCGGAATCGCCCTGACGCTGGTTGTGTTGTATAACTGGTTTGGTGATGCGATTGCTGAATCTGAGGGCGGCAAATACAGCGCCCGTATTGACGTGTCCTTCCGCTGGAGCATGAGCTGGTTCATCTTCTCTGAAGTCATGTTCTTTGCCGCTTTCTTCGGTGCCCTGTTCTATGCGCGCAGCATCAGTATGCCCTGGCTGGCTGATCTGGATCACAAGGTATTGTGGCCTGACTTCGCCGCCAACTGGGGTAACACTGGTCCGGCTGGCACGATCGAAGCCTTCAAGACCATGGGTCCTTTCCCTATCCCTACCATCAATACAGCATTGTTGTTGACATCGGGTGTAACGCTGACGATTTCCCACCATGCATTGCGTGAAGGTCACCGTGCGAAAACAGCATTCTGGTTGTTTGCTACCGTATTGCTGGGTGCAGTGTTCATGGGCTTCCAGGCTTACGAATACATCCACGCTTACCATGAACTGAACCTGAAACTGACATCCGGTATCTATGGTTCCACATTCTTTATGCTGACAGGTTTCCATGGTTTCCACGTGACCATGGGTGCGATCATGTTGTCTGTGGTACTGTACCGCGTGATGAAGGGCCATTTCACACCTGAGCATCACTTCGCATTCGAAGGTGCCGCCTGGTACTGGCACTTTGTTGACGTGGTCTGGCTCGGTCTGTACGTTGTTGTCTACTGGCTGTAAGCAGGCACCAGCTACCCAGAGTGGCATAAAAAAAGCCGCACAGATAGTGCGGCTTTTTTACATGGCTTTTTTATTTATATTTATCTGTATTTATCTAGATTAAACGCTTTGTTGCCATTATTAAATCCAAATCACGGCACAGCAGGGCAGGCAGATTTACCTGATGCCGGTAGGTTGTATCAGGCCATAATGATTGGCCAGCAATATCAGCAAAAACAGGGTGATGGAAAATCCCACGCGAAATGCCAGCGCTTTGACAGTGCGGTTACTCTTTCCTTTGTCCTTCATCAGATATACCAGGGCAGACCCCATACTGAAGATGATGAGAAAAAATGCGACGGCGACAAGAATTTTCATACTGAGCTATTGTTGATGCTGGTTTGATTGATGTTCTCATTGTAGTACCTTAATACCTGAATGCCTATTTCCTTCCGTTTTCGCCCCATTCCTTTCATTGCCTGCCTGCTGCTGGTCAGCCTGGGCATCGCATTGGCACAATGGCAAACGCGACGCGCGCAGGAAAAAGAACTGATCGCCACGCAGATGGCAGATCGCCAGCATTTACCCGCCCTGGCATTGACCGCGACGACGCCGGCATCAGAGATACAGGCATTTCGCAAACTGCAGTTACGTGGCCAGTTCATGAATGAATGGCCGGTTTACCTGGATAACCGCCCCTTGCAGGGCAAGGCTGGTTTGTATGTGTTAATGCCCTTCAAACTGGCGGACAGCAACCGCTACGTGCTGGTGGCGCGCGGCTGGCAGCAACGCGATGCGCGTGACCGCATGCATGTGTCGGCTGAACCAGCACCAACAGGTGAGCTGGTGCTGGAAGGCATAGTCCGGGATCAGCTGGATCGTGTCATGCAACTAGGTGCGCCGGAAACCGTCAAACCTGGCAGTATCGTGCAAAATCTGGAACTGGATGTACTTGCGAAACAGACTGGGTGGAATTTTTATCCCTTCATATTGGAACAAACCTCGGTTACTGAAGATAAGCTGTCCCGTGACTGGCCATTGCCATCTGCTGGTGCCGACAAGCACAGGGGCTATGCTTTTCAATGGTATGCCCTGGCTCTGATGGCCTTTGTATTTTTTGTTGTTACTGGATTTCGTCGTGGAAAAAATAGATAAACAAACTTCGAGTGGTCGCTGGAAATTACTGATGGTGCTGGCAGTCTGCGCTGCCCCCATGATTTTTTCTTACCTGGCTTACTACGTCATAAAACCCAGTGGCCGTACCAATTACGGCAGCATACTGGACCCGCGCAACTATCCCATGCCAAAAATAGCCGGTCACCCGCTGGGTGCATCCGCGACCGATCCCGTAGTGGGGCTGGATGCCTACAAAGGTAAGTGGATCATGTTGCAGGTTGACAGTGGTGCCTGTGCCGCTGCATGTCAAAAGAAAATGTATGACATCCGCCAGTTGCGCGTTGCCCAAGGTAAGGAAATGGACAGGATAGAAAGAGTCTGGCTGATCACCGATGATGTCGCTATCGACACCGCATTGATACGTCAGTTTGATGGTGCACGCATGCTGAAGGTGGATCCGGCAATTCTCAAAGCCTGGTTGCCAACAGAAAATGGTACCCAGATCAGCGATCACATTTACATGATAGACCCTATCGGCAATCTGATGATGCGCTTCCCCAAAGATGCCGATCCAAACAAGATTAAAAAAGACCTCAGCAAATTATTGCGTGCTTCAGCGATAGGGTGATGTATGTGGTTGCAACTTGCACTGACAGCTTTGATGGTGGCGGTGATACCGCTGACCTTGGTTGTTTTTTCGAAAGAAAAAAGTAAATACCGCAAACTGATCGCCGTCACCGTGGCGCTGACCTTTGAGTTGATCATGTTTGGGGCCTTTACGCGCCTCACCGATTCTGGTCTTGGTTGTCCGGACTGGCCGGGTTGCTATGGTCAGGCTAATCCCCTGCAATCGCATGCAGCCATCAAGGCTGCGGAAATTGCCATGCCCACAGGGCCGGTGACTTTGCAAAAAGCCTGGATAGAAATGGTTCATCGCTATCTGGCCATGAGCGTGGGCGTGCTGATCGTGGTGCAAATGGCAATTGCCTGGGCGCGCAGAAGGCAATTGAACACGGCACCCTTGCTGTCCACTTTCCTGCTTTTCTTCGTATGCCTGCAAGGCGCATTTGGTGCCTGGACGGTCACACTGAAGCTACAACCTGTCATAGTGACTACTCACTTAATCCTTGGCATGGGTTTGTTGGCCCTGCTCAGTGCCAGCCTGGAACAGCAAAGCCATCAGGGTGATGCGCTGCGCCAGGCAGACGCCCGTCGCCTGCTGTGGCCAGCCAGCCTGGCCTTGCTGCTGGTCTTCATGCAAATCGCTCTTGGTGGATGGGTGAGCACCAACTATGCTGCTTTGGCCTGCCATGACTATCCTTTATGTAATGGCCAGGTCATGCCTGCGATGGATTTCGAACATGGCTTCAGCCTGTGGCGACAACTGGGGCAGACCGTGAATGGCGATTTCCTGCCTTTCAGCGCCCTGGTGGCGATACAATGGGTACATCGTAATTTTGCCCTGCTGGTGGTGGCCGTCTGCCTGTGGGCAGGCTGGAAAACCCGCCAGACTCCTGGCCTGGAAAGCCTGGGCAGAAATATCCTGTTTGCGATTGTCGCCCAGTTTGTGATTGGTGTATCCACCGTCTTTTTTTCCTGGCCCCTGTTACTGGCGGTTTTGCACAATGGTGGCGCAGCGACTCTTGTGCTGTTGCTGACCATGTTAAACTACCGCATAAGGCATGTGAGCCTTGCCGCTGCCAAAGATAGATCATGACCACTTTAAGTTTGCCCTCCAACCGTTTTGCACAGTACTGGGCTTTAACCAAGCCCCGTGTCACCCAGTTAGCCGTGTTCTGTGCCGTGATAGGCATGTTCCTGGCGACGCCGGATTTGCCCGACTGGCGCATAGTCGTTGCTGCCACTATCGGTATCTGGCTGCTGGCTGGTGCCGCCTTTGCGGTTAATTGCCTGGTAGAAAAAGAAATTGATTCGCGCATGGCAAGAACTGCGCGTAGAGCCACGGCTCAGGGTGAAATCAGTGTTCTTCAGACGCTGGTATTTTCCGGCGTCATAGGCGGCATGGGTATGTGGATACTCTACACCATGGTGAACCCGCTCACGATGTGGCTGACCTTTGTCACCTTTGTCGGCTATGCCGTGGTCTATACCATTATCCTGAAACCGGCGACACCACAGAATATTGTCATCGGCGGCTTATCTGGTGCCATGCCACCGGCGCTGGGCTGGGCTGCGGTGGCCAATGACGTACCCATGCAGGCCTGGTTATTGGTACTGATCATTTTTGTCTGGACACCACCGCATTTCTGGGCGCTGGCCATGTATCGCCGTGACGATTATGCCCGCTCCGGTTTGCCTATGCTACCTATCACGCATGGCCTGGAATTTACCCGTTTCCATATCTGGCTGTACACCATCGCCCTGTTCGCAACCACCATGCTGCCCTATGCGGTACATATGAGTGGCCTGATTTACCTGATCAGCGCAGTGATACTGGGAGCCATATTCCTTTGGTACGCATGGCGCATCTATAAACACTATGATGATGTGCTGGCACGCAAGACCTTTGCCTTTTCCATCATTTACCTGTCCCTGCTGTTTGCGGCCCTGTTGATTGACCACTATATCAAGCTATGATGATATCCAATCTGTTCAAAGCTTTGACGGCCGCCCTGCTTGCGGTGTCGCTGTTGGCCTGCCAGAAACCGGCAGAAAAGTTCATGAATACCGATCTGACCGGCCTCGATTACGCCAAGGACTTTGCCCTGACCGACCACAATGGCAAGCCGCGTACCCTGGCTGATTTTCGTGGCAAGGCAGTGGTGATTTTCTTTGGTTATACCCAGTGTCCGGATGTCTGCCCGACCACCATGGTGGAAATGGCGAATGTCATGAAGGGGCTGGGGCCGCTGGCACAAAAGGTGCAGGTCCTGTTCGTAACAATAGATCCTGAACGGGATACTCAGGTCCTGCTGGCCAACTATGTACCAAATTTTGATCCCAGCTTCCTCGGTTTGTATGGCGATGCTGCTGCTACCGCCAAAGTCGCCAAGGAGTTCAAGGTGTTTTATCAAAAAGCTGCTGGCAAAACGCCTGGCAGCTACACCATGGACCATACGGCAGGCAGCTATGTATTTGATCCCGAAGGGCGCATACGTTTGTTCCTGCGACATGGACAGGGGCCGGAACCGATAGTCCATGATTTGAAGATGCTGCTGCAGTAATCTCGCAGTAATCTCACAGAAAGCGAGAAAGAGAAATCCGGACAAAAAATCAGGCAGATGTAAAATAAAGAGCAAATAGCGTGGCAGCGTAGATGCTGAAATTAACTAATGATACTGTCGCCAATACTCTTGGTGACCAGGATCGCAAGGATTTGTCGATGAGAACAGTCGTTGATTATTTGATTCAGATTTTTTCCAACGAGCGGAGTTTGTTTGTGTCGTAACAACGCAAACATCAAGCGCCAAGAATCTAGGTTCCGCCTTTGAGCCTGGTTCGATAGGCCCCGACCTTCATCCGATTGCCACACGCGGCCATGCTACACCAGCGACGTCGACGCGACTTGGTGCGATCGTGAAATAGCAGCGTGCAATCCTCGCATCCACATTTGCGGACGTGTTCAAAATCTGCCTCGGCCAATAACAGCGCCAAAGCTTCCGCAACGGGCACCAACACCGCAGCCACATGCTCCTCACTCTGCTTTTGCGTGAGAGTCGGCTGCCCACCTTTTTCCCATTGAATTTCAAGATGGCGGCTACCCAACGCCAGCACACGATTCAGTAACGAAGGATCAGCCCATTGGTCCGCTTTTCGTTTCTCGACTAGTTGCCGCGCAACCTTGCGCAACTCCACTGCGATTTCAAGTAAGCCCTTGCTCGATGCATCGCTGCTGCGATCGACAAGCACGCCTGCCTGCGTCAGCCACGCCAACACGCTGCCATCGCTTACGAAACAGTCGCGTTTGCCTTCATCAATACCGTACTTGGTGTTGATGAAATCCAGAGCCAGATTGTCTCCCACAAAAAGCGCCGGGCTATTTGTTCCAGTTTCCGTATCCATAATAACAACCTCCAAATCGCAATGAATCATTGTAACCTATAAAAATACTTTGACAGGTTACAAAAGCAAATGTAACCTATATTTAAGCATTTACCGGTTACGCCGAAATGTGTACATTTTTTAAATTTGCAATGGAGGTATCACCCATGAAGTTCAATCACACGTTGGTGGGAGCATTTGCTGCCATCGGTATGGCAGGCATCGTTGCCAGTACCCCAGGCCACGCAGCAAAACCGCATTCGTCGCCGGTTACAGATAAAGTTGGTGCGACGGATGTCAGTCTTCACTATGTCCAAGTGGACAACGTGAACGTGTTTTACCGTGAAGCCGGTAGCCCGTCGAACCCGACCATCTTGTTGTTGCATGGTTTTCCGACTTCGTCGTTCATGTATCGCAAGCTGATTCCGATGCTTGCTGATCGCTACCATGTGATCGCACCTGACTTGCCAGGTTTCGGTTTCACCCAAAGCCCTGATCGGTCACAATACGCTTACACGTTCGACAATCTCGCGAAGACCATCGATCGCTTTACCGAAGTGCTGAAATTGCAGAAGTACGCGATTGAAGTATTCGATTATGGCGCACCGGTTGGCTGGCGACTGGCAGTCGCACATCCTGAACGCATCACCGCAATCATTTCCCAAAACGGCAATGCGTACGATGAAGGCCTGAGTGAAGGCTGGAGTCCGATCCAGAAATATTGGAAAGACCCATCGGAAGCCAATCGCAATGCGTTGAGTGATTTCTTTAAGCTCGATGCGATCAAATGGCAATACACGACCGGTGTAACTGACGCGAACATTATTGCACCAGAAACGTATACCTTGGATGCCGCGTTGGTCGCCCGCCCTGGCAATGCAGACATTCAACTGGATCTATTCCTTGATTACGCAACGAACGTCGCGCGCTATCCGGAATTCCAAGCTTACTTCCGAAAATACCATCCACCGCTTCTCGCCGTGTGGGGCAAAAACGATCCGTTCTTCCTGCCGCCAGGCGCGGAAGCATTCAAGCGCGATATTCCAAATGCTGAAGTACGTTTCTATGACACTGGGCACTTTGCATTGGAAACGCATGTGAGCGAAATCGGGTCTGTAATCCATCAATTTCTGGATCGCAATATTCCCCGTCGTTGAGTAAGTGAAGATGGAGACAACGTGGTAGTGAGTTTGATCATAGCCATGATGATTCCTTGGAAGGGCCCGGATTCCAAGGGCCGGATAGGAGTCAGGTGGTCGGACGCAAGGCCAGGTTTCGGAACACAGGCATATGTTGAACTCGCCTAAATTATTGATAAACCTGCTGTATCTGGCTGTGGCGTAGTCCAGCAAACTTCGGTGCTGGAGTTCAAAGTAAAAAAGGCACTCAATGATGAGTGCCTTTTTCATGTCGCGCCGTTGTCAGGATCAGAATCAGGATCAGGATGTGAAACTGGCGAGGCTGCCTTTCATTTTTTTCAATGCTGCACTTTCGATCTGGCGTATGCGTTCGGCAGATACACCGTATTCATCGGCCAGTTCATGCAGGGTAGCACCGGTACCATCATCATTTTTCAACCAGCGTGCTTCGATGATGTGACGTGAACGTGCATCCAGCTTGGACAGCGCTGATTCCAGACCTTCGCTTTGCAGGCGATCGTACTGGCGTGTTTCCAGCACACGGGTAGGCTCATCGGATTCTGTCTTCAGATAAGCGATGGGAGCGAATTTCTCATCGTCATCATCTGTCGGTGCATCCAGCGCAATATCATGGCCGGACAAACGCATTTCCATCTCGATGACTTCTTCGCGTTTCACATCCAGCGTTGATGCCAGGGCATCAATCTGCTTCGGTGTCATCGCGTCCAGGCCTTCTTTATGGCTGCGCAGGTTAAAGAACAACTTGCGCTGTGCTTTGGTTGTTGCTACTTTGACCAGGCGCCAGTTTTTCAGGATGTACTCATGCATCTCTGCCTTGATCCAGTGCATGGCATAGGACACCAGACGTACGCCCTGGTCAGGATCGAAACGCTTGACGGCCTTCATCAGGCCGATATTGCCTTCCTGGATCAGGTCTGCGTGTGGCAGGCCATAACCCAGGTAGCCGCGTGCAATCGAGACAACCAGGCGCAGATGCGACATAACCAGTTGTTGCGCTGCTGCGAGATCATTGTCGTTACGCAATTTTTTTGCATAATCAATCTCTTCCTCATGCGTGAGCATGGGCAGGCGATTGACTGCCGAGATATAGGCATCAATATTTCCCAGCGTGCCGCTAAAGCCAAGGGCCAGTGCGGTGCTGTCAGAAGCGGGGATTAATTGTGTCGTAGTTGTTGCCATTTTTCCTCCTCATTGCTGCCATCTTGAGTATGAATTACCCGATCTGGCACGTTCAAGTTCCTATATTAGCACTCTCTTGAGAAGAGTGCTAATACTGTGATTCTATGAATTCCATCAAAAAAATCTATCGAAAAACTTGTATTAATATGAAGTACTTATAAGGCTTGGATGGCTGCCAGTCCCAAAAGTTGCATTCAACGAGGTAAATTTTAGCTTTACAAGACGATCTGAATGTAATTCTCTTGGCGCTTTACCCATGATTTAACTGGCCCTTGCCAGTTGCCGTCTGACGGACAGCCATACCCCGACCAGGCCCAGCAACATGCTGACGGCCAGTAATAACAGGCTGGGCAGCAGACCCAGTGGTTGCAGATGGAACTCAGACGCATACAGCTTGGCAAATTCTGCTATTGCCCGGTTCAAGGGCTGCAAAGATGCAGCGATCAAGCCCAAAGCGACGCCACCAGCGAGCAAACCAAGCAGGGCACCAGTATAGTAATACGGTTTATGGATAAAACTATTGGTCGCCCCCAGCAGGCGGGTAACGGCAATTTCTGATTGATGAGAAATCACTTGCAGCCGGGTGGCATTGAACACCACCACCACGACCACGACAGAAAGCGTTATCGCCAGGAACAACAAGCCCAGCTGCATGATTTGTACCAGTGCCGCCAGCCGTTTGACCCAGGCCGAATCCAGTTGCACGATATCGACATCAGGCATCTGCCTGATTTCTTCCACCAGCATATCCAGCTTGCCAGCATCATTGTTCGATAGTGACAGGATATAGGCATCCGGCAAAGGGTTGCCACCCAGCGTGGACAGCACTTCGGCCAGATTGGATGACTGTTCCAGACTGGCCAAGGCCTTGTCCTTGGGGATGAAGTTCAGGCTGGCCGTAATATTTTTTTCTTTGAGCAACTTTTTGATCGGTATCGACAAGGCAGTTGCGGTTGGCCGTGGCGTATCCGGGCTGACAAAGATGCTGATTTCCGGTTCTATCGACAATTGTGATGAGATGGGGCGGATATTTTCTATCAGCGTCAGACCGGCGATGGGCAATGCCAGCGCAATGGCAACTACCAGCACATTGAACAGGAAATTACCGGGGCTGCCGCGTAAATGGGTCAGGGCACTTTTTAAGGCAAACAAATGCTGGCGAAACCAGATGGTCATGAATTCTTCCTCTGCGGGCAGCTAATGTAGGGTAAGTGGATCAGGCAGCGAGTGATGATTTCCAGGTATTAACGACCTGGCCCTGGCTCAGGTAAATGACGCGGCTGGCCTGGTCAAGAAACTGTTCGTCATGGCTGGAAATAATGCAGGTCACGCCTGCACTCTGGAAAGCCTTGAGCGCACCCAGTACCTTGTTGGCATTTTCGCGGTCCAGAAAGGCGCTCGGTTCGTCTGCCAGTATGATCTGTGGACGATTCACGATGGCGCGGGCTATCGCCACCCTTTGCTGTTCACCGCCAGACAATGCCATGGGCAAGCTGGCTGCCTTGTCCGGCAATCCGACTTTTTCCAGGGCGATGCGGGCACGCTGCTCTGCTTCAGTGGATGAAGCACCAGTGACAACCAGGGGCAGCATCACATTCGACAGCACGCTGCGGTCATTCAATAATTTCTGGTCTTGCAGTATCAGGCCCAGCTTGCGGCGCAGATAGGGCAGGCTGCTGGTTTTCAGCTTGCTGATGTCCTGGCCGTTGACGCTGACCCGGCCGCTACTGGGCTTTTCTATGCCCGCGATCATTTTCAACAGAGTGGATTTGCCAGCACCGGAAGGGCCTGCCAGAAAAATCAGTTCACCATCGGCAATCGACAGCGATACATCTTTCAGTGCATAGGCATCTTGCGAATATTGTTTGCTGACGTGTTCAAAGACTATCATGGTCGGCCAATTCAGAGTGAACGAAAGAAGTGGAAGTGAGCATTCAAATTTTGGGTTAGTAATTTAATGCAGCAGCACTGAAGCGATTTGCACTTACTGATATGTTAATGTCGTCCCAAGCGATTGAACCTGACCGACATCAATTCAGCAGGGCATCCACAAATTCCTGTGCATTAAAGGGTTGCAAATCTTCAATCTGTTCACCAACACCGATGAAATACACAGGTACCGGGCGGTTTTTGGCAATCGCAGCTAATACGCCGCCTTTGGCCGTACCATCCAGTTTAGTGATGACAAGGCCAGTGAGTTGCAATGCATCGTCAAAAGCCTTGACCTGTGCCAGGGCATTTTGGCCAGTATTGCCATCGATGATCAGCAAGACTTCTTGCGGTGCACCGTCCATGCCCTTGCCTATCACGCGCTTGATCTTCTTTAACTCTTCCATCAGGTGCAACTGGGTAGGCAGGCGTCCGGCGGTATCGACCATCACCACATCCGTACCGCGTGCACGGGCCGAAGCAACAGCATCAAATGCTACCGCTGCCGGGTCACCTGACTCTTGCGAGATGACGGTGACATTATTGCGCTCACCCCAGATCGTCAGTTGTTCACGCGCTGCCGCACGGAAGGTGTCGCCCGCTGCCAGCAACACCGATTGCTGATGGCTTTGCATATGCTTGGCCAGCTTGCCTATGGTGGTAGTCTTGCCGGCACCGTTGACGCCGGTAATCATCATCACCATTGGCTGATGGCGTCCCAGCTCCAGTGGTTTTTGCAAAGGCGTCAACAAATCCAGCAGCAACACTTTCAAGGCGGATTTGACTTGTTCGGCTTCGGTCAGTTTTTCTTCCTTGACCTTTTTCTTCAGCCCATCCAGTAGGAATTGTGTGGCTTCAATCCCGGCATCGGCGGTCAGTAAGGCGGCTTCCAGCTCTTCATACAAATCATCATCAATGCGAGCGCCGATGAAGAGGGTGGTAAGATTCGTGGATGTCTTGGCCAGACCCGCCTTCAGGCGGCTCAGCCATGAGCGTTTGGGCTCCGCCTGGGCGACTTCGGCAATGGCTGGTGTGCTTGTTGTTTGCACTGTGGCAGCAGATGTGGCAGATGTGGCCGGTGCAGCAAGGGCGTCTGCCGTTGTGGCGACAGGTGCCTCAATAGTGGTAGCGGCAGGCGCAATACCAGGTATGACAGCAGGCGCTTCTTCTTTGGGCTTCTTTTTAAAAAAACTAAACATCGGGAGTGATTTACCGGAATGCGGATGGCCAGAATGCCCATCCTGATATGAGAATGCTGCCATTCTAACAGACAGCGCCCGGTAAACTTATGCCCCAGTGTCAAGCATGCAATGAAAACAAATAGTAAAAAAACTACACCTATCAAACGTTCCAGTCATCAGGTCAGGATCATCGGCGGTCAGTGGAAGCGTACTGTCCTCAGCGTCATAGAAGCAGAGGGCTTGCGGCCCACGCCCGACCGTGTGCGTGAAACCGTATTTAACTGGCTAAATCATTTGCTGGATAACACCTGGGGGAACAAGACTTGCCTGGATCTGTTTGCCGGTAGCGGTGCCCTGGGTTTTGAGGCAGCCAGTCGCGGTGCCTTGCAGGTGTATATGGTGGAATCGCATACACCGGCCTTCCGTCAGTTGGAACAGATCAAGGAAAAGTTGCAGGCCAGCCAATGCAATCTGATACGTGGTGATGCTGCCAAGGCGTTACAGGTATTTGCGGACAAACAACAGATGCTGGATGTTGTTTTTCTGGACCCACCTTTTGGACAAGACTGGCTGGCCCGTATTCTGCCTTTATGCAGCCGTGTAATGCAGGCAAAGTCAGTTTTATACGTAGAGGCCGAGTTCTCATTGGCAGAACCGGTAGAGGATGAAAATCTGGCAAAAATACTTTCCGAATGGCAAGTTATAAGAGCAGACAAGGCAGGTAGTGTGTTCTTTCATATACTGCAACGCAACATCTTGCCGCATGAGACGCACGAAAATCAGGCATAATGCCTGCTCAACTTGGTGCATATCATTATGCATATTGCGAAAAAGGGAGTGAAGATGGTCACAGCCGTTTATCCGGGAACATTTGATCCGTTGACGCGTGGTCACGAAGACCTGGTGCGTCGCGCCTCTGGTCTTTTTGATACTTTGGTCGTGGGCGTGGCAGATAGCAAGAGTAAAAAACCTTTTTTCTCTCTGGAAGAACGCCTGACAATTGCCAATGAAGTATTGGGGCATTATCCGAATGTCAGGGTCGAGAGTTTTTCCGGTTTGCTGAAAGATTTTGTGCGCAAGAATGACGCACGCGTGATTGTGCGCGGCTTGCGTGCGGTATCCGATTTTGAATATGAATTCCAGATGGCCGGCATGAATCGTTACCTGCTGCCGGATGTCGAAACCCTGTTCCTGACACCGTCGGACCAGTACCAGTTCATTTCTGGCACCATCGTGCGCGAGATCGCCATGTTTGGTGGCGATGTATCAAAATTTGTATTTCCTTCCGTCGATCGCTGGCTCAAACAAAAAGTGGCCGCGCTGGGCGACAGGACTTGATAGCTGTTTGCCGGTAGCGGCAGTAATAGCGGTTTGACACAAACCGCCTGAATGAGAAGTGAGTTGGTATGGCCCTGATGATTACAGATGATTGCATCAATTGCGATGTCTGCGAACCTGAATGCCCGAATGATGCGATATACATGGGCCCGGAAATTTATGAGATCGATCCTCATAAATGCACGGAATGCGTGGGTCATTACAAAGAGCCGCAATGCCAGCAAGTGTGCCCGGTGAGCTGCATTCCCTTCAATCCGGAATGGCGTGAGACACCGGCGCAGTTACAGGCCAAATACGAAAGTCTGCAGTCCGATAAAAAGCAGGCTTAGTCAACCGGGATGCATCTGGGGGCACCGGTTTTAGCATCCGGGGTCATTTCAATAGCAGCGCACCTGATTGCGTCCGCTGTTTTTTGCCTGATATAAAGCCCGGTCTGCGCGTTGCAACATATCCCGTGCCACGACGCTGGCGTTGTCCTGATTGGACTTTTCATCGATGGTTGTCAAACCGATGGAAATCGTCGCCTGGCAAGTGCCTGCTGCCGTTAAGGCGAATTCCTGGCCGGCGATACTCTTGCGTATGCGTTCTGCCACCTGGATGGCATCATGCAGATTGGTGTTGACCAGCACCACCACAAATTCTTCTCCGCCAAAACGTCCCAGCGTATCGCTCAGGCGCAGTTCGGCCTTGATACGTCTTGCCACTTCTTTCAGTACATCATCGCCACCTTCATGTCCATAGCGGTCATTGATCTGTTTGAAAAAATCAATATCCAGATACATGCAGGCAATGCTGTAACGCTGACGGCGGGCACGTGCTATTTCTTCCAGCGCCCTTTGTTCCACATAGCGGCGGTTGCTGACATTAGTCAGCGGATCGGTCATGCCTATGTAGGTCAGACGCTCATTATTGATAACATTTTCCAGGCAGATGGCGATGATGGAGCCAAGGCGCTCGATAAAATCGGTGGCCATATTCGGCTGGAAGCGGTCGGCCCGGAAGCTACCTACATTCAGGCAACCGATCAGCCTGCCCTGACGCCGCATGGGGATGATGGCGATGCTGGCCGGCTTCTTGTTGAAGCTGGTGAAATAGGATGCATAGGCCAGGCTCTGGTACAGGCCCAACTGCGGTTTGCGCAAGGCTGATTCGGGCTGGCTTAATTCAACCTCATGTCGCAGAAACAGCAGATGAGGGAATTCATTGAGATCAATTTTCAGGTCGGCCAGCATTTGTTGCAGGTCGCCATATTTATCGAACAGCACCAGCGACACCACATCCAGTTCCGAAGTGATCGCCAGGGCACTGAAAATATTCGTGATCAATTCACGGAAGCTGTTGGCACCGATGATCTTCAAATCAAAACTTTGATGGCGGGCCATGATGCTTTGATTGCGGTGTGCCAGTTCCAGCAGGTTTTCCAGCCGCGTGCGCAAAGCCTGATTTTCGCGCTGCAATTCTTGCAGTGCATCCTGAGCATCAAGCTCAAGGGTATCGTCGTCAGGGGCGGGGATGGCACTATCCATAGTGAGTGGTTCTGCTGTTAAAAGGCAATTTGCATATTCACTTCATCGCCAAGTCGCAGGGTGTGCCCGGTGCCACTGTCCAGAATGATGTTCATACCAAAAGTAATGCCACCATCCACCAGCGGGTTCGCACGGTAAGTCTGCAAGATGTCCAGTGGAT
The DNA here is from genome assembly GCF_049340205.1 of Undibacterium sp. Ji49W. Lineage (NCBI taxonomy): Bacteria > Pseudomonadati > Pseudomonadota > Betaproteobacteria > Burkholderiales > Oxalobacteraceae > Undibacterium > Undibacterium sp. Ji49W. Next base: position 150,086 of record NZ_JBMPOW010000002.1, on the reverse strand, counting down.
CAGGACCGATTTTTCCAGTCAGTTGATCAATTGAAGGCATAGGGCAGCGCGGACAGGGCTTGACCGGGCGCAACTGTATATCTGCACCGATTTCAAAGCATTCCGCATAATCTTCTTCATAAGCTTCCATCTCATCCAGCACCACATTGGGACGAAAGCGGTTCATCGGCAAGGCGTCACGGCCCTGTTGTTGCAGGCGTTCATTCAAGTCATCGAGCGAAGCTGTACCTGTCAGCAAGATCGGGTAACCATCAGAAAACCGCGTGGGTACGTGTTTATTCCCGGTCCACTTCTGGTTGGCAAAACGTTGGGTGTGTACGCTGGAGCGTACCAGCCTGCAAGCTATGCCAAGTACCTGGCTGAACCAAGCGGCGGCTTCATCACCGGCATCCAGGGCCAAAAAACTTTCTTCCCAGATCGTTACCTGTACCGGTGCGTCACCAGATTGTTCTGTCGGCAGTTGCAGGGGGAGTTGTAAAGCAGTCATGTTGGCTGCATGTACCAGCAAATGCCCGTTGCCCAGTTCCGGGCGTATCGTTGCCATCAGTGGATATTCTCTTTGCGTCAGGAACAGGCCCTGTTGATCCACCAGCATCCATTCCCTGTCATACACACCACCCGCGCTCAGGCCGGTATCCGTCAGGACGGCAGTGTTCAGCCTTATGCCAGCGCAGGATTTGATGGGGTAAATGTTCAGTTCGGCGATGCTTGGCATGGTAATTGGGTAAATTAAGGGCCAGAGATACGGTAGCAGCTATTTTAAAGGGGATCATGCCGTTCATGCTGGCAATTTACAGGCATATTTTATGCCCGCTCGCAGGATGCTGGCAGACGCTCAGTCCTCGCCGCGAAAGGCACGCCGGTAAGCCGAGGGCGAAATTCCGAATTCGCGGGCAAAATAACGTCGCAGCAACAAGGCTGAACCAAAGCCGGTATCCATGGCGATATCGTCAATAGAGCGTTTGCCGGCTTCAAGTTGCCGTTGGGCCAACGCCAGACGCTGGTTCAGCAACCATTTTCCAACGGTGGTGCCGGTCTGTTGCTGGAAATGGCGGGTAAAACTGCGCCGGCTCATCAAGGCCCTGGTGGCCAGTTCATCCAGATGCTGGGTGTCAGCCAGATGGGCCAGCATCCATTCCAGCACGTTGGCCAGACGCTCATCTGTGGCCAGCACCGGCAGCGGCTGTTCTATGTATTGCGCCTGACCGCCCTGGCGGTGTGGCGCAACCACCATGCGGCGCGCCACATGGGCGGCTGCTTCGGCCCCATAACTGGTCCGCAATACATGCAGGCAGCAATCAATACCCGCTGCTGTGCCAGCGGAAGTGATGACGTCACCATGATCGACATACAGCACATTCGGGTCCAGCGTGATCTGCGGATAGCGCTCAGAGAAATCTTTTGCCAGTGCCCAGTGCGTGCTGGCACTGCGCTGGTCCAGCAAGCCAGCCTCTGCCAGCACAAAGGCACCCAGACACAAGCCAATGATGCGTGCCCCGGCCTGGTGGGCGCGTCGTATGGCTTTCAACAGTTCCGGCGAGGCCGGACGCAAATCATCATGCCAGGACGGTATCACCACCATGTCGGCGCGGGCCAGTACGTTCAGCCCATGCTGTGTCTGTATGCTGAAACCGGCATTGGTGCTTATGGTACGTATGGTAGGTATGGTACGCCACTTGTCAGCCCTGCCGCTGCCGTCTGATGCGGAAGAGGAACTGCATACACGCAGATGAAATCGTGGCAGGTCGATACTCGCATGGTGTTCGCCAAACACCATGCAGGGTACAGACAGGTGAAACGGGCTGATGCCTTCAAAGGCCAGCACAGCCACATTCACACGATTGACGGGTTTATTTGTACGCATGGCCCAATTGTATCGAATATTGGCTATCGGGTCACTTATTCCATATCCGGTTTTCACCGAGAATGATGTACATGGACAGCATAAGTGCTGATTATTTTTGATCAATCCAAACAACAGGAACCAGCCATGACTACCTTTACAACAAACCAAAACATAAAACGTGCCCTGATCGTCATCGATGTGCAAAATGAATATTTCACCGGCAATATGTTGATTGAATATCCTGATCCTCAGGTGTCTTTACGCAATATAGGCAGGGCGATGGACGCCGCCAAAGAGGCGGGTATTCCAGTACTGGTTGTCCAGCATTCTGCGCCAGAAAGTGCCCCTATTTTTGCGCGTGGCTCGCAAAGCTGGCAACTGCATGAAGTTGTCGCCAGCCGTCATGCGGACCACCGTATAGAAAAAAATATGGCCAGCGTATTTACCGGTACCGATGCAGCGGCATGGTTGCAGAAAAATGAAATCACAACCATCAGCGTTGTTGGTTACATGACCCACAACTGCAATGCCAGTACCATCTATGAAGCGGCACATAATGGCTATACAGTGGAAGTGCTGACCGATGCCAGCGGCAGTCTGCCTTATGCCAATGCAGCCGGATTTGCCAGCGCAGAAGAAATTCATCGCATTTACAGCGTAGTCTTCCATTCGAATTTTGCTGCAGTGACCAGCACTGACGAATGGATAAGCGCCGCGCAGTCTGCTACTCCGCTTGCCAAAAGCAATGTACTGGAATCACATCTGGCTGGTCGTCAGCGTTCAGCAAGCCAGAACGGAATTTGATTGGCAAGTCTGTCTGCAGTAAAGCGCTAATGTCACAGCGAGTTTACTTTTCCTGATATCAGGAAGGTAGCGGCTGGTTGTTCATGGAATGCAGGGCGATGCAGTTACGTCCTGCATTTTTTGCCCTGTACAGTGCCTGGTCTGCGGCACCAACCAGGGTCGACAGATCAGTGCCGACCGCCGAAGAATCGGCAACACCTGCACTCAAGGTGCTTTGCAGGATTTCGTTTTTCCACTCTATGCGCAGATCGGCATATAACAGACGCACACGTTCTGCCAACTGGGCGGCACCCTGCTCACGGGTACCTACCAGCAAGATACAAAACTCTTCACCGCCGTAACGGGCCAGGCAGTCTTCACTGCGGATGATTGCCTGTAATAATTTGGAAAGACGACGCAGCACTTCATCTCCAGCCGGGTGACCATGGAGGTCATTGATCCGTTTGAAAAAATCCACATCGATCATGATGATGGACAGAGGCTCACCGGTCCGGACGGCGCGTGCCAGCAAACGCCGTGACTCATCCTCAAACCGACGTCGGTTCATAGCACCCGTCAGACTGTCATACGATGCCTGTTCGCGCAAATCGCTGACCAGGCGGAAGGTAATCAACAGCACCAGCGACAAGGAGATAGACAGTTGCGACAAACCGCCGAGTATAAGGAAGATAGGATTCACATCGCCTTGCGCAAACAAGCCGACTCCATGAGCAGGTGTCAGGAAAAGATTCAATGCCCTGAGCAGGCCCATCAGCGCAATAAATCCAAAGGAACCGGCAGATAACCAATAGGCTGTCTTCAGTGGTTGTGTGGTTCTTACCATCAGGTTGAATGCGCATGCTACAAATATGCCACCGAACAACAGGGAATTGGCGATCAGTACGCTGCGGATATCATTTTGTACTACACCAAACCACAGGCTTTGCGTCATCATCTGCAAGCCCAGCCATGCAGTGATCCAGTAATTGCAGCGCTTTCCCTTGAAGGCCTGAATGCCGTTGAAGATAAAACCGAAACCGCATCCTGTGATCAGAGGAACGGCTGCAATAATCAGCAAGGGCCATTCCGGCGACATTTGCGTGCTGGTAAAAATACCTATACACATGCAGCAATGCCCCAGTGCCCACTGACGCACGCCTCTGATATTATCGGCATGAAAACTGATGAGCGCCATCATTCCCGCACCCAGGAGGTTGATCCCGCTCAGCATTAGCATGATGGTTCTGACATCAAGGTTCATGCCAAACTCGCATCGATGATGTGGTGGGGATTCTTGTCAGGCAAATTTGCTCCGCAGTGGGTGTGTCGTGACGTAAAAATTATTATAGCTTAGGTGTCGCAGAAATAAAAAAGCCGCGAGTATCGCGGCTTTTGAAAAGGATTTCTTAAGGTATTTAACTTCGTTCAGACGTTAAACAGGAAGTTCAGCACATCACCATCCTTGACGATGTATTCCTTGCCCTCGGCGCGCATCTTGCCTGCTTCCTTGGCACCGGCTTCACCTTTGAAGGTGATGTAATCGTCGAATGCGATGGTCTGGGCGCGGATGAAGCCGCGTTCAAAATCGGTGTGGATCACGCCCGCAGCTTGCGGTGCCGTGTCACCTACATGGATAGTCCAGGCGCGTACTTCCTTGACACCGGCGGTGAAGTAAGTTTGCAGGCCCAGCAGTTTGAAGGCCGCGCGTATCAGACGGTCGAGGCCAGGTTCCTGCATGCCCATGTCGGCCAGGAAGTCGGCTTTGTCAGCGTCATCCAGATCAGCGATTTCAGATTCTATGGAAGCACATATTGCCACGATAGGGGCGTTTTGTGATGCTGCATAGGCCGTCAGCTGGTCCAGCAGCGGGTTATTGGTAAAGCCGCTGTCAGAGACGTTGGCCACATACATGGCTGGCTTGGCAGTGATCAGGCACAGTGGCTTGATCAGCAGCATTTCTTCTGCATCCAGGCCCAGTGCACGCACAGGCTTGGCATCGTTCAGGGCAGGCATGATGCGTTCCAGCACGGCCACCAGTTTGGTAGCGTCCTTGTCGCCGGAACGGGCTTTTTTGTTTTCGCGATGGATGGCTTTTTCTACCGTACCCATGTCGGCCAGTGCCAGTTCGGTCTGGATGACTTCAATATCGTCCAGCGGGCTGACTTTACCGGCTACGTGGATCACATTGTCATCTTCAAAGCAGCGCACCACGTTGACGATGGCGTCGGTTTCGCGGATGTGTGCCAGGAACTGATTGCCCAGGCCTTCGCCTTTGGAGGCACCGGCAACCAGGCCAGCGATATCAACAAATTCAACGATGGCGTTCTGGATGCGTTCAGGCTTGACGATGTCAGACAATTGCTTCAGACGTGGATCAGGCACTTCAACGACGCCCACATTCGGTTCTATCGTGCAGAAAGGATAATTTTCTGCCGGTATGCCCGCTTTGGTCAGCGCATTGAACAGTGTGGATTTGCCGACGTTAGGCAGGCCGACGATGCCGCATTTGAGACTCATGATGTTTTGCCAGTTGGATTTGATTAACCCGCTATTTTACCGGAACTGGCGGTCTTGCTGACTGATTCCGCAGCGAATACCCCGAAATAGAAGGAAGTGCTGCATCGCCATCACCGCATCACTGCCCTGTTTTAGACAGGAAACAAGTACGCCTGCCATATTTTGAGGCGATTTTTATCAAAATAACAGGTATGAAATTTGCTATAAGCCATATGAAACCAACAAATGTACAGGAGCAACAATATGGACAGACGTGGATTTATAGGCAAAAGCGCATTTGCGGTGGGCAATCTGGCAGTCATTACCTATGCCATTGCCCAGGTCATCAACCTGAACGAAGCCATCAACAAGTCGGGCAAGCAACGCATGCTGTCGCAGCGTCTGGCCAAAGCCTATCTGCAACTGGGGCAGGGCATCGAGGTCGAACAGTCAAAAAAGATACTCGATACATCCCTGGCCAGTTTCGAGAAACAACTGGGGGAACTGAAAACTTTTGCGCCCACCCCTGATAACCGGCAAATGCTGGCAGAAGTGGAAAAAAACTGGCTGCTGTATAAAAAGGTATTGCTGGAAAAAGCTCCCAATCAGCAAGATGCCAGACTCGTCATGGTGCTCAATGAAGATGTGCTTAGCCTGGCGAACAAGGCGACCGTGCAGCTGGAAGCCTTTTCTGGCACGGTCATGGGGCAGTTGGTGAATGTGTCTGGCCGACAGCGCATGCTGTCGCAAAGAATGGCCAAGTTTTACCAGGCGCAGCAATGGGGTGTGGCACCGCCTGATGTCATGGCCAAGCTGGATGCTGCACGCAAGGATTTTGTGGCTGGCATGGCGACCTTGCAGGCTTCATCGTCGAATACCTCGCGCATCCGCGATGAACTGGCTTTGGCACAACAGCAATGGCTGTTTTTTGACGATGCCTTGCGTCAGATCGCAGAACCAAAAAATGCACGTCAATATGCCATCAATGTGGCCACGACCAGCGAAAGAATCCTCAGTACCATGGATGGCATTACCAGTCTGTATCAGCAACTGAGCTGATATGCCTTAAGTCCTGGACTATGGCTCAGGCAGTTTGCCGGATACGTCTGGTGCTAAGGCGTTGCAGGAACAGGGTCAGCAGGACGCCGGCAACGGTCAGGCCCAGTACCAGACCTATCCAGAAGCCGCGTGCTTCCATCGCCTGTTGTGGATGCCACGGCATCCATTCTGGTGCCAGGCCCAGCAGGCAGCCCAGCGGCAATGCAAAGCCGTAAAACGCCATGAGGTGTATCAGCATGGGAGTGCGTGTCACCTTGTAGCCGCGTATGGCGCACGAAGCCGTTACCTGTGCAGCATCCGACAACTGGAAAATTGCTGCATACAACAACAGCTCTGATGCCAGTGCCTGCACCGCCAGATCCGATGTATAAGCGGCGGCGATCTGATCGCGCGTCAACATGATGCCCAGCGCAGACAGCACAGCAAAGCCCATGGACAGGGCAAAACCTACCCAGGACACAAAGCGTGCCCGCACGGCATCACCTTCACCCAGGGCCTGACCGACACGGGTGGTCAGGGCGATACCCAGGCTCATCGGCACCATGAACACCAGCGAAGAAAAATTCAGTGCAATCTGGTTGGCAGAAACCGGCACCACACCAAAACGGGCGATCAGCAGGCCGACTGCGCCAAAGGCCGATACCTCGGCAAAATAGGTGATGCCTATCGGCAGCCCCAGTCGCAGGGTGGAACGTATCTCTGTCCAGTTGGGAGCTTCAAAATGGGTGAAGGGGAAGGTGCTGTGATACACCGCAGAGCGACGCATCCAGAACACCATCGCGCCCAGCATCAGCCACAGTCCGACGCCAGTCGCCAGTGCGCAGCCGGTAGAACCCAGTTTCGGGAAACCCAGGTGACCATAAATGAACAGCCAGTTAACCACGATGTTAAAAGACAGGCCGCCCAGTGCAATCATCATTACCGGCTTGGTCTGGTTCAGGCTGGTGGTGTAACCATACAGCGCGCGGTACATGGCAAAGGCTGGCATGCCGATACTGATGACATGCACGAATTGCGATGCCTTGGCATTGATGGCGTCATCCAGTTGCAGGTAATTAAAAATCAGGGTGGAAATATTCAGCAGCAGGCAGGCGATCAGGCCTACACCCAGGCCCAGCCATAAAGACTGACGCACCATATGTGGTACGCGCTCATGATTTTCGGCACCGACCTCATGTGCAATCACCGTGTTGACAGCCATCATGATACCCATGACCGTGACAAGTATGATGGCCCAGACATTCGCCCCCAGCGAAACCGATGCCAGGTCATCCGCACTCAGGTGGCCAGTCATGGCCACGTCAGCCACACCCATACCCACGGTCGCAAGCTGGCCTATCAGGACAGGCCAGGCAATATTCCAGAGAGCGGCGGCTTCGGTGCGGATACGGGTTTTCATGCGGGACTGCCAAATCGAATAAGAATGCGGACCAGCATCTTACCGTATAACGGTATGACTTACGCAAAACCGCCCCAACTGCGTTGCAGCTCCTTGTATGCCTGCTTATCACCCGACATGCGATGATAATAGGCACCAAGTTGTACTATGACTGTTATTCAGATAATATCCGCGGTTAGATAAATTCGGTATTTTGAGTTGGAAAAATAATCCGACCATCACTGGAATGGGAAGCCGTAGTTTCCCCCGATGTTATGGGGAAAGCTACCGTATTAAAAGCTTATATCAATATAAACTTAATATGGAGACTTCTTATGAATACACTTTTATCAATCAAAAAAAACTGTTTCAGCCTTCTGGCGAACCTGTTCCTGATCCTGTTCAGCGCCAATGCCCTCGCGCAAGCCGTAGATATCAATCCCAGTACCAGCTATCAAACCATGCGTGGATTTGGCGGCTTTAATGGGGCGGGGTGGATAGACGATTTAACCAGTGCCCAGGTGGACAGTGCTTTCGGTACCGGCAGTGGGCAGATCGGTTTATCGATCATGCGTATGCGGATCGACCCTTCCAACAGTAACTGGCAAAGGCAGGTGCCCACAGCCCAGTTGGCCAAGGCCAAAGGTGTGACCCTGTTTGCGACACCCTGGTCACCGCCTGCCTCTATGAAGACCAACAATAATCTTGTATCGGGCAGGCTGTCGCCAGCCTACTATCCTGATTATGCGACGCACCTGCTGAACTTTGCCGCCTATATGGAAGGCAGCAGTGCAGCCCTGTACGGAATTTCTGTTCAGAATGAACCGGACTGGGATCCCACGTATGAAGGCTGTCAATGGAATTCGACGGAGTTCATTAACTTCCTGAAAGCGCAGGGTTCACGCTTTGGCTCGCTGAAAGTGATGACACCAGAGTCCCTCAATTTCAGTAAAACCCTGGCAGACCCGATACTCAACGATGCCAACGCAGCAGCGCAGTTTGATATTGTTGCCGGCCATCTGTACGGTGTCAGCCCCAGTGATTATCCGCTCGCACGCAGCAAGGGAAAAGAGCTGTGGATGACCGAGCATTTCACCGACAATTCTGACGCCAATGACTGGGCCAAGGCCATGCCCGCCGCGCTGGAATTACATAACAGCATGGTCGCCAACTACAGTGCTTATGTGTGGTGGTATATCCGCCGGTCTTATGGTCTGATCACTGAAGATGGTAATGTCAGCAAGCGTGGTTACATCATGTCGCAATACGCAAAATATGTGCGTCCTGGCTACACACGTATTGCCGCGACTGAAAAACCTTACGCAGATGTGTTCGTCACTGCCTACAAAAACAGCAGTGAAAAAATAGTGGTGGTGGCAATCAATAACGGTACGTCACAAAGACAGGTCAAACTGCAATTGAGTGCAGCAAGCTCAGGAAGCGCAACTGCTTTCGTGAAATACAGAACATCGTCCAGCTTCAATAATGAATACGCTGGTCAATATACGGTCACCAGCGGCCTGGCTACTGCTTATATTGATCCGGGTAGCGTCAATACGTTTGTAAGTCAGTAAACATGTAAGCTTTTTCTGAAGGTGCCTGTACTGACTTTTCAACACTACACCACGATCTCTATCATGAGGTCGTGGTGTTTTTATTGTCTTAGCCACATTTCATCGAATGACACAAAACCAAATGGCGTCATCCTGACCCCGGCCACATGTGGCGCGATGCTGACTTGCTGGTTTTCATGTGAAATAGGGATCAGCCAGCCTTCTTGTACCAGGCGTTTTCCTATGCGCGCGTAAGCCAGCATGCGGCGCTTGCTGTCTGGTAGTGTCTTGATTTTCATCAGATCAAGATCGATGTGTTTCAGGGCGGCGTCCGGCATCCAGCGACGGAACACACTGTCGGCGGCAAACCATTCATAGCAACCAAAATCCTGATCATCATGCATGACTTCACGGGTGACCACCAGGTCGGCGTCTTTCATCCAGTCGCGGGCCAGCAGTTGATCAAACGGCAGGCTGGTCCAGATGACGTTGACCCCGCCTGCTTCCAGCCTTTGCTTGATGGTCGCTGCAAGGCTCAACATTTCCTGGGTCTGGCCACTGACCATGCGCAATTTGCAGCCAGCTTTAAAGCTGCTGCATTTGGTCTTTTTCGCGACACGGTGTTTCCAGATTGCCAGCAAGCCTGATGCTGCTTTTCTGCTGCGTTCATTTGGGTCAATCAGCATCTCAGGTGCCAGCCAGTCTGCCAAAGCCAGTCTTTGTTCTACCGTTTTAAAAGCATTGCGACAGGGGTTGCAAATAATATAGGTGCAGCCTGATTCGGCACCGGCGACGGTTTGCTTTTTTGTGCAGTCTTCATTGGCATAACCAAACTGCAAATCAAATCCGGATGGACCGGATGGCGGCGGCAGCATCCATAAATCAATTTCATCCAGCAAGGGGCGCTCGCGATAATAATCCTTGAACGCCTGCAAGGTCAGTTGATAGGTATTGTTGCGTATCACGCGAAACGCGCCGCTGCCCACCGGAAAGCGTTCAAAGTCGGCGTTGCGATGACGTGGCACGATGGAGGAGTTGGCAGTGGCCAGACAATGTGGCCAGAGCTGATCGGAGTGTTCCAGATAAAAACTCACGCGCCGGCTGGGGCCAGTCTCGACATGCTGCAAATGACGGTACAGACGCTGATAAATTGCCGACTCATCCCGCAGCCGTAAAAAGCTGGCTTTCACATCATCTACACCCAGCTCCATGCCGTCATGAAAGCTCAGGCCAGGGCGTAGCCAGAAATGCCAGACAGTGGCATTTTTCTCACTTTCCCAGTGATGGGCAATCGCAGGCATCAATGCATTTTGTTGATGATCGAATGTGGTCAGGCGTGAAAAAATCTGGCGTACCAGATGCGCTTCCAGACGCCCGTATACTTTCAGCGGGTCCAGGCTTTCCACCTTGCGAAACAGCGGCATACGCAGGCTGCGGCAAGCGGCATCGGGTACGCCCAGGTATTCCGGCAGGCGCGCTGCCAGTTGCTGGCGCAGTCCATCTTCCAGGCTGGCAAAGGCCTGTTCCAGATCTCCGCGTGCCAGCAGGTGGGACAGATGATCAAGTGCCAGCGTATCGGGTGTCTGTAGAAAATCCAGTTGTGAATGATTACCGCGCCCTCGCCCCGCCTGCCATTGCAGCCGGCCCTGTTGCTGCATTTTTGCCAGCAGGTTGCGCATATTGCGTTCGCTACAATGCATGGCCTGCGCCAGACTGGGCAAACCTGGTTGTTGAGGCTGGCCTTGCAATAAAGTGTAGAGACGCCGGTACTGGTCGAGGAGTTTCATAAAAGGGGAAATTTTTTTCTCAATTATATCCATTTTTCCTTTCTGCTTTTTTCTGGATACTTGCAAAGAGCGAGAATCATCCCTGCCATGCGCAAGGATTTTCAATGCCAGGTCTGCCCATTTATGCAAAGATTGATGAACAAGGATAATGATGAAGCGCTTCCCATCGACAGTGATCCGGCTCTTGTTGAGTTCTTTTGTCTTTGTCATGGGGCGAGCGGTGGCGCTGCCTTTCATGGCCCTGTATCTGTCTGACAGCCTGGGACTGGATCAGCAGGCCGTAGGCTGGATAATGGGCGGCAGCATTTTCTTTTCCACGCTGTTTGGTCTGTATGCGGGCTATCTGACAGATCGTCTCGATAAGCGCCGCCTGATGATGTTTGCGTGCATCGCCGTGGCCCTGTGTTCGCTGCTGGTGACGGTATCAGCCTTTGCGCTGGCGGCCTTGCTGGCACTGGCCTGTATTGAATCGGCGCTGACCTTGCGCAGTATCGCGCTGAAGGCCATGCTGGCAGATTTGCTGCCGCCAGATCAAAGGCCACGTGCCTTTTCCATGAATTACATGTTGATCAACATGGCGTTTGCCATCGGTCCGGTATTGGGCGCCTGGCTGTTTGCGTATCAGGTGGCCGCGCCCTTGATGATATCTGCCATATTTTCATTGATGGCATCGCAAATAGTGGGGTATCAGGCTAGGGATAACATCACCCAGACACCCGCTACGGTACCGGCAGTTGCCGATACCAGGCTGAAGCCCGGCTTTGGCAGCACCCTGGCCAGTCTGAAGAATGACAGACGTCTGATTTTCTTAACACTGGGCAGTGTCCTGACATCGTTTGTGTTTGGTCGTTTTGTATCCGGCTACTTGTCACAATACCTGATACTGAGCAGGGGCACGCAAGCCACGGCAAAACTGATTCCTTACATCCTGATCACCAATGCGGTCACGGTCGTGGTCTTGCAATATCCGGTTGGCAAGCTCATGCAGCAAAAATACCTGTTTCGCTGGGTGACGTTGGGGGTTTCGCTGTATGCGCTGGGTTTGCTGGGCTTTATGCAGGCCGACAGTGTCATATCCTGGGTGATGGCGACACTGGCTTTCACTTTGGGTGAAGTGATCGTGATTCCCTGCGAATACCTGTTTATCGACATGATCGCACCCGCCGACAAGCGTGGCAGTTATTATGGAGCGCAAAGCCTGGCGACTTTTGGGGCAGCTTTCAGCCCCGTGGTGTGCGGTTTCTTGCTGGCGCATTTCAGGAGTGCCGTCATGTTCTGGACCCTGATTACGGCTGCCCTGATGGGTGTCGTGCTGTATTACGCCGGCACCCGTGCCAGGGCATCTCTGCCCGCGGTCGCTGCTGGGCTTGCTGAAGCCGCTGAGAAAGAAACGCCCTGTGTGTCATGCTTGAAGGCGGCATCAAGCATGATGGCATCCAACCGTATCAGGAAGTTGTTCCCCTTTTCCTGAGTTCCGGCATTTGACTAGGTCAACACGCCCTAGCTGAATGGGTGTTGCTCATACAATGCCTTGCAACTTGCCTTCGCTACAGGAATACAAGGCGCGGAAAATGCTGACTGTGCCAGTCATGGCCTTTCTACTATTGTTTTCATATTTTCTTGACAGGCTCGTATTTGCGGCCTAAAGTGATATCACTTTGATTTCAAAGTGCCATCTATCAGGAGAAAGTATGAGTACTACCTCAGTGTCTGCGAGTGATAAAAAATTAATACAAGAGCGCTCCCGCCCATCGCTAGACGGTTATTTCATGATTATTGTTGGCCTGCTTCTTGTGGCAGGCGGTGCCTATAGTTTTATCGGTCTGGTTGGTGTGGGTGGCGACCCCAGTGTGCCGGGGGTATTGCTGCGTCTGGCTGTCGTCGTGGTGGGTATTTTCATCTTGACTGGCTTGTATATGCTGCAACCGAATGAAGCGGCTTTACTGTCGCTGTTTGGCCAGTACAAGGGGACAGATCGTAGTGAAGGCTTACGCTGGGTGAATCCTTTTTATTCCAAGCGCAAGCTCAGTTTGCGCGCCCGCACCCTGAACACGGCGCCTTTGAAGGTGAATGACAAACGCGGTAACCCGGTTGAAATTGGTGCTGCCATCATCTGGCGTGTGCAGGATACGGCGCTGGCAATTTACAATGTCGATGATTTTGAACGCTTCGTCAACATACAGGCAGAAGCTGCAATACGCCATCTGGCAACGCAGTATGCCTATGATGATGGTGAAGATCTTGCCGAAGGCGAAACGACCCTGCGGGCAGGCATGGATGTGGTTGCCGGTGCCATGCGTGACGAATTGCATAAGCGCTTTACCGCTGCCGGTGTCGATGTAGAAGATGCCAAGCTGACCCATCTGGCCTATGCCGCAGAAATTGCCCAGGTCATGTTGCGCCGTCAGCAGGCAGAAGCCATTATCAGCGCCCGCAAAAAAATTGTACATGGCGCAGTCAGTATGGTGGAAGCTGCATTGCAGGGTCTGTCAGAACGCAAGATATGTGAACTCGATGATGAAAGAAAAGCGGCCATGGTCAGCAATTTGCTGGTGGTGCTGTGTTCCGACAAGGAGACCCAGCCTGTCATCAATACCGGCACCTTGTACAACTAAAAGTTAATGGACCAAGCATATGCAACACCCTATTTATGTGGAAAGACAGTTATTCAAGTTTTTATGGATATTCATGCCTTTAATGGGCCTGGTTAACATGTGGATGCATATGCACGCTGATGGTTCTCGTCCTGTATGGGCACCATTCATCGTGCTGCTGGTTAATCTGCTGGTGTTACTGATATTGGGTAGCCTGACTATACGGGTAGATGCCACTCATCTGTCCTGGCGGTTTGGCTGGCTGGGTTGGCCGGTGTGGAAGGTCGCACTGGCTGACATCCAGGCGGCAGGGCCTACCAATACCAGTCTTCTGGATGGCTGGGGCATACGCAGAACCAGGCAAGGTATGCTGTATAACGCACATGGCAAGCAAGCGATACGTTTGATCATGCGTAATGGCAAGACCATACTCCTCGGTACGCAAGACCCGCAACGTCTGCTCAGCTATCTGACCCCACGTCTGAACGGCAGATAATGGCCAGCCCCGGAAAAAAATCCTTCCCCCTGCGTATCGATCCCGTGCTGTGGAACGAGATCGAACGTATGGCGGCTCAGGAGCTCCGCAGCGCCAATGCGCAGGTAGAATATCTGCTCAGGCAGGCATTGAAACAGCAGGGGCGGCATGTGCCCACCGCCAAGACAGCGTCTGAAGGTGTCAATAAAGATGGCGAGCAAATAGAGGATTAAGGATAAGGTAATATGGACGCAGAAGCGGGCAAATACAAAGCCAGCTATACTTGCAGCGACATGAATTATCTTGCCCACATCTACCTTGCACAGCACAGCGATAAAGCCATGCTGGGGGCCTTGCTCGGTGACTTTGTTAAACTGAAAGACACCGCGCTTTATCATACTGAAATCCAGACCGATATCCAGATACACCGGCAAGTCGATAGTTATACCGACAGCCATCCTATCGTCTTGCAGGCCAAAGGCATGTTCCAGGATCAGCATCGCCGCTATGCCGGTATCTTGCTGGATATCTTTTATGACCATGTGCTGAGCCAGCATTGGCCGCAAGGCAGCCCGGCTCCTCGTGAGGAATTGATACAGCGTTTTTATCGCGCCCTGCAAGAGCAATCAAAAATAGTTTTACCTGATAGTTTACAGGCAGCGCTGCCGAGTATGGTCCACCAGGATTGGCTGGGTTCATATAACGAATTTGATGGCGTCAGAATTGCCGTCGAGCGTACTTCGCAAAGGTTGTCAAAGAATGGTGATTTACTGCGTGCGGGTCTGGGTGATTTGCTCAGCAATTACGATGCATTGAGCGAAGGTTTCCAGGAATTTTTTCCTGAACTTATTCAGTACGTGGCTGAGCAGCGCCAACAAAAAACAGCTTTTCCAGCTTAGCAATGAAAAATTAGAAATTCAAAGCCTGCACCATGTCAAGATTTGGTTTCTCAACAAATGCCGCAAAATCATCACGCATACGTCCGCTTTCGCTGATCGCCAGTTTCCAGTTCAGTATGCGGAAATCGTGGTCAGTGCCATAGTAAAAAAAGTCTTTGCGGTCTGGCAGTTTGCTACGTGACAGGGTTCTCAAAAAAGCCGGCGACGGTGCGATCATCAGCACATTGTCCAGCCATTCGCGATTTCTGCCCAGACCGGCGCGGCGCCATGGCAGGGGTTTGTCCAGCCAGCCGGGTACGATATGGTCAGTGAAATGTGGATACAGTACCAGGCCACCATCCTTGTCACCGGCCACGCGTGAATATGGCAGCGCCAGGTGGTAATCGATAATGCCGCCATCCCAGTAGCTACCAGTTGGTGCGTGCGGTATATCTGCCACCGGCTCCATGATCAGTGGCAGCGTGCCAGAGGCCAACAGGGCCGGGGCCAGATTGTCTTCTGTCAGTTGGCAGAAATGTGTGTCAAAACTGTCAAAGCGCGCCTTCAGCCAGAACAGCGGGTCGCGCACGTCGCCAACCACCACCCTGTCCATATGCCTGGCAAGACGCGAGCGTGACGCCAGATTGGCAAAGCTGGCCGCTACAAAACCTGCCTTGGCCTTGTGCTGGGATTTGGGCGCATTCAGCAAACCGCGCCCACGTCCGGCCAGCAAATGCAGCCTGTGCAGTGGTTGATGCACGATATCTGATTCATGGCCGCCGATAAAGGCATGCAGTAGTTGCTGTATTTCGCGTGTGACGTATTGGGCTGTCGGTTTTTCCGGATAGCGCTGTTCACAATACAGATCCCCCAGACGTGCAAATGCCGCCACCGGGTCAGCCTGACTGGCCGCTGCCATGCGCCATGCACCGATGGATGCACCAATCAGCGTACGTTCACGTGGGGCGGTCGGCAACCATTCACCAAAAATCCATTGATCCAGCGCTTGCAGTATCAGCCCCTTGGGTCCACCTGCCGCAGCGGGAATGATGGCCACATCCTGCGCCCGCAAGCCATGCTGACGCAGATGGTCAAAGGCTTTACGACCGGCATGAATTTGGATCGCCGATTTCATTTGGTGGTGTGTAGTTGCATCATCGCTTCCGGGAACTTTCCTTCAACCAGCATGGGTAATACATCCAGACTTTTTGCTATCGCTTCATCGATCAGGCTTTGTTCTTCCTTGCGCGGGCGGTGCAAGACAAAGTCAGCCACACCCTGTTGCAGGTTCAGGCTGCGCGGATGGCCTATGCCTATGCGCAAGCGCCAATAATCCTGTGTGCCCAGTGCAGCGGTAATATCCTTGAGACCATTGTGTCCGCCGGATGAACCACCCTGTTTGAGTTTGGCCACACCAGGCAGCATATCCAGTTCATCATGCACCACCAGTACCTGGTCAGGCGTGATCTTGTAAAAGCGGCAGATGGCACCTACCGATTGGCCAGAACGGTTCATGAAGGTTTGTGGTTCCAGCAACCAGACTTCGTGACCGGCAATACGGGTCTTGCCAACCAGGGCATTAAAATTCTTGTCCCTTTGCAGGCTGGCCGGCAACTGGTCGACCAGCCAAAAGCCCGCATTGTGGCGGGTTTGTTCATATTCGGGGCCGGGGTTTCCCAGGCCAACTATCAGACGTATGCTCATGGTTGCGGCAGATTCTTTATTATGTTTTGCTGCGGCGCGCCGCGACGGATTAAATCCTATTATAACTAAGCGCTGTGGCGCACCTGTAAATATGGCCATGAGACCGCACTTATCAAGCGGCCACAGCCAGTAAAAAGCCGTATTTCCCGCAAAGGAAATACGGCTTTTTACCCACAAAGGGAAAACGATTATTTTGATTTTTTCAGCAATGGCAGCAGATATTTGCCAGTGACGCTATCCGGATTGGCTGCCACTTCTTCCGGCGTGCCAGTAGCAATAATTTTTCCGCCACCAGCGCCGCCTTCCGGTCCCAGATCAATCAGCCAATCAGCTGTTTTGATCACATCCAGATTATGTTCAATAATGACCAGTGTATTGCCCTGGTCACGCAGCTTGTGTATTACCTTCAGCAGCAGGGCAATGTCGTGGAAATGCAGGCCCGTGGTTGGTTCATCCAGAATGTACAGGGTGCGGCCAGTGTCACGTTTCGACAATTCCAGCGACAGCTTGACGCGCTGCGCTTCACCGCCCGACAGTGTTGTAGCACTTTGCCCCAGGCGTATATAACCCAGACCCACATCCAGCAGGGTTTGCAATTTGCGTGCGATGATGGGGACCACCTTGAAGAACTCAAACGCATCTTCCACTGTCATGCCCAGCACTTCATTGATGTTCTTGCCCTTGTAATGCACTTCCAGGGTTTCGCGGTTATAGCGCTTGCCGTGGCAGACATCGCAAGGCACATAGACGTCAGGCAAAAAGTGCATCTCAACCTTGATGACACCATCGCCCTGGCAGGCTTCACAACGGCCACCCTTGACATTGAATGAGAAACGGCCAGCGCTGTAGCCGCGTTCTTTTGCTGTCGGCACGGTGGCAAACAGGTCGCGTATCGGTGTGAACAAACCGGTGTAGGTCGCCGGGTTGGAACGTGGGGTGCGGCCGATAGGTGCCTGATCGACAGAAATAACTTTATCAAAATGTTCCAGACCGCTGACATGGTCAAACACGGCTGGTTCGGTTTGTGAACCATACAAGTGACGTGCAGCGACGTGGTACAGCGTGTCATTCACCAGCGTCGATTTGCCAGAGCCGGATACACCGGTGACGCAAGTCAGCAAGCCCACCGGCAATTTCATCGAGACTTTTTTCAGATTGTTGCCACGCGCACCGGCAATCAGCAATTGCTTGGCCGGGTCCGCTTTCGTACGCTTTTTAGGGACAGCAATTTCCAGCGCGCCGCTCAGGTATTGAGCTGTCAGCGAACGCTTGTTGCTCATGATGTCTTCCAGCGTACCCTGGGCGATAATTTCGCCACCATGTACACCTGCACCAATGCCCATGTCGACCACAAAGTCGGCGCAGCGTATGGCGTCTTCATCATGTTCCACCACTAGCACGCTATTGCCGATATCGCGCAAATGCTTGAGTGTGTCGATCAGCCTGTCATTGTCGCGCTGATGCAAGCCGATCGACGGTTCATCCAGCACATACATGACGCCAGTCAGGCCAGAGCCGATCTGTGATGCCAGGCGTATGCGCTGGGCTTCGCCACCAGACAGGGTATCAGCACTGCGTTCCAGTGACAGGTAATCCAGACCGACATTATTGAGGAAGGTAAGGCGGGCCGTGATTTCCTTGATGATGCGGTCGGCGATGTCGCGCTTGGCACCGGTCAGTTTCAGGTGTTCAAAGAAATGCAGGGTTTCGCGCAGCGGCATGGCGCTGATGTCGTAAATGGCTTTCTCTTGCTTGCCGGTACCGACCTTGACGAAACGTGCTTCGATGCGCAGGCGTGCCCCATTACAGGACGGGCATTGTTTTTCATTGATGAACTTGGCCAGCTCTTCCTTGACGGCCATCGAATCAGTTTCGCGATAACGGCGTTGCAGGTTGGTGACCACGCCTTCAAAACTATGCTCCTTGATGACGGTGCGGCCTTTTTCATTGATATAGGTGAACGGTATCTGTTGCTTGCCCGAGCCATACAAAATGATTTGTTGCGCTGATTCGGGCAACTGCTCGAAAGGCGTGTCGATATCAAATTCATAGTAGGCGGCCAGATTCGACAGCATCTGGAAATAGAACTGATTACGCCTGTCCCAGCCCTTGACTGCACCACTGGCCAGCGACAGATTAGGGAAGGCGACAATCCGTTTCGGATCAAAAAATTCTATATGTCCCAGGCCATCACATTCCGGGCAGGCACCCATGGGGTTATTGAAAGAGAACAGGCGTGGTTCCAGTTCTTGCAATGAATAACCACAGATAGGGCAGGCAAATTTGTTCGAGAATAATTGCTCATGATTGCTGTCCATATCCACAATCAGGGCGCGGCCATTTGCCAGTCGCAAGCAAGTCTCGAAAGACTCTGCCAGACGCTGCTTGATGTCTGCCTTGACCTTGACACGGTCTACCACGACGTCAATGGTGTGCTTCTCGGTTTTCTTCAGCTTGGGCAGGTTATCGACTTCATATATTTTGGCGTCATGCGTGCCGCTCTGCACGCGAAAGCGCACAAAACCCTGTGCCTGCATCTGCTCAAACAAATCCATGTGCTCGCCCTTGCGGTTGGCAACCACCGGGGCCAGTATCATCAGCTTGGTATCTTCCGGCATGGCCAGCACGGCATCCACCATTTGCGATACTGATTGTGCCGCCAGCGGGTTTTCAGGGTGGTCAGGGCAATATGGCGTACCGACGCGTGCATACAGCAGACGCAGGTAATCATGAATCTCGGTGACCGTACCGACTGTCGAACGCGGATTATGCGACGTGGCTTTTTGTTCGATGGAAATGGCTGGTGACAGACCTTCAATCAAGTCCACATCCGGTTTTTCCATCAACTGCAAAAATTGACGCGCATAGGCCGACAGCGATTCCACATAACGGCGCTGGCCTTCGGCATACAGCGTATCAAACGCCAGTGAAGACTTGCCCGAACCCGACAGACCGGTGATGACCACCAGCTTGTTGCGCGGCAGGTCCAGGCTGATGTTTTTCAGATTGTGCGTGCGGGCGCCGCGTACGCGTATCAAGTCCCGCTTTTGTGCCAACTGGATGTCGTTGGCATCAAAATCGATTTCTGCGGGTTTAGCCGCTTTTGCTGCTTTTGTACGTGTGGTCATGGTATTGGAGCTGAATTTGGGCCGAATTGGGGGAAGTAGGCGTGCAACCTGATACTATAACGGGTTTTGAAAATTACCGTGGGCTCGTCTTTGCTTTATGTAAGTTAAATTGATCAGGCGGGTTTTGAATATGACTATTGCAACACCTTCAGATGCTTCTGCGCTGAATGAAATGGAACCTGCCGGCATGAGCCGGCAAGAGATCAGCGCCAGTACCTCGCTGGCATCCATCTTTGCCCTGCGTATGCTGGGCCTGTTCCTGATCCTGCCGGTTTTTGCCATCCATGCCAAAACCTTGCCGGATGGCGATAACGCCAGCCTGATCGGCCTGGCCATGGGTATATATGGACTGAGCCAGGCATTCGGGCAGATACCTTTTGGCATCGCCTCAGACAAGTTCGGACGCAAGCGTATCATCGTGATTGGCCTGCTGCTGTTTGCCATTGGTGCTTTTGTTGCCGCATCGGCAAGCACGGTGGTTGGCGTCATCATTGGCCGGGCCATCCAGGGTGCAGGGGCGATTTCTGCCGCCATTACCGCTCTGATCGCCGACTCTACCCGTGAAGAACACCGTACCAAGGCAATGGCCATGGTCGGCGGCTCTATCGGCCTCACGTTTGCGTTTTCGTTGGTGGCTGCACCACTGTTGTATCAAAGCATAGGCATGGGTGGCATTTTTGCCATGACCGGCGTGCTGGCCCTGGTCGGCATTGCCGTCGTAGTGTTTGTGACACCAGATGCCCCTGCCGTTCGCCATGCGCCGGTACCGTTTTCCGTCATTCTTAAAAACCGTGAGCTGATGCGCCTGAATTACGGCGTGTTTGCCCTGCATATGACACAGATGGCCATGTTTGTCGTCGTGCCATCTGCCTTGGTGCAATATGCCGACTTGCCGGTGGCAGCCCACTGGAAAGTGTATTTGCCCGTCATGTTTGCTTCATTTATTGCCATGTTGCCAGCAATCTTCATCGGTGAAAAATTTGGCAAAATGAAACAGGTATTTGTGGTTGCAATTGCTTTATTATTATTAGTTGAACTGGGTTTGTGGCAATACTTGCAGTCCCCGGTCATGCTGGTGATTTTGTTGTTTGTTTTTTTCATTGCCTTCAATATTCTGGAGGCATGTCAGCCTTCGCTGGTATCACGTATTGCCCCGCCCGCAGCCAAAGGGGCTGCTCTCGGTGTGTACAACACCTTGCAGGCCATAGGCCTGTTCTGTGGTGGTGCGCTGGGAGGCTGGATAAAGCAGCATATGGCAGCTTCATCCGTTTTTGTTGTAAGCGCGGTCCTGACAGCGATATGGCTGCTTATCGCTGTCAATATGCCAAATATACCCAAACGCAGCAAAGCTGCCGTTGGGGCAGAGGCTTAAATTAATTTGTATCAGGAAACTTCAGGAGAAACATATGGCATCAGTGAACAAGGTCATTATCGTCGGCAACCTTGGGAGAGACCCGGAAACCCGTTATATGCCATCAGGCGATGCAATGACCAGCATCACCGTGGCAACCACCGATAGCTGGAAAGACAAATCCAGCGGTGAAAAGAAAGAACAGACCGAATGGCACCGCATCACCTTCTTCGGCAAGCTGGCAGAAATCGCTGGCCAGTATCTGAAAAAAGGCTCACAAGTGTACGTAGAAGGCAGCCTGCGCACCCGTAAATACACCGATAAAGACGGCGTAGAAAAATACGCAACCGACATCAAAGCCGACAGCATGCAAATGCTGGGCAGCCGCCAGGGCATGGGCGGCGGCGCACCTATGGATGACAGCGGCTACGGCGGCGGTGGCGGCGGAGCACCAGCCCCACGCCCACAGGCAGCACCACAACAACGCCAGGCACCAGCATCACGCCCAGCACCGAATTTCTCGGATATGGATGATGATATTCCGTTTTAACGAATAGGTTTTAAGCATTGCAAATAAAATCCCATTTCTCCTATGAGAAATGGGATTTTTTGTTTGTTTATACTTGAAATGAAAATTAGTTAAGATGCATGCTTATCTAATAACCATCAATAATGTAAACAAGTGGAATATTTTGAAGACCTTGGTATCCGCAATCTCGTATTTGCTTCCGGTGAGAGATTTCCTCTTATTATTGCAAATGATACAGGCGTTCCTAATTTTGAAATTACATTTTATGTGTTAACGCAACTCCGTTCTCGAAATCTATCAACCTCTACAATCACTGTAGCCAGCAGAGCAATTATGTTCGTACTTCAATTACTGGCGCAAATGAGAGTTGATCTTCAGGAGAGAATTTATAAAGGAAGGCTGCTTGAGGCAGGGGAACTTGAGCGACTTATTGATGGTTTCTCTTGGCCCTATGAGCATCTTCGAAAAAAAACGGCGAACTCGTCCATCGTCATGGACTAACACTGCCTTCAGTAGGGAGGATTCCACTCACCACAGGCCATTTAAGCAAAGGGAGCGACCTAGCATGATTCTCAACGCGGAAGCGATTCTCTATCCGAAACTTCAGCACGTTGGCTTGTTGACGGGTAACCTGCAACGGCTTCTGGACTGGTACACGCCCGTCCTCGGTATGCGTCTAGTCAGCGCGTCCAGCAATCCAACCGCCGCCGCTGTCGATGCTCCGGCAGCAGCCATCAAGGCCGCCTTCATGAGCAATGACGATGTGAGCCATCGGCTTGCGGTCATCGAAGTTCCCGGCCTCATCGAAGATCCTGAGCGCTCTCGGCACCAGCGAGTTCAGAATCTGGCGTTTGAACTCGGTTCGCTTGACGACCTGCTAGGCACGTATCTCCGCCTAAAGCTGATCGGCGTAGTGCCGGTGTTCTCTGTGGATGAAGGGCCGCAGACAGCGCTCTACTATGAGGACCCCGATCGCAACAGCGTCGAGATCAACGTCAACAACTACACTGATCGATGGGCTGCACAGGATCACATGCAGACATCCTCCGCATTTGCACGCAAGCCGCTGGGCATCGATATCGATCCGGACAAGTTGGTGACAGCGCGAGAGGGGGGCGCTACGCCCTGGGAGTTGCACTTGCGCGCCTGGCAGGAGGAGTTTTTGCCTCAGGCGGCCTTCGATATATCAAAAGTAGTTTGACCGCAGATATACCCGGCTGGTGCTGACCTGCAAAACTAACCTGGTGTCCCCGAGACAGGCGACATAATCTAGCTGGCGCAGGGTGGTGTTGGCGCCGACCTAAGATCGGACCAAGCGGTCGAATTTAGTTGACCTGGCAAGATTCCTGCAACCGTAGGCTCGACGCGGCTTTTACAGGCGAATTCTCTGCCAGGCACAATCGACGCCGTGGATCAATTTGGCGTAGGCACCAACACCCCTACTTATCATGTCCAGAAAAAGGTAGTAAAAACGGTCCAGAGTGTTGATCCGTTAGTGTGTTGTTGTCGGTAGTTCCGTTCATCCGTTGGGCTATGCTCCAACGGGTGGATCTATCGATTCTTATGCTGCACTGGCCCTTGCTTTGATCAGACGTTCCAGCGCCGGTAACGCCGGACTGGCTAGCGTACGACTGACGTTGAAGCGCATCTTCGACGCGGCATGTCTTTCAAGCGAAAACAGGACGCCAGGCGCCAGCAGGTGGCCCTGTTTCAACAGCTCGTCGGCCAACGGCATGGCGTCGAGATCGTGCGGCAGCGTCGCCCACACGTACATGCCCGCGCTGGTATCGAGGTCCACGGTGCAGCCGAGCGCACCCAGTGCATCGATGACCGGCTGCCGGCACTCGTCGAGCCGGCTGCGCAGCTGCGCGCAATGATGGCGGTAGCCGCCCTGCGACAGCAACTGGTAGATCACGCGCTCGCCGATCGACTGCGCCGCGATCTCGCTGACGGTCCGGTACACCTGCAGCCAATCCAGGATCTTCGCGTTCGCGCACATGTAACCGACTCGCAGACCGGGTGCGATCGTTTTCGAAAAACTGCCGATGTAGATGACGCGCTGCAGCTGATCCAAGCTCGCGAGCCGGGTCGCGGGGACCGTGGCGCCGGGCGGCATCAGGTCGCAGTACGTGTCGTCCTCGACGATGATCAGGTCGAATTCTTCCGCCAGGCGCAGGATCTGGAACGCCTTATGCGGCGAGATGTGGCTGGACGTCGGGTTGTGCAGTACCGAATTGCAGAAGAAGAACCTCGGGCGATGCCGCGTGCAGTAGTCACGCAGGGCATCGAGGTTCGGACCGTCGGCTTCGCGCGGGACCCGTAACATTTCCAGGCCGGAGGCCAACAGGCGGTCGCGCAGCAGGAAGGAACAAGGGTCTTCGACCAGCACATGCTCACCGGGTGTCCTCAGCCAAGCCAGGACGATCAGGTGCAGCGCATGCGTGGCACCGGTCGTGACCATGATGCGCGCCACTGGCGCATCGATGTGCAGGTCGCGCAGCTTAGCCTGCAACTGCTGGCGCAACGGCAGATAGCCCAACGTGTCGCCGTAGCCCGTGAGGCTGCGCATGCTGCCCCGCGCCACGGAGCGCATGGCCTTGGCAAGGCCGTTCTCGTCCAGCCAGTCGGAGGGCAACAAGCCGAGACCCGGCATGCTGGAGAGATTTCCTGCAGGCTGCACTAGTTGGAAACGCCACCAGGCAGGCAGCGTCGGCAGCGCTCCGGTCTCGATGGGCGCCTGCACTGGCCTGCGCTGCGCCCGAACGAAGAATCCCGACCCGGCGCGCGACTCCAGGTGCCCGTGCGCGACCAACTTGTCGTACGCGCGCGCGACAGTGTCCCTGCTCACTTCGCACTCGTCGGCCAGCTGGCGTACCGAGTGTATGCGCTTGGCCGGAGCCAACCGGCCCGACTGTATCTCGGCAACGATGCGGTCGAAGATGCGGTCCACCAGCGACGTACGTTTGCAGCCTCCGGCCGCCGAGGTGATCGCTTCCTTGTTGAACGTGACTGCGGGGCGATGAACGGGACGTCCGCGGGACATGAGGTCTCCTGGCAAGCGGCGCGAATTCCTACATGATGAATTCGTCAGTACGAAAAGAAGGATATGCGCTAATACTGTACTGTTGTTACAGGAGTATGACGGAATATATTGATGATACTAACTTCCATTATAAAGGGTGTCCATCATGCATCGCAAGAATTCACGTTTAGCCCTACGCCAGGTGATTCTTCCCGGCGCGCTCGCCGGCATCTTCGCCTTGAGCGCGCCGTCCGGCGTCCAGGCCCAGCAGGCTCCGGCCGCCGACAACGTAACTTCGTTGCATGATTACGACCTGAAAGCGGGCCCGCTCGTGCAGACGCTCGAAGCGATCGAAAAAATCAGTGGCCGCCGCATCGACTTCGATCGCGCCGACCTGGCCAAGGGGCGCGCCAAAGCGGTGAACGGCAACTTGAGCGCCGCTGCGGCCGTCGTCCAGGCACTGGCCGGCACGCGCTACGTTCTGCAAGACGACGGCGTCGGCACCCTCGGCGTCACGCCGGGTGCGACGGTCGAGGTGGTGGCGCGGCGTGACCAGGCAGAGACGGAGTTCAAGGCGGACCGCTCGGATACCTCCACGCGCAGCGGCACGAGCCTGCACATGGTGCCGGGCTCGGTCACCCTCATCACGAGCAAGGTGCTGGAATCGCAGCAGGCGACGGACCTGACCGAGGCACTGCGCAACGTCAGCGGCATGAACATCGCCAAGTCGCCGCAGAGCAACACGACGTTTGGCGTGCGCGGTTTCACCGCGAGCTCATACTCGAACGGCATTACCGACAACAGCGCCGTTTATCGAAGTGTGTTCGCCGTGGAGCGCGTCGAGGTGCTGAAGGGACCGCAGGCGATCTTGTCGGGCGGCGATTCGCTGGGCGGCGCGGTGAGCATCGTTGTCAAAAAGCCACAGGCGAACATGATCCGCGACCTGACCGTGCAATACGGGTCGTTCGGCGACAAGACAGTCGGGGCTGACCTGTCGGGCAAAATCGGCGACGACGAGCGGTTCACGTACCGGACGGTCGGCAGCATACAGGACGTGAGTCACACCCAGGTTGGCATGGACGGCAAGAAGAGCAGGTCGATCTTGCAAGCGCTGCGCTGGAAGGATGGCAAGACCGACTTCATCGTCAGTGCCGATTACTCGAACGACAAGAGCCCGCTGGAACGCTACACGTTTGCGCGCCGCGATGGCGTGATCCTGCCCGTGCCGAACCGGCTGCTGGGCAATCCCGCCGACGGCGTCGACGTCAAAGTGCGGCGCTTCGGCTACCAGTTGGAACACAAGTTCAGCGACGAACTCGTGCTGGTCAGCCGCCTGCAAAGCACCCACCAGGATTTCGACCTGCACATCTCGTCGGCGGACGGCCTTGCGTACGAGAAGGGCGCTCTGTCGGACTCGCCGAAACCCGACATGCTGTTCTACGCGTCGCGGACGCTGCGGCCGGAGGACACGCTCAGCGGCGACCACTACATGCGGCTCACCTTCCCGACGGGCGAGGTGCGCCACAAGCTCTCGGTCGGTTTCAACCATACGAACGACGAGCAGGGCCTAACGCAGTATTCCGGCGATGCCGTGAGTGTCCCGGTGTATTCGTCGACGCCATACAACTTCCAGGATCTGCGCGACCGTGCAACCACGCTGACCTTTACTAGCCCCCTGAGCCAGCGCCAGCGCGGCATCTACGTGCAGGACTTGATGACTTACGAGAAGTGGAACCTGCTGGTCAACTTGCGGCGTACCCGCTACAGCACGCCCGGGATCACGACCACCTTCTACGCCACGCCGGAAAATTTCACGTCCGAGGATCCGGCTAGGACGACCTATCACACATCCCCGGGTGCAGGCTTGGTGTACCAGCTCAATGACGAGACGTCGCTGTACGCCAGTTACGCAGAGGGCTTTCAGCCGGGTACGACCCTGGCGTGCGGCGGCGGTTTCGTGCCGCCCGTGCAGACCCGCAACCGCGAAATCGGCGCAAAGTTTGACCTGTTTGACAGCAAATTCACCCTCACGACGAGTGCATTCTCACTGCAGCAATCGAACTCGCTGCTCTACGACCGCGTCAATGATTGCTACAACCCGCGCAAGGGGCAGCGTACCCAGGGCGCGGAAATCGATGCGCAAGGCCGGCTACTGCCCGGGCTGGAAGCGATCTTCAACTACACCTACACGCAGGTCAAGGACGTGGGCGACGCCACGGTGCAGTTCGCCGCGCAGCCGAAGCATAAGGCAAACCTGTGGGTCGTGTACAAATTCCAGCGGGCCGAACTGAAGGGCCTCGGGGTCGGCGCGGGCATCTCGGGGAACAGCAGCAGCCTCGGATCGGTGTACCAGCCGTTCACCGTGCCAGGCGGCGCCCAAGTAGACGCCAGCGTTTACTATACGACGGGGCCCTGGAGCGCGACGGTGGGTGTGAAGAACGTGTTCAACCGCCTGCTGTACAGCACAACGACCGGCAATTCGTACATCCCGGTCGTGACCAGCCGCGTGTACGCACTGACGGTCAAGCGCAGCTTCCAGTAATAACAGGGCACGAACGATGCATAAAACGCTGCACACACCACTCAGACCCAGTCTTTCCACCCTGGCGTTCAGCTACTGGCGACAGACGGGAAGCTGGAAAGTCTACGCCATGCTCGCCTTCATGCTGGCCAGTATCTTTGGTGGCGCGTCGCTCTCCATCTGGGCCAACCAGTTGTTGGGCGAGGTGACGGATGCCCTGCTGACCATGAAATGGGACAATATCTGGCCGGTGCTGGCGGCCTCTATCGTCGCCGGACTGTGCATCGGCACGGTGTCGGTCGCCAGCTTGGCGGTACAGAACTTCCTCGAGCTCCGCTGGCGCACGTGGATGACAGAGAAGCTCCAGCGAGAATGGCTGGCGGCGCATGCCTTCTACGACATCGAACGGGAAGGCATGCTGTCAAACGCCGACCAGCGGATCGCGGAAGATGTCCGCTTGTTTACGATGCAATCGCTCGCCCTGTTCTTCAATTTCCTGAGCATGGTCGTCAGCATGGTCAGCTATACCGCACTGCTGTGGGGCATGTCGCGCGTGGTGCGGTTCGAGATCGCCGGCACGACGTTCGCCATTCCTGGCATGCTGGTCTTCATCGCCTACGCCTACAACATCGGCAGCCTGACGCTGACGCATTGGGTTGGCAAGCGGCTCGTCGGCCTGAACATGGAAAAGCAGACCGTGGAAGCGGACTTCCGATACGGTGCCATGCAGATCCGGGAAAACGCGGAACAGATCGCCTTCTACGGCGGCGCCGAGACGGAGCGGCGCCGCCTGACCGGTCTGTTCGCCCGGGTCCAACACAATACGGCCTCGCTGATCGTCCGGCGCACCAAGGTTATGCTGACCTCGTCCGTGTACATTCATCTGTTCACCGGCCTGCCAACCATTGCCGCGCTGCCGCTGTACCTGACCGGCCAGATCACGCTGGGCGGCGTGGTCAGCATTGCCGGCGCGTTCAGCATGCTCAGCAATACGCTGAGCTTTTTCAGCCAGTCGTACCAGGCGGCCGCCGAATGGATCGCCCTCGCCAACCGCCTGCGCGACCTGGAGTGGGCTATTCACAAGGCGCGCCTGCGCCAGAGCGGCTTTGCCTTGACGCACCAGCCGGTGCCGGTGCTGGCTACCGGCCCGCTGACGCTGCTCGATCCGATGCGGCGCACGCTGACGCGCCTTGGCCCACTGCGCATCGCGCCGGGCGAGCGCTGGATCGTGCGCGGCCCGTCCGGCGTCGGCAAGAGTACCCTGCTGCGCGTGCTAGCAGGCCTGTGGCCATACGGCGCCGGCGACGTGAAGCTCCCCGAAGGCGCGGCGGTGATGTTCGTTCCGCAGCGCAGCTACCTGCCGACGGGGCCGTTCAAGCAGGCGCTGTGCTACCCGTGCGCGGCCGAGGATTTCGACGACGATAGCTGCCGCCGGGTGCTCGCGCAATGTGGGCTCGACCAACGGATCAAGGACCTTGCCGCCTACGACAACTGGCAGCATCAGTTGTCGGGCGGCGAACAGCAACGGGTTGCGTTCGCGCGTATCCTGCTGCATGTGCCGGACTTCGTCTTCCTCGACGAGGCGACCAGCGCGCTCGATCCCGAGTTGGAGACCCGCCTCTACACGGCCCTCGTCGAGTCGCTGCCGCATGCGGCGATCGTCAGCGTCGCGCACCGGCAGGATCTGGCTCGTTTCCACGACCATGTGCTCGACGTTGGCACTGTGAGCGATGCCGCACCCACCTCCTGACGGCTCGCATAACTGTACTGAAATTACCTGCGGTACCGTCTGACAAAAATTTGCTGTTGCTCCTGGGTGTACTCCGTGACATGACTGTTAATCTGGGTGTGCTGGCTTCTCGCAATCTAAATAGGAAACAAATATGACTTCGTCCATCCTCAACACCACCGATGCGTCTTTCGACACCGACGTTCTCGCGGTCCCCGGACTCGTGCTGGTCGACTTCTGGGCCGACTGGTGCGGCCCATGCAAGGCGCTCGCCCCCATCCTCGCCGACCTCGCCGACGAATATCCCGAAGTGCGCATCGTCAAGGTCAATGCGGACGAGAACCGCGAGCTCAGCGAACGGCTCGCCGTGCGCGGTCTGCCGTCCCTACTGCTGTTCTTGAACGGCGTCGAATGCGCCCGCCTGCTCGGCACCCAATCCAAAACACGGCTTGCGGCCCTGCTCAACGACAAACTGGAGGCCTGAATGAGTCTGAACGCCTATCAATCCAACCCGGCCCTACGTGACGCGGCCATCGAGCGTCTGCGCCGCAATGCCGCGGACCAGCGCTTGGACCCGGGACCACTCAAGTGGAACGGCGACAAGGGCAGCTTGGTCGGCTGCATCCTTGAAAGCGACGACCTGACTCAATGGGAGCAAACGCTCGGTCTGCCGCAATGGCTGGCAACGACCGCCGATGGCGTCGCCGCCGCGCAGGAATCTGTCGACGCCGCGCTGGCGTTCGGTATCGACCTCCTGAGCGCCGTCCGTCCCGGGTCGGACGTGTCGCGGGTGGGCAGCGCCGTGGTCATGAGTGTCCTGGCCGATGCCCATGAATTCATCGGCAAGCTGACGGAAATTCCGGCCGAACTGAAACACCTGTCCGAACAGGTACAGGGCCTGCAACGTAGGGTGCTTGAAGGCGAGCGCCCGGCGCCGGCCGAGTGGCGTCCCTTGCGCCGCGCCGCGACGGCGTTGACCGATACGTTAGAGTCGGAATTGCTGAAAAGCCTGGCGACATGCGTCGAGACTGCGGTTTGGGATCCGACGACGTCAAAGGCGGTCGTGTTCGACACCCTGCGCGTCTACAGCAAGGCCGCCGGACACAAGGCCGATGCGGAATCCGGCTTCACGGCCGAGCACGACAAAGATATCCGCGCCCATCTCAAACTGATGTGGGACACGCACCTGGCCGCCACGCCCGAGTTGCAGGAACAGGGTATTACCGTGTTCTCGCTACTCGAAGAGCACCATCCGGACGTCGCGACCAAGGTCAAATGGAAAATGCAACTTGACCGTGACGCCTACGCCTACGCAAACCGCCGTGCCGCCGATGTCCTGATCGCACAACTGAAACGCACCTGAGCACCTACTTCACCATCCTATGACCACATTTGAAAAACTCCGAACCCACGAGATTCCGGCACTGCGCGCGACGGTTGAGGAATACGTCGAGCCCTCATCCGGTGCGCGCCACATCCACCTGGTCACGGAGCGCGGGGACCTGACGTTCCTCGTCGGCTTTCCGACTGTCCCGCAGACGAACGACGGCCGCGCGCACATCCTCGAACATCTCGCGTTGTGCGGCTCGCGCCACTATCCTGTGCGCGATCCGTTCTTCTCGATGATGCGTCGCTCGACGGCCAGCTTCATGAACGCGATGACGTACGCGGACCGCACCGCGTATCCGTTCGCGACCACGGACTGCAACGACTTCTTCAACCTGCTCGATGTGTATCTGGACGCCACCTTCTTCCCCCAGCTCGATTACCTTAACTTCCTGCAGGAAGGCTGGCGTTACACGCTGGAGGACGGCAAGCTGGCTTACCAGGGCGTCGTCTTCAACGAAATGAAGGGAGCGTTCGCTGACCCGATGCGTGCACTGTACCGCGGCCTGACCGGGCATTTGCTCGAGGGCACGACGTACGAAGTCGAGTACGGCGGCGATCCGCTCGCCATCCCGGCGCTGACGCACGACATGCTGAAGGACTTCCACTCGACGCACTACCACCCGTCGCAGGCCGTCTTCATGTCGTCCGGGCCGATCGCTGCGGCCGACGTGCAGCGCCGCATCGCCCAGCGCGTGCTGGCGGAACGTACCGGCAGCGCGCCGCGCCGAATGCCGCAACTGGCCACGGTCGACGCGCCGCGCAAGGCTCACATCACCATCCCGTCGCAGGCCGGAGAGAACGACCACGGGGTACAGATTGCGTGGATCCTTGGCGAGTCTGCCGATCCGACCGTGTACTACCATGCGGACCTGCTCCAGGCCGGGCTGATGGGCGACGCCTCGGCACCGCTGCGTAAGGCCATGGAATCGGCCGGCTATGGCCGACCGGCCCGCATCAACGGCATGAGCCCGGACGCGCGCCAGATGCTGTTCCACGTCGGCATGGAAGGCCTCAAGAAGTCGCAAATGGCTCAGGCCCGTACCCTGCTCTGGGCCGCGCTGGAACGTATCGCCGATACCGGTGTGCCGGAGGAAACGCTGCGGGCCGCCTTACGAGACATCACGTACGGTCAGCGCGATACATCGGGCGGCCAGATGCCCAATATCCTGTCGCGGATGCTCGCTGCCCTGCCCGTCGCAATGCGCGGTGGCGACGTCGTCGATGCGTTCGACAGCACGGCGATCCTGGAACAGCTGCGCCGCGACGTCGCCGACCCCGGCTTCTTCCGGGGCCTCGTGCGTAACCTGCTGGACAACCCGGCGCGGCTGGACGCAGACGTTCTGCCGGACCCGGACTATTTCAAGCAACGCGCCGCAACTGAACGCGCGAGACTCGATTCCGCCCAGGCCACGCTGGCGTCAGTCGACCTGGAACGGATCGCCACCGACAACGCCGCGCTCGATGCTCTTCAGCGCCAATCGAGCGATTCATCCGTGCTACCACGCATCCGCCCGGGTGACGTGAGTGTCGAGCCCCTCGCACTACCAGATACCGGCGCTACAGCAGATGGAAAGTATGTATTTTCGATCCCCTCAAACGGCATTTCTTATGCCCGAGTCCAGGTCGACGTAAGCGCGTTGCCAGAGGCCGACTGGGCTTGGCTGCCGTTATATGCGAGTCTGCGCGAAGACCTCGGTGTTGCGGACATGGACTTCGAAGAGGCTGCCGCGTGGCGCCGCTCCCGCGTTGCCCACCACGCCATTGGGGTCAACGCGGTGCAGAATACTGCTACCGGGCTGCGCGTTTCCATGAACTTCTTCGCCAGCGCGCTGCGCGAGGAGCACGCGCAGATCGCGGAGATGCTCGACGCCTACGTCAACCGACCTCGCTTCGATGAAGACGAACGCATCCGCTTCCTCGTTGACCAGATGGCGCGCCAGCATTTCGACGGACTTGCCCAGGGTGGTGACCGCTACGCACGCCTGGCCGCGACCGCCCCCGTATCGCCGCTGCGTGCGTTCGAATACGCAACGGAAGGCTCACCCTTCGTCCCGTTCCTCACCGGCCTACAGGCGCTGGTCGCTACGCCGGATGGCCTGCGCCAGGTCAGGGATAGCCTGGCCGACCTGCATGCGCGAATGATGGAATGCCCAAAAACGCTGCTGTGCGCCGGTTCCGGCGACGACGCGCGGGCGCTTTCCAGCCTGTTTGACGGGTTCGCAGCGCATCGCACTGCCACGCGAGCGCTCCCGGCACCCGTGGCTGCGCCGGCCGGCCTGGCCCTGTACGCCCCGAACCAGGTCAACCACTGCTATATCGCGTGGGCGGCACCCGGCCAGCGCCATTTCGACGCGCCGGCGTTGGCGGTGGCGGCCCAACTGCTGACTGCGCAAATGCTGCACCCGGCCGTGCGCGAACGCGGCGGTGCCTACGGCGGCTTTGCCACTTACATGGAAGGAGCAGGCACGTTCACGATGAGCTCCTTTAGCGATCCGCGCCTGGCCGGCACCTATGCCGACTTTGCGACAGCGCTCGACCTGACGGCCGATATGGCTTTCACGGAAGAGCAACTGGAAGAGGCGATCATTACGGTGCTCAAGAAGCTCGACCATCCGGCGTCGCCTTTCGACGCGGTGCTCACTGCCTGGGCGCTGCACCTGTGCGACATCGACCTGACGGTGCGCCGGCAATTCCGTTCGGGCGTACTCGGATGCACGATCGGAGACGTCAAGGCCGCGGTGAAGCGTTGGCTCAAGGACGAGATGCCGAGCCGCGCGGCGTCGGTCGGCAACATCGAGCAGGACTTGGCCGGGCTGCAGGTGCTTGATCTGCTCGCTTATGGCAAGGGCGAGCCCGCGTTCCTGCCGCCAAACTGACGGGTCGCAGCCCGTTTTGCACGACGGCCTCTTCGGAGGTCGTTTTTTTTCTGACTGTTCCACCGCTTGGTGAGTTGATTGTGAGCGAGCGTCCGGTGTAGGAAAGTGTGCTCGCTTTTTGTTTTTGAGGACCTAATTCCATGTTGTAACAAAGATGTGATTGAATTTCTTGTGGCCTGTGATAATATTTCATTGCCGACCATCGGCACGATGTATCCAGTAACACATCCCCCAAAAATTTCAGTTCTGTCAAGCAAGCAGTCAATTTGACAATTGACGTTGTCTCTCGGATAGTTCTAAGCAAAAGAAGTTTTCATTCTTTGCTCTTTCAATTCGTAAATCCACTCTGAAAATGTAAACAAGTATGCTTACTTGAGTATTTTTGTTTACAAAAATTAGGTGTAAATATCAAAAGCCATTTTTTTTCATAGAGGAAATTTTGTTGTTTACATTTTTTGGTAGGTATAACCGTTTTAAGAACTGGGTTTTTAGAACTTCAACGAGAACCCACTGCCTCTATGAGGAGTGGGTTTTTTCATCGTTCTGAAAGAAGTATGAATTCGGCATTGAGAAAAATGCAAATGACCTTGAGTCCGTACGCAATGCATATGCTATGCCAAGAGAATGGACTCTTTGATTGGTACCTCGACTGTTGCTGCGTGATTACAATAAGTGCTACGTGAGGAAAAACTACAACTGAAACTATACGTGTAGCGAAGCGTAACCGGCGCATTAAAGTCGTTTTAGTTTTTAAGAAGTATATTTTTTAAATATGTAAAATCTTTTTTTGCCTCGGCGATGGATAGACTAGGATTACATTTTCTGTACTCTTTAATGAAGCCAATCAGGTCATTTTGCATTACATACTTTGATAAGATTTTCGTTGTTACTTTAGGTAGAGGTAATTGCAGATAGATTGATTCTGGCTCCCAGGCTCCCCAATCAAGCCCTCTGTAATATTTGCCCCATTTTCCTTCCTCATGGGTGCAAATGAAGCCGTAAATTCTGTCGAATTTTAAAAAGTAGCACTTGCTGCATTTTCTAGGGACTTCGACCTTACCCTCAATAAATTCATCTTCATATACAACCGGATCAGTTGGGCCATCAATTTTGCAAGGCCCATAGTCTAAATGGAGATATTTATTTACCAAATCAATGTATCGCGTACAGCCGCCTTCAAACAGATGATTGCACGAGCCGCACTTGTTTGGAACAGCACCCACTCTTCCCATATGATTAAATGGAACTGGCGGTTCGATGTCTCCCTCAATTTTACAAGACGGAAAGTAGAAGCTATGCATAATATCTATACAGTAGCAATAGATTAATGTGATAAGTCTAAAAATGCCAATTTACCATGGAAGGCTGCAATAGAGCATGTAAAAATCAGCGACTTGAAAACTCGCAATATCGTTGACCTTTGCATCTACGGATGGTCTAGATAACTGAACAAACTTGTATTTTTCTTTGTTCATCTGTTCTGTCAGGGTGTTCAGCAATCATCCCTAATCCACCCCAGTACCAATCTCCGCTCCCAACTGCTCCAGTAACCACCGGTGTCCAGGATCATTATTACTGCGCGGATGCCATGCCACTGACAGGTCGAACTGTCCTGCTCCCAGTGGCAGGTCAAAGCTGTCGAGACGGTCGGCGTGGGCGGACAGGAAATCTTCTGGCATGGTGCAGACGAAGTCGGTGGCGGTCACGATGGTTGGCACCAGGCTGTATTGTGATACCGAGATTGCCACTTCACGCTTCAGGCCACGCGCCTCCAGCAGGTTGTCCATGAAGCCGCGAAAGCCGCCTTCGTTAGAGACCATCACGTGACGCAGGGCGCAATACTGTTTTAATGTCAGTGGGCCAGTGCCACGCGGATGCCCCTTGCGTTGTCCCAGTCTGTGATGCATACGCGTGATTTGCCGCACCCGCAGAGCTTCTGGCGCAAAGCGGGCACCACCGGCCAACAAGTCAATTTCACCACGTTCCATCTGGCCGACGATACGATCAAGATCATGTGGTACGATGGCCAGTTTCAAATCCGGGCCGCCAAGCAAATCAAGTTGTTTGACCACGGCCATCATCATGATGGTGATGCTGTTGTCATTGCCTGCAATGCGGAAGATGCGCTTGCTGGTAACATGTCGGTAATACCTGATTCATCTCTGGCATGCGCTCCCAACGCATCGTGTGCCATCAATTGGGTTGCTACCTGTTGTGCCAGTGCTGCATCAGGGCCGAGATCGATATAGATGCTTGCCAATTCCCTGTATTCGTCTGTGAAGATGAAGGCGCAGGTTCTTGAACAAAAGCCTGCGCCCTGCCTTGGTGCTGCCTGCGCTACTTCTCTCTATTTCACTTCTTTCTGCTTCACGTCTCCCTATTCATGATCGACATTGCGCAGGCTGCGGCTTAGCTCGGCAAAATTGGGCTTGCCGGTTGGCTGTTGCTGGGGCGCGATGCTGTCGCTGACTGGCGTCGCTGCCGGTGCTGGAGCTGCGGCGGCCAAAGTGGGAAGGGCGATTTTTTCTGCCAGTTCGACTGGGTGGGGCAGGGCTTGTTTGAGGAAGTTGTTGAGCAGGCTGCGCTGGCCGACTGTCATGTCGCGGGTGACGGGCATGAAGAGGTAGCTTTCAAAGGCTTTGGGGTCGGTCAGACGGTGCAGGATGCTGGCGTAGTTGTGGACTTGCACGGGGTTGGCCAGGTCTAGCCAGTTGTCCATGCAGGGGGCCATGGCATTCCAGTTGATGAGGACGTTTTTATACACATTGTCCCAGGTTGGGGGAAGGGCGGCGGTGGCACTGTCGGCGGGCAGTACGCGCACATAGGCATAGGTGTAGGTCTGGGTGTCGATGCCGTTGCTCAGGTCGGGCGGAGGCAAGTTTTTGCCAATCAGGGGAAGGTAGGCATACACCTGGCCAGCGCTGGCGTTGGCGCTGATGACGAGCTGACCCTGGGCATTGGTTTTGAGCTCTTGCGTGCCAGTGATGGTTTGGCCAGCAGCATCGGTTTGATAGACGGTGATGTCGCTGATTTTGTGCAGGGGTTTGCCATGCAGGTAGACTTGCATTTTGGTGTTGCCAGCCGGGCCCTGGTCAAGATAGAGGTTGGGGCTTTGCGGGATGATGCGGGTTGCCGATTCACTCAGCAGCAAGCCTTCTTTGCTGCTGCGTAATTGCCAGTCAGCCAGTTCGGCATGGGCCAGGTCGGCGGCGCTTAAGGCTGGATTGAGAGGCACGCTGACGATGCCGGCGCTGGCTTCATAGGCGTGGTGGTCATATTGTGGGTAGTTGAAGCTGGCCAGCTGGTATTCTTTTTTGCTGGCAGCATCGACGGCCACCACTTGCAGGGTGCCAAGGTCTTGTTTGATGAGGGCAGCGCCGGTTTCGCTGATGCTGTTGGAGAGGTCAAGGTTGACATGGCCACGGTCTATGCGGGCGTGGGCGGTGGCGACAAAGGCTTTGGCATTGGCATCGGGCAGCAGGGCGCGGTCACTTGGTTCGTGCGCGGCTTCGCCTTTGCGCCAGACGCCGATGGTGCCGACGATGAGGCTGCGGGCGGGATTGGGCTGGAAGCCACCGGCTATCAATTTTTTGTAGAGCAGGTCGCGTTGTTTTTGTACCGGTATGGGGACGCCATTTTGCAGCGTGGGATCATCAAAATAGATGGTGCGGTAGGCATTAAAACTGACGACCAGGCCGAGTGCATCGGGTTCATACAGGGCTTGCTGTAGGGCGTGCAGGGCATCGCTGCCGTGGCTGTTGATGGTGAGGCCAGCGGTGGCGAAGGTAGTTTGCCAGTTGACGGAGGCGCCGCCAGCAGTAAAGCCGAATGAGTTGCGGCCAAAGTTGATGTAGCGGGCGGTGAAGCGTTCATTGCGGGGGGCAACAATGCGGCAGCCGCCGTCTATGCCAAAGCGCAGCGTGTCAAAGAACAATTGTGAGGTGCAGGCGCCATACGGTTCCAGGTCAACCAGCATGGCGTTGAGCAGAGCCGGTGCGCCGCATAGTTTGTCGGTAGTGACCGCGCCATGGCCGAGATCAACGGCGGTGACGCTGGTCTCAAAGAAGGCGGCGCGGTGGGTGCCGTCCGGGTTCCAGTTGCCACCCTTGGCCGCTTCGATGGCGGCCTGGCGGAACTGCTTCATGCTTTCGGTTGGTGTCAAGACGGTTTGTGCATTGTCTTCATCATAGAACTTGGGGTAGTTGTTGGTGACGATGGGGTCCCAGGACATTTGTCCCTTGAAGTGGATGCGTGGTAATTGCAGAATGCTCATGCTGTTTCTCCCGTGATCGTTGCAGTGTGCCGTGTTCAGGCAGCGTGGTAGATGAAGGCCGGGCCGGCCACTTTGCTCTTGTCGGCCAGCGGTGTCTGCAGGACGTGGATGGCGGCCATGCGCAGGTCAAACATGCGACGCACGGCAATGCCGAGTTGGGCGGCATCGCCGTTCAAAGCCAGGTTCAGGCTGTCGACCATGGCGGTGTAGGCGACGGTGCAGGCTTGCTGGGCGGCGCGGGCGGCTTCTGGCTGCTTGCTGTAGTCGAGCAATTGCGGGTCGGCAACGGCGGGATAGGATTTGGCAAAGTCAACGCCTAGCGGCTCGCCCCAGGCAAAGCCGGGTTTGCCTGGGATGCTGGTGAGCACCTGGTTGCGGTAGATTTCTTCAAAGCGGTAGAAGTGCGCGAGTTCGTTACTGAAATCGAGCGGGCTGGTGCTGGTGGCTTCACCTTCGGAGACGATGACCTGAATGGCGCGGTGTGCATCGGCATAGTTGTTGACGGCAAAGATCTGGCCAGGGAAAAACTGGGCGTCGCTGATCTGGTTGCGGTTGATCTGCCAGGCGGTGGCGGGCAGCGATTTCAGGTAGGCATCGAGGGCTTCATAGAACTGGCCTATGGTGACAGCCTTGGTGGCAGTCAAGGTGGTCATTTTGAGTTGTGGGAAGTCGATCGGATCGACCGGCATTTCTATGTCCATGCCTTGTTTCATGGCGAACTTGCCAAAAGGCAGCAGGTGCAGGGTTAGCACTTTGCCGTCAAAGCCGATGTCGCCAGGCAGGGGGCCAGGATAAACCGGTGCCACCAGCTTGGGACTGCCGCCAAGGGCATTGAGAATGTTTGCACCCAGGCAGAGGTGGATCATTTCCTGATGGGTAATGGTTTGCAAGCGGGCCATGGCCGGGGCATTGCTGCCAGGCAGTATGCTGAGCTGAGCATACAGGTAGGGCGGCAGGGTGCCAAACTCAACATTGATGGCGGTTTGCAGCATGGCCTGGGCATCGGCAACACTGGCAATGGGATTGAGTTGCAGGCGTATCATGCTTGCCCCCTGCTGGGGTGTGGCTGCCGGGGGCTGGCAAGAATCAATGAGGTGTTCATGGCGCTTCTCCTATAGCTGGCAAGTTGGTGTC
The DNA here is from genome assembly GCF_049340205.1 of Undibacterium sp. Ji49W. Lineage (NCBI taxonomy): Bacteria > Pseudomonadati > Pseudomonadota > Betaproteobacteria > Burkholderiales > Oxalobacteraceae > Undibacterium > Undibacterium sp. Ji49W. The sequence goes on along the minus strand of NZ_JBMPOW010000002.1, from coordinate 111,581 downwards.
GCGGGTGAAAAGGGTGGAGTAAAAAGCAGGCTGACCATAAGGCCAGTTTTTGCCTGCCTGCTAGCCGTCTGCCACCACTTATAAAGGCGGTAGACAAGCGGCAGACAGGCAGTAGAAATTAATATAATGAATTTACTATATGATAATATAAATACCAGCATTATTTTGCTAAATTTACATTAATGATGCATTAAGCAACATTTGAGGCGAAGCAGGCTGGAGGGGGATTGCAATCGACTTAAAATAACAAGGGTGTCAACATGCCTCTGGAACGTTGTGTCTGGGGGCGAGCGGAGTAAGTGCTTGCTGATGGTGCCAATGACGGCGCAGGTGATGGGCCCGTGCGCCGCTGCCCGTACTATTTACGGTGCTGTCGACAAAATCGGCAATGCGTAGTGGGCATCTACGTTCTAAGCGACACTTCGCCGGAAGATTTCATTCATGCCGACAAATACTGCGTATCTCAATCGGTACAATACTTTTATCGGCAAAAAATCACACATCCCTGAATAGCAGTAACCCAGGTGTACCGCGCACGAATTGTCTTCAACATTTTCTGCTTTGATGCGGCAAGTGGCGACGTGCCTCCGGGGCGCGACCATACTTATATATGCCATGCAAGGTGAACCAGTTTACTGCGAGACTGGTTCCGGCAAACTCTCCAGCACCATGGCAATACGCTCCGCCAAAGGCAAGAGGCCAGGGTCATAGTTGGACAGCACAACGACCGTATAAGCCTTGTCCAGATACATATCCAGCTTGCTATAAACGCCTGGCATTTGTCCGCTATGACCTGCGACTTTGCCCAGTGTGCCGGTACCCAATTCAAAACCATACCCATAGCTACCCTTGTCTGCACGGCCAGCGGTGTGGTCTTGCCAAAACAGCTTACGCGTTGCTGGTTTTAGCAGCTTGTCCATTTGCAGTGCCTGCGCAAAGCGCAACAGGTCATGCACGGTTGAATAGCCGGCACCGTAAGGGGCGCCGCGCAATAACATCAGGAAGGTATTTTCTTTTTTGCCTGCTGTTCTGTCTTTTTTGTCCATATAGCCGGTAGCAAGGTTTTCTGTCCCCTCGTCTCTGACATAGTTATCGGTGCTGTTCATACCTGCGGGTAAAAACACATGCTGGCGCACATAGTCATAGTAACTTTGCCCGGATACCTTTTCTATGATTACTCCCAGCAAAAGCATGCCTATATTGCTGTAAAAATAATTGCTGCCTGGTTCAAAAACGGGAGCGGCATCACGCGTAAATGTCTTATAGCCATCCAGGTCTTTGAGTGTCGCCAATTGCATGTAAGGGCCGTTAAGAAATTGGGGATTAAAAATATCCCCCAGACCTGATGTGTGGGACAGTAACTGGCCTACCGTAATTTTCTTCGCAACGGCTGGTGCCAGCCAGCTTGCATCCAGGTATTTGCTCACTGGGTCGCGATACGACAAACGCCCTGCTTCTGCGAGCTGGCCTATGCCAACGGCGGTAAACATTTTACCGACCGAGGCAACGTTGAATCGTGTATCGATAGTATTGGCGACATGATAGCGCTTGCTGGCTTCACCGCATGCTGCCTCGCTGATGATCTGATTGCCCTTGGCGACAAGGTAGGCACCAGAAAATTCGTCTCTGCTACAGGCTGTGTTGAACATGGCCTGTAGTTTGTCTTTGAGCGAACCCGAACTGTTAACAGTAGTAACAGTAGTAACAGTAGTAACAGTAGTAACAGTGTTGACCGGAACAGTTTTTTCCACGGCTATTTCAGGTGTTGCAGGCACATTGGTTTGCCCGGCTACATACGATGAAAGAAGTAAACTCAGTATGGCTGGAAATATATGGATGGTACGCATTCGCTCCCCTATTTATTGCCAGTATCGAAAACGATGCTGGTAAAAACTCTGTTACCATTTAGTGGATTTTATTGCGGATTTTATATGAATATGATGTTGAAACAAGCGGATCAATAACTATTTTTCATTAATCATTTTCGCTACCTGTTTCAGAAAAATCCAGGCATGTGATTGTGTTCGCGCCCACTTCCTGATTTCATAGACCGCTGATACAAGTTTGAAAGTAAGAAGATGAGTGAACGTGAATTATTGCAGGCAAGCCTAAACAAATTTTACGAATCCATATTGCATCGTTATCAGCCTTCTTTTGATAATAATAATCACCTGGATGGATTATCTTCTCCACTCCTGATTTCAATTCATAATGAATATTTAAATGCGCGAATTCGCATCATGTTCGTTGGGAAAGAGACCAATGGATAGGAAAAAACTCTTCGTACATACTATGAGCGTGAAGGCCATCTCGAGCAACTTATGTGTCGTTATCGAGATCAACTGAAGGAGGGCAGTTGGAAAAGACGTTTTTTGCCTATGCTTAATCGTACCGCTAAAGTATTGTTTGATGAGCCAGCGACTGCAATCGCTTGGACGAATCTGATGAGGATGGACTTATATAAGCTCAAGAATGGAACACGTAAATCCAGAGATTTTTCTCATGAACTGACTTCATTTTCCAGACGATAAAAACCCGATTGACCTACGGCGTTTTCAGCTATTGGTTAATGCGATCACTGATTACGCGATATACAAGCTTGATATCAATGGCCGGGTGGTGATCTGGAATGCCGGTGCGTAGAAATTCAATGGCTACACCTCGGAAGAAATCATAGGTCAATATTTTTCCCAATTCCATATACCTCAAGACCAGCGGGCGGGTGTGCCTGCGCTCGTACTGTAGATTGCTGAAACTTAAGGTGTTACGAGACCGAAGGCTGGCGTGTCAGGAGGGATGGCAACCAATTTCGCGCCCACGTCGTGATTGATCCTATTTATACTGCTTTCAGTGAGTTTGTCGGCTATGCCAAGATTACCAGGGACATTGCCTAAAAATATGAAGCTGTAGTCGCATTGAAAAAAATCAAGCAGGCATTGCAGCACGCGCTGAAGATGGAGACAATCGGTAAATTGACGGATGGTATAGCCCATGATTTCGATAATCTGGTGCAAATCATCTCAGGTAATTTGCAATTGTTATCGGCAGAAATTCGGACATGGATGGCAGCCGGCTGATCAGTTGATCCAGTTCATCCTTAAAATCAGCACTTGAACTGTAGATTGGATTGTTTGAATCTTTTATGACTTTTTTCGTCTTGATTATTTCACTCTTTTGAATACTAGAGATTGTTGCAAAGAGACTGTTGCACAATTAGATGACCCGGTGCTCCTGACCAGGCGTCCCCAGCCAGGCTTTGCATGGAGTCATCATTTAGCTGGAAAAATACATGGTTCGTAAATTCCGGCGATGTTCTTCCATTTTCTTCAAATGCATATGCTGCTTTGCGGGAATCAAGTTTTTCGGTTTTTTAGCGCAGCCCATGTCTGTCGCTGCAATGCCAGGATCAACTTTTTGCTCCTTGAGTTCAGAAAGTTTTTGATTATTGCTTGAAAAAGGGAAACCGAAAAAAATCCTCATGATGACTCCTCTGAAAAGATAGGGTGGCGCTGTACTTTCTCTGCCGCATCGCTACCAGAAATGCCGACGAATATGCTGGCGAATGATGGTCGCTGCTTTGCAGTAGAGCTGACATGGTAACCAGAATGTCGTACATGCAATACCAGACAATAGCGAGCATATATGTAGGAAAAATCTTACCAGTCAGCTTTATGCAATTTATACAGAATTCTCTGTTTATTCAATATTGTTTCAGAGTAAAAAATTCCAAAGCTCCTATACACCATACTGAAGCAACACGGATACAGGCTATTTCTAAGATGAAATAAGCTTGGTGATATCTCGGCCTGTCATTGCGTGTGGTCTACCGCACAGATGTCGGTAGATTAATTGTCTTAATCTGGCGCCACTTGTCCACAACGGACTTAATCAGGAGGGATGAATGGGACGAATAGTTAATCACATAGGCACCGCCGCATTGCTGTGCGCCACTATATTGCCATGCACAGGTTTTGCGGCCGATCCGGTTCCCCCCGTTGTTAAAGAGGGGAAAAGTGCGTCTAACGTCGATAATACGGCAATCAATAACCGGGACAAGTATGCCGGGAATAAAACGCCAGAAGATCAATTCAATACACCAGAAGACAGGAGTCTTCTTGCCGCGGTCCGGCGTTCAGTAGTGCAGGAAAAATCGCTGTCGGTGATGGCTCATAACATCAAAATTATGGTGGATGCAGGTGCCGTCACTTTGCGGGGGCCGGTAAAAACCGCGGACGAAAAATCGAAGGTTGAAAAAATTGTCCAGGCTGTCAAAGGCGTGAGTTCCATTAATAATTCACTGGACGTAAAAAACAACTGAAGCGGGCAAGAAAGCAGGCAACACCGATAAGTAAGGCATGCAACTTAATTCACTCAAGGAAATTATATGAAAACCGCAATCTACTGTATCGCAACAAATCGTGTTCAAGCAGAAACTATCGTCGACAGGCTGAAGGTGTCAGGCTTTTCAAGCGCTGACATCTCGGTCTTGTTACCTGATCAGACTGGTACACGGGATTTTGCACATGAGCAAAACACCAAATTACCTGAAGGTGCTGCCACTGGCGGAGTTGCTGGCATGGGTGTCGGTGCCATACTGGGTTGGCTGACAGGCATAGGCACATTGGCAATCCCTGGCGTCGGTCCTTTCATTGCTGCCGGTCCTATCATGGCTGCATTGAGTGGTGCAGCATTGGTTGGGGCCGCTGGCGGCATTATTGGTGGCCTGGTGGGTATGGGGATTCCTGAATACGAAGCAAAATTGTATGACGGAAAAATTCGCGGTGGCAATGTGCTGATCTCCGTGCATACCGATAATTCTGATCAGGCTGAAATTGCAAAAGACATTTACAAAAAAGCCGGTGCAGAAGACATCAACTCAACGTCCGAGGCAAGTGTGTCTTAAGCTTTTTCAGGAATTTTTTTGAAATAAAAGCCTGCTTGCATCGCAGAAACGGACTGTATAACGCAGTCCGTTTTTTTTATTCTTGAATATGAAACACAAAAAATTTCAAACACTCTTTGAAAATAAAAAGTAATTTTTATTGTCGGCCTGATCTGAGCGTTCGTTTCCGAACAAAGAATGACGAGATTTTGGTCTATCGTCAGTTAAGCCAAATTAAACGTCGATCTGATCCATGTTTAACTTTGATCGTGTCCAAACTGATCCTTTGTAGAATGCCTGCCATGTCCAAAACTGATACGACAATAGTCAATACTGAAATAAAGCAAACAAAAAGCCGCACCACTACATTGACTGGTAACGGTGGCGAACTACATCAGACTGCCGGGAAAAATCATCCGGAACTGACGACAAATCAAGGTGTGGTCATTGCCGATGATCAAAATTCTCTGAAAGCCAGCGTCAGAGGCCCGACTTTGCTGGAAGACTTTATCTTAAGAGAGAAAATTACCCATTTTGATCATGAACGTATTCCGGAACGTGTAGTACATGCACGTGGAACTGGGGCACATGGATACTTTGAGCTGACACATTCGCTGGAAAAATATACCACCGCCAAAATCCTGATCGAAACTGGCCGTCAAACCCCTGTATTTACCCGTATATCTACAGTGGCCGGCGGCTCTGGCTCGGTTGATACGCCAAGAGACGTACGCGGGTTTGCGGTTAAATTTTATACATCGGAAGGCAATTGGGACTTGGTTGGCAATAACATTCCTGTCTTTTTTATCCAGGATGCCATCAAATTTCCCGATCTTGTCCATGCGGTAAAGATGGAACCGGATCGCGGTTTTCCGCAAGCAGCGACGGCACATGATACGTTCTGGGACTTTATTTCACTGACGCCTGAAGCCATGCACATGGTAATGTGGATCATGTCGGACCGCACACTGCCAAGGTCACTACGCATGATAGAGGGTTTTGGCGTGCATTCTTACCGCCTCATTAATGCAGATGGTCATGCCAGTTTCGTGAAGTTTCACTGGCGCCCAAAGGCCGGGTTGCAGTCTACCATCTGGGATGAAACAGTAAAAATTGCTGGTGCTGACCCTGACTTTCACAGGCGCGATTTTTTCGATGCCATCGCTTCGGGTGATTTTCCTGAATGGGAGTTGGCCGTACAGCTATTTACCCAGGAAGAAGCAGATCAATTTCCGTTTGATCATCTCGATGCAACCAAGCTTATTCCTGAAGAGTTGGTACCACTGACTTTCATTGGACGTATGGTACTTGACAGGTGGCCGGATAATTTCTTTGCCGAGACTGAGCAAGTCGCATTTTGCCCATCACATATTGTCCCTGGTATTGATTTTTCCAATGACCCTTTATTGCAGGGGCGTTTATTTTCTTATCTCGACACGCAGCTGTCCAGGCTGGGTTCTGCCAATTTCCATCAGATTCCGGTCAATGCACCGAAGTGCCCGTTTGCCAATTACCAGCGCGATGGGCATATGCAAATGGCGCACGCTACCGGCAGGGTAGCGTATGAGCCAAATTCGTTGGTCAAGGATGCGCCGCGTGAACAGCCGGTGAAAGGTTTTAAAAGCATGGCAGAACCTGTAGCTGGTGACAAAGGCCGGATACGCCCAGAAAGTTTTGCAGATCACTACAGCCAGGCTCGTCAATTTTACGCCAGCCAGAACGAAACCGAACAAGCACATATCATTGCAGCACTTATCTTTGAGTTATCAAAAGTCGAGCATCCGCATATAAGCGAAGCAATGGTCGGCCATATGCTGCATATCAACGAAGAACTGGCGCGACGCGTTGCTGTTGGCCTTGGCATCAAAGTGTTGCCAGTGGCACCGCCTGTGCTGGTAGAGGTACAGGACTTGCCGGCGTCACCGGCCCTGCAATTGATAGACAAGATGAAGGACACGCTGGCAGGTCGCGTGGTTGGCATTCTCATTGCCGAAGGCTCGGACGCCAGTGCCCTGGAAAAGCTCAAAGCTGCCGTTACCAGTGCAGATGCGAAGTACAAAGTTATTGCTCCCCGGATTAATGGTATCCATCTGTCCGATGGCACAGAAACCAAGGTGGATGGGCAACTGGCAGGAAGCCCTTCGGTAATATTTGATGCAATCGCCCTTGTTCTATCTAGCGAATCGGCAAAAAAACTGGAGCACGATATGACAAGCATCGATTTTGTCAGAGATGCCTATAGTCACTTGAAAGCAATTGCTTACGACAAGGGTGGCGATATTTTATTGAAGGCAGCCTGTATCAATAAAGACGTTGCTGTGATATCGACGGATAAATTGAAGGACTTTCTGACAGCAGCAAAAACACGACAATGGAATCGCGAGAAATTGGTAAGGCCATTAGTGTAAGCGTGCAAGTATCGTAGAGAGAATTTGGAAATACTAAGCTGGATGACGCTTCTGCATGCCTTCGATGCAGGGCTTGTTCCTAAGAATTTACTTCCAAGCGCTTACTACGATTGATTGCACAGGTTTTAAGATGACTGACCCTGTCCAGCTTAGTTCATATGTAATCTTCTTGAATCAGGCTGGATAGACAGACAAATTGCGTTTTCTCTTTTTTATGACATAAAGGATACACCATGCGCACCGCGACACCTTCGGCAAAAGCCAAGTCTGTAAAACTCCCTGAAGTTATTGCAAAAAAGGCGAAAGGCACGGTAGCGCAAGATGCTGTCAGCCTGCTCAAGCAGGACCATAAAAACGTGAAAGCCTTATTCAGAAAATTCGAAAGCCTGGGCGATAAGGCTTTAGTCAGCAAAAAGAAAATTGCCCGGCAGATTTGCCTGGAATTGACCAAACACACCATTGCCGAGGAAGAGATTTTTTATTCAGCCATGCGCAAGGTCGGTGAAGATACCAGGGACATGATGGACGAAGCCACTGTAGAACATGCTGCTGCCAAGGATTTGATTGCGCAGATCTTGGCCATGGAGCCTGGTGATGATCTCTATGACGCCAAAGTCAAAGTCTTATCAGAACAAATAAAGCACCATGTAAAGGAAGAAGAAGCAGAAATGTTTCCCAAAGCAAAAAAGTCGAAATTGAATCTGACTGCCCTGGGCGAAGCAATACAGGAACGCAAGAATGAAATTGATTTGCCGTCCCTGCAATAAATGGAACAATACAAAAGCCCTGGACATGAAAAAACTTTTTTCCTGTCCAGCGTTTTTGAAGTCTTTTGTATGAGACCAGGACATCATCAGTAGGCCTGCCATCTGGAAACGAGTCAGGAAAATTTTCAGATGCAGTGATTACTGTTTCGGTCACATGACATGCCGCCTGAGTGATTGCCAGGCTCTAGTTATCCAGAGATACCCAAAGACAGGGTATTCCCTGTATTTCCTCGAATTTTTGATGTGAATGTGCTCTGGCGCACAGATTTATTGAGGGCAAGACTCCATCATCCTTTTATACGTTTCGCTTCCTTGACGTAAATCCCCATACCGGCACTTCTCGCCGTAGACCTGTAATTCGCAGGTTTGGGATACCTGGGAGATCTACATGATGCACGAATTTTTGATCGCCCATCGAGCGGAGCTTGAGCGTAGATGTCGCGAAAAAGTCTTAGCACGATCTGGCAGATCTCCGAACAAGCAACAATTGGAACAAGGTATTCCTATGTTCCTGGATCAACTGATCCGCACATTAAAGGCGGAAAGCCGGGGGAATATGGTTGAAGCACTTGCTGTATCTGGCTCAGCATTAGGTGATCCTCGTCGCTACGCAGAATTAGGCGTGAGCGCTGCAATTCATGGAGCAGATCTTCTGACGCTAGGCTACTCGATCAATGAAGTAGTTCATAATTATGGCGATCTTTGTCAGGCCGTATCTGATCTATCAATAGACCTTAACGAGAAATTCGATGTCATTGAGTTCCGTACGCTCAATCGTTGTCTTGACAACGGTATCGCAGACGCTGTGACGGCGTTTAGTGAGCACCGCGATTTGGTGATCGCCGATGAACAGGCTTTGGAAGCAAACCAGCGTTTAGGTTTTTTCGCCCATGAGCTTCGCAATTACTTGCACACGGCAATGCTCGCGCTAGCGGCCATCAAGTCGGGCAATGTTGGCCTGACGGGTCCTACTGGCGGTGTACTGGATCGTAGCATGGTGGGCCTTCGAGGATTGATTGACCGGTCTCTGGCTGAAGTTCGTATAGGGCCTGGCATGATGTTGCACCGTGCGGTCTTCAATCTTGCCAATTTTATTGCAGAAGTGCAATGTTCCTATTCGCTCGAAGCTGAGCTGCACAAGTGTAATTTCAATGTTGAGCAAACTCCTTCCATACTGATGGTCGATGCAGACAAGGATTTGTTGTTCTCCGCGTTGGGAAATTTACTACAGAACGCTTTCAAGTTTAGTGGAAAAGATGGTGTTGTCACGCTTGGCGTTGACGCTACAGTTGACCGCATACGCATCAATGTCAAAGATAGCGGGCCAGGGCTGGGCAAGGATGCTGCCCGCGATATATTTCAGCCATTCACTCAGAGTGGTTCCAACAAAAGCGGCCTGGGGCTTGGGCTCTCCATTGCACGACGCAGTGTAGAAGCGAACGACGGCTTACTGACGGTGGAAAGCCAGTTAGGCCAAGGTTGCGTGTTCACTATCGATTTACCTCGCCAATGAGTGAAAGATTGAATAGCGCTTCCTCTTTTAACTTATTGAAATAATGAAAAAACCTTCGATCAAGATAAATGAGTTGAATGCAGATCATCCTGCGTGCAGCTTGCAGGCAAGGCTGTTTTCAACCAAGATAGGTAACAATGGTAAATCCTAATTCTGATAACGGACACGAAACCTCTTTCGCCAATGATTCTAGTAGTCAGCCTGGATCAGGTTTGCGTATTCTGGTTGTTGAAGATAATCAGGATTTGCTGGAGATGTTATGTGAAATGCTCGACATGATAGGGCATATGCCCGTCCCTTCTTCAAGTGGGGAAAGCGCTTTGGAATTACTACAGCAACAGCGTTTTGACGTATTGCTGACGGATATCAATTTACCCAAAATGTCGGGCGTCGCCCTGGCAAAGCAAGCCATGCTGAATGCGCCGGATATGCATATTGTTTTTTCATCCGGTCATAGTCCCCATATTCATACATATGTCAATTTCCCCTGCCATGTGCTGACCAAGCCATATGAATTGAGCCAGATTCTGCAACTACTTGATGGATTTTCAGCGTAGCCGGGATACGGAAAGTATATGTTATGGGGCGACAAGAAATTCAATTTCTTAACGCTCTTTGACCACTTTATAGACGGTAGTAATTTGCAGGCAATGGAATCTTCAAAAGGGGAAACGAAATTTGCTCTTTTATTTTATGAGTTACCTTGCGCTCTTCAATGCGTAATTTTAATACGCAGGCGCAATATTGCGAGCCGGTTAAGGCTTATTCCATATTGATGGTATTGGAATGGGCAACTCAGGGTATTCCCGGGATTCACCACTTTGAGAAAGCTTGACCTATTGAATCTGAACTTCATTTTATTCTTTATTGTGAGCACTGTAGCATCGTGTTTGGTGGAGTTATAGATGTCATGTATTGATCTGATTTACATTTGGTATTAATGTAAAACGTTGTTGTACAGCTTTGTTGTACAGCTTTGTTGTACAGCTTTGTGTCATACGTTTTCATATTCTGAGAAATGAGTGTCACTGAACACGATAATCACAAAATATCGTTATCAAAGATCGTGTCACAATACAAGAAAATGCAAGTAGAAACTGGAAGCGTAGTCATCCGTTGTGATAAGTCTATGGTGCCACTAACAGGCTTGGGAATAGCGAGGCATCATGATGCACACCACGCAGATATGTATCAGTTTCAAATTTCCCAGCCTGTCCTTTCATTATGCGACTGTACCAATTAGTCAGCAATTACGTAGTTGCTGCTATTTAATTGAATAGCAGCAAGGAGTTAACGATTTTTTGAGTTCGAACTGGATTTGGAATCGTTACGTTGTGAGTTGCCAGCACTGTTATTGCCGCCGGCAGATTTTGAACCCTGGCTGGCGCCCTGGGTATCATTTTTGTGGCTTTGCTGACCGGCTTTCATGTGTTGCTCATGCGTGCCACCTTGTGAATTGCTTGATTTTTGAGACTGGTTATTGTTCGCTTGAGAGGTCATACTTAACTCCTTAAAGTTTTCCGCTAAATGCCGCGGTGGCATGTCACTGATCGTTTGCAATCAGTAAAGCCATGGTAGTTGTATTACTTTTTAGAGGGAGTAGGACCAGCGTAGGAGAGTGCGCAGCATCCATGTCAGAAGATGAAGCAGATACCGTTTTGATGGCGATATGATCTGTTGCAACACTATTCAATATATATAAACCCCGGGGGCGCGTTGCATGGCAATGACCCTCGTTTTAGCGATGTTGAGTGGCTGATTTTCTCCAGTTAGCGACATACCGCTTGCATGTATGTCGGTAGTTACTGGAGGCTGGCAATGATCTTTAATCTTTTCGCAAGCCCTCAACCGCCTTCAACTCTTTAGAACGATCGAGCGTTTGATTGGTCGTGGCAAACTGATCGTTGGTTGGCAGTTTGATTTCGATATCGGATACCGCACCGACTTTGATCGCGCCATGGCTAAGGCTGAGTGCCAGTACATGGCCGCCGGCTTTGTGATCGTTGGACAGATAGTGCCAGTGATAGCCCGGTACATTAAAGCCCTTGGCAAAACCAGGACTGCGAAAGCCGACCAGTACACCTTTGGTATTGGTATAGTTGAACAGGGTTTGTGTCTTGGTGACTTCGGCCAGTGGTTTGTAGGGTTTGTCTTGTGGCGCAATAGCGCGCGTGGTCAGTTGTTTGAAATCACCCTCTACCCGGATCGCATAGAAAAGATTTTTATTGTCCAGGCGCTGATCCAGCATGTCTTCCAGCTCTTTCATGCTGGTTTCTTTGCTGATGTCATAGCGAAAGTCCGTGTTGAATCTGGTGACGACGGCAAAAGGTGTCAACTGGGTGCCGCTGGCTTTGACGACGGAACCGTCGGCTTTGAACTGGAATACTTCGCCATCCAGAACAATCATCTCTCCATCGACCCGGTTGAAAGTGCCGATACCAAAATCACCCTTCAGTTTAAGCTCATCGACGGTCAATTCACCTTCATAGGCGCCTGCCAGCAATGCGTCTATGGTGGAGTAGTGAAAGGCCTTGGCTGGCGGCGGTGTTTGCGCGTGGCTTAGTGTTGTGACTGTTGTAGCGAAGAAAAGCAGGGATGCCAGGCTCAGATTTTTCATGATTTTTATTGGGCGGTAATGTTGCGGTGGCAGATGGACAGAAAAGACGTGCGCCATATTAACTCAGGATGCCCTTGTTTTGTAGTTAAATAAGCAATTGTGTTGCGTAGCGAAACCAGACGGAAGGCGCGGCATAAAATTGGTGAACTATGCGAAGAGAAGATAGTCTGAGTTAGTCTGATATTTGCGCAACAATTGAGTAGCTTGTATTCCCACGCACCGGTGAACATGATGAAACGATTAATTGAAATACGCACTTATCGCCTGAAGCCCGGCATGGCTGAGGCGTTCCACCAGGCGGTACATGGCCTGGCCGTACCCATGCTAAAGAGCCGGAATATGGATGTCGTTGCTTACGGGCATTCAGATCATGAAGAAGCCACTTATTACTTGATACGTTCGTATGAAAGTCGTGAGGCACTGGAGCAGGAACAGAATGCTTTTTATGGTTCCAGCGATTGGAAAGACGGACCCAGAAAAGAGTTGGTGGACCGTATAGATAGTTATATGAACACGCTGATCTGGGTATCTGCCGAAGCAATTGAAAGCTTGCGGGAATTGAATCAAGCCTGAGTGTATCGGGCAATGAACCTGCTTTGCGTCAAATCTGCAACTTTGTCACATCCAGGAATTGTGAAAACCACCAAATCGAATAACGATTCTTCCTAGCTGCACCCAAAGCAATGGTCTGATGCATTGTCATCTGATACCCTTTTGTACTTGCTTTTGAACTTGTATCAGACATGGTGCTGATCATGCAAAAGTAATTTGTAATACTATAAAATATAGTCTACCGTGCAACCTCGGCCATCGTTTTGCGATGGTCCTCGTTTTAACGGCGCGGAGTACGCGAGGTGCTCCAGTTAAACGTCATGCCGCAGGCATGCGCGTTAGTTATAACTGGAGACTGACAATGCACTGTTTTACTTCCATTCAAATTCGTCGACATATCCTTAAATGGCAGGGTTTGCTTGGCCTGACTGCGCTTGCCTCACTGGTTCATGTCGCACAGGCACAGGATACGCGCAACGTGCGCGAGCCTGTGATGCCGGCGACATGTACAGTCTTGCTGGCAGAGCCATCAACACCCAATCGCAACGATGCACCGCGCATCCAGACAGCCATGGATAACTGTTTGCCCGGTAAAGCCGTACATTTGGCGGCCAACAATGGCAATACGGCATTTACTTCCGGCCCTCTGAAGTTTCGCAGCGGCGTCACCCTGGTCGTAGATGCAGGCGTGACCTTGTATGCCAGCACCAATCCTTTACTTTTTGATCGTGGCGCAAAAACCTGTGGCAGCAACGATGCCGCAGGCAAAGGCTGCCAGCCATTCATTGCCGTCGAAGGCGTGTGGGGTGCAGGCATCATGGGTGAAGGTGTGATCGATGGCCAGGGCGGCCAACTGATCGAAGGTAAAAACGAAAGCTGGTGGCAAATTGCACGTCGTGCGCAAAAAGAAAAGCAGCGCCAGAATGTGCCACGTCTTATCCAACTGGACAAGGTGCAGGATTTCACCATGCACCGCATTACTTTGCGCAATTCACCCAATTTCCACGTGGCGATGAACCGTGTCGATGGCTTTACTGCCTGGGGTATCCGCATCGATACACCGCATGATGCACGCAATACCGACGGTATAGACCCGGGTGCATCGCGCAATGTGACGATTGCGTACAGTCACATCCGTACGGGTGACGACAATGTCGCCATCAAGGCTGGCAGCAATGGACCTAGCGAAAACATATCCATCCTGCATAACCATTTCTATAGCGGCCATGGCATGTCGATAGGCAGTGAAACCAATGGTGGCGTACGCAATGTACTGGTCGAAGACCTGGTGATGGATGGAACCACGTCAGGCTTGCGCATCAAGAGCAATGACAGGCGCGGTGGCATCGTTTCTGGTGTTGTATATCGCGACGTGTGCCTGCGCGATATACGCTGGCCGCTGTACATCAACACGCAATACGAACCCGGCCCGGCGGGAGATCTGATTCCTTCCTATACCGACATCCGCATGGAGCGTGTGCACAGCCTGACTCCGGGGCAAGTGATCTTGCAAGGCTATGACGAACAACGTCCGCTGCACCTGGCACTGAAGGATGTGGTGGTGGATGGCAATCCGGTGATCAAACTTGAATTTGCCAAACTGACGGGGCAACTGAATGCCCCGGACGCGCAGGCGGTCAATTGCACTGAACGCTTCGTACCGTTTCCACAATCATGATGCAAGAGCTTCAGCTACCAGTTTAATGACTGCTGTGGGTTGTGGGTTGGGGCTTCTTTCAGAAAATTTCACTACACATATCAATGAACACAAGACATTTACTGCTTGCCTTGCTGGCGGCCATATTGTCCTTACCTGCATGCGCCGTCACTTGTCCGGGCAATGCTACATGGTGCGACGATTTTGAGCATGGAACAGAGCGGTGGCCAAGCAAAGACCTTGGCGCATCTGGCGCAACGGTGCAAAGCCAGGATGGATCAGGCAATCATGTGCTGGTGCTCAATGGTCAGGGTGCACCCTTGCTGGCATCCGAACCTGTTGCACAAGCAAAAGATGCCTACTTTGTCGAGGCACGCATGCGTCCAGTCAGCAATGCAGTCCCCTCTTCGACTGGCGGGCAGGCTTATCTGATCGCCCGCTACCAGGATGATAATAACTGGTTGGGTGCCAGCCTCAGTATCAATCTCGACAGACAAAGGCTAGCCATTGACCTGGTTAAAATGCAGAACGGCAAACTACTCAAACTAAAACAGTCTGGAAAAGATGCTGGCCCCAATGGCAGCTTTTACACCGTCAGGCTGGACGTTGCCGGTGACGCGCTGGTGCTGTACCTGAATGGGGAAATGCTGGTCAGCGCCACGGATTCTTCACCGTTTGAGAAACGGATAGGCTTATTGGCCAAAGACCAGAGTGTCGAGTTTGATGATGTACGCATCGGCGCTGCTGCCAGCAAGCCCGTGCGTCTTGCACTGGCGCATAGGATGGATCGTGTCAGCTTGCAGGTCGGCGATGCAAGCCAACATTTTCCCGTGCTTGCCTTCTCTGGCAAGGACAAGCTCAGCCTTGCCCTCAATGCCCTGTCCAGCGACACCAGCATTGCAGGCGTTGTTATTGAAGATGGAAAGCTGGTACTTGCGGCTAAGCGCCCTGGTCTGGCAACCATCGCAGTCAGCAGCAAGGCAGATGTCAACGTGGCCACGTATGTCGCGGTGCGGGTTGATCCGGCTTTTACCCCATCATCACAACAGTATGCACTGCAAGGCAAAGTCAGGCCGGCGTCGCATGCTGATGACGTGCCAGTGGATACCCATTTGCAGATGGAATTTGATCAGGCACCAACCCTCGGGACGGGCGGATCGGTGCGGATTTATCGCGCCTCAGACAATGCCCTGGTCGATATCATTCGCGTCGGTGAAGATATTGATGAAATTGGTTATGAAGGGCAGGACCTCAAACGCGTGGTGCGCTTCCGGCCTATCCGGGTAGACGGCAAGACTGTGACTATTCAGCCGCACAGTGCGCGCCTGGCGTATGGCACGGCGTATTACATCGCCATTGACGCCGGTGTTTTCGTCAACGCCAGCCTGGCGGGGCAGGCATTTACCGGGCTGGGGCAAGCTGCCGGCTGGGGTTTCAGCACGCGTAAGCTGGCGCCATCTGGCACCAGTCTGACGGTTGATGATGATGGCCCGGCTGATTTCCGTACCGTGCAGGGGGCCTTGAATCATGCAATGCGCTATCTGTCGCGTGCGGAACCGGTGTCCATACGCATCGCCAATGGTCGGTATGAGCAGTTACTGTATTTGCGGGGCAAGGACAATATCACCCTGCATGGTGAAAGCCGGGATGGCGTCATTCTGCAAGCTTACAACGACGACGGTAATAATCCCGGAACCGGTGTCAGTCAGGGCCCATTGACGCCATCGGTTACTGGTGGTCGTTCGGTATTTCTGATTGAAGATGCCGACCTGTTGACGCTGGATACGCTCACGCTTGTCAATACAGCAGTGCGTGCCAAAAGTGTGGGCGCTCAGGCAGAAACCCTGGTGTTCAGCAGTGACCGCGGCCGGCTGGTCGCGCAGCATGCCAGCTTTTTCAGCGAACAAGACACGATACAGGTGAAGGGTTACTCGTGGTTTTACCGTTCACTGATCGCTGGTAACGTCGATTTTATCTGGGGTGCCAACAGGGCTGCCTTGTTTGAAGAAAGTGAAATCCGTTCTGTCGGTGACAGTGCCAATCCCGGCAAGGGCGGTGGCTATGTGGTGCAGGCACGCACGGTTGCCGCCAGTGAAGCCGGCTTTGTTTTTCTGAACAGTCGCCTGACGCATGGCAATGGTCCCGGACAAAACGATGTCTTGCCCGGCACGACATATCTGGCACGCCAGGGGCCACCAACTACCTGGGACAGCGTCAGTTTCATCCACTGCATGATGGACAAACATATAGCCCCCGCAGGCTGGCTGACGCCGCGCCCGGAATCCGCACAGACGCAGCCCGGTGCTGGCTGGGGTGAATACGGCAGCATGGATATCAACGGCAAACCGCTGGATGTATCGCAGCGTTTGCCGGGGCACACATTGACTGAAAAACAGGTGGCGACACGCTTCGCCAGTCGCCGCCTGGTTTTCGCAGGTTTCGATAACGGCAAAGGCTGGAACCCATCGCCATCGGATAGTAAGTAAGGCTGTAGCAGGAAACATGAAGTAAGCATGAAGTTCAAATGAAGTAAGCATGAAGTACAAATAAAGTACATATAAAAAACGATAAAACAAGGAGATAGACAATGAACAAAATCAGGCGCGCCACAGCCCCAGGCCTGGCACTCAGCACGGTCACCCTGGCCGTGCTGACCTTGATGAGCCAGGCCCAGGCTCAGCAGGTTCAGCAAGGCCCGGCAACCTCAACCCCAACTTCAGCGCCAGTAACCAAGATAGAAATCACTGGTTCCTCGATCAAGCGGCTGGCTACGGAAAACGCCTTGCCGCTGACTACCTACAAGGCCGAAGAGCTGGAAGCACAGGGGCTGACAACCATGTCCGAAGTAGCCACGTCCTTTGTCATGGGCGCCACCAATGAACCAGTTGGCGGTGGCGGTGGCGGCACCATGATCAATATGCGCGGCCTGAACACCAACCGCACCCTGGTCTTGCTGAACGGCCGTCGTTTGCCGAATGAAGCCATCGGCGACAGTTCGATTAACGTTGACGTCGTGCCCATGAGTGCGATAGAGCGCGTTGAGGTCTTGCGTGACGGTGCGTCGTCAATTTACGGTACCGACGCCATCGCCGGGGTCGTCAATTTCATCACCCGGCGTACGCTGACCGACATCAGGCTGGCTGCCAGTGTGGTGGCACCAGAACGTGCAGGTGGCGGTGACCAGCGTCGTTTTTCTATCGCTGGTGGCAAGGGTGATTTGAACAAGGATGGCTGGAACGTGTATGCAGCGTTTGATACGCAGACGCGCTCGTCCCTGTTGCAAAAGGACAGACCGAATATCACCGATCCGGATGCCATCGCCCGCCTGGGGGGAAGTGTATTCAGCACCAATACCTCAGGCTCTTCGTCTGCCCCTGCCAACTTTACGGTGTACACCAATGGCAAGGCGACCAGCACTACCGGAAACCCGTATTGGGCCACCGGTTGCTCCAGTACGTATGGCGCGCAATACAGTCTTCCTTCGATCAAGGCTACTGGTTCTGGCATCAAGACCTGTATTCTCGACCCTACTCTTTATCCACAACTCTTGCCCGAGAACCGGCAGACTACCTTGTTTAGCAAAGGATCTTTGCGCCACGGCGACAACAAATTGCTGACGGTGGAAGTGCTTGCTAGCGAATCCTATATCGATGCACTTAATCCGCCGCAGGTATTTGGTGCGCAAACGGATTATGACAAGTTCAACCCCGGGGTACGCAAACCGCTGTTTATTACCAAGAGCAGTAAATGGTACCCAGGCGGCAGCGGCGGCGTGCCGGCAGTTGCCGGGGTGACCGGGCAGGACCTGGCATTGACCTGGAGCCTGGATGAGCTTGGCCCAGCCGCTACGGATGACCGTCAAAATACCAATCGCCTGGTCATCGCTGATGAGGGCGAATTCATGGGCTGGGATTACCGTGTAGGCTTCAATGCCGCGATGAGCAAGCGCCGGGTGGGCTGGAAGAGTGGTTTTGTCAGCACACCGAAGCTGTATGACGGTGTGGCAAACGGTATCCTGAATCCCTTCGGTGCACAGGATGCGACGGGGCAGGCCTACCTCAACAGCATCAAGGTGGATGACATTACCTATCGCACCGCCAGCGTGAAATACTTTGGCCCTGATTTCAATCTGTCGCGCTCACTGACAGAATTGTCCGGCGGGTCGCTGTCGGTGGCAGTGGGTGGTGATTTGCACAGGGAAACCTATACCGACTCCACGAGCCTTCTTACCAATGAAGTCGTCTACAAGGTGTCCGGTACGCCCGGTGCCAATCCAAGTGGTGCCCGCACCATTGCGGGCCTGTATGTGGAACTGGACGCTCCGCTGACCAAAGAGCTTGATCTGACCTTCGCTGCCCGTGCTGACCGTTTCAGTGATTTTGGTTCTACAGTGAACCCCAAGGCCAGCATACGCTGGGAACCGCACAAGTCTGTCATGCTGCGTGGTACGGCCAGCACCGGCTTCCGTGCCCCGACCTTGCCTGAACTGTATGGCACACCACGGACCAAGACACCGTCTACCAATCGCTGGGATGACCCTTTGCTTTGTCCAAGTACCACTCCGTCACTGCCAAATACCGGGACGCTGACGACCGATCCCAAATATGCCAGCCTGAATCTTGATCCGGCACGCGTATGTAATACCCAGCAGACCATATTGACGGGTGCAAATCCTGATCTGCAACCAGAAAAATCACGCACGCTGACGGCAGGTATCGTGCTTGAACCTGTGCAGAACATGATGCTGTCCTTCGATATATGGGATATCCGCATGAAGGGAACCATCGCCCAGATTACGGAAGAGACGATTTTTTCTGATGTCAACAAATATGCCAACCTGTTTGTGCGCAACCCGGATGGCACGCTGAACTACATCGTGGTGACGCGTCTGAACATGGGCGGGGTACACACGCGTGGTGTTGATGTCAATTTCCGTTATCTCTTCCCAACTTCCAGATGGGGTAAGTTTGGTGTGAGCATGGATGGCACTTACGTCAACAAATATGAAGGACAAAACGATGTCGGCGGGGCCTGGGTGGATAGCGTAGGCAGGCCAGGTGCACTGGCGACGGGTTCTACTTCAGCCAATACGTATATTTACCGCTGGCGTCATAATTTGCGTTTGTCCTGGAATATGGGCAAATTCGCGACGCAGTTGTCGCAATCGTATACGTCCAGTTATGAAGACACCAATGCACTGGCTACACAAAAAATCGGGCAGCCGTATTACAACGTGATTGATTCATACATCATCTATAACCTGAGTGCCAACTATAGATTTTCAGATAAATTCAGGTTGAACTTTGGCATCAACAATCTGTTGAATGTGGACCCGCCTTTGTCGAATCAGCGTTTGAGTTCACGCGTGGTGTTTGCGCAAAACGTCGCCAAACCCATAGGTCGTGCTTATACTGTCAAGGCAGAGTACGCATTCTGATTTTGCTTTGAGCATTATTTTTACTTAACAAGCCGAAGAGCTGCCGCTGAAGCTGTTGCTGTAGCTCTTCGCGAGAATATTAAAATGATCGTTACCAGCATGTCCAATTACACGTTTTCCACCTTGTGCCGTATCACGTCAACCTTACTTATTGGGTTTGGCATCGCTGCCTGTCAGCATAATCCAAGCACCCAAGGCGATGCGACAAAAGAGCCGTGGGTAGCCGACCTGGGTGATGGGCGCTATAAAAACCCTGTGCTGCATGCCGATTATTCTGACCCGGATGCGATACGTGTAGGTGACACCTATTTCATGACGTCTTCGAGTTTTAACAGTGCGCCGGGTTTGCCTTTACTGCAATCTCGGGATCTGGTGAACTGGGAACTGGTAGGCCATGCCCTGCCACAACTGGTACCAGCGGAACGTTTCGCGGTGCCACGCCACGGCGAAGGCGTCTGGGCACCGTGCCTGCGTTATCACGACAATCAATTCTGGATATTTTATCCGGATCCCGATCTGGGTATTTTCGTTATCACGGCAAAAGATTTTGCCGGACCGTGGAGCACGCCCAAGCTTTTGCTGCCGGGTAAAGGCATCATCGACCCCACTCCGCTGTGGGATGAAGATGGCAAGGCTTATCTGTTGCATGGCTGGGCAAAAAGCCGGGCCGGTATCAATAATCTCTTGACCTTGCGCACCATGGCTCCGGATGGCAGCCGTTTGCTGGACAGTGCGGGCCAGACTATTATCGATGGCAATAAAATACCTGACTACCGTACGCTGGAAGGCCCGAAGTTTTACAAGGCCAATGGCTATTACTATGTGTTTGCGCCGGCAGGCGGGGTTGAGCAGGGCTGGCAAGCAGTATTCCGCTCACGCAGTATCAATGGGCCATATGAAGTCCGCACCGTCATGGATCAGGGCAATAGTCCCATCAATGGTCCGCATCAGGGTGCCTGGGTGCGGGCGCAGGATGGCAGGGACTGGTTCCTGCATTTCCAGGACAAGGAAGCCTATGGCCGTGTCATGCACCTGCAGCCCATGCGCTGGGTAGATGACTGGCCTCTTATCGGTGAAGATGGTCCGAAACCTGGCACCGGGCAACCAGTGCTGACTTATGCAAAGCCGGTGCAGGGTGCTGTAATTAAGGTGCCACCGACATCGGATGAATTCAATGGAAGCAGGCTGGGTCTTCAATGGGAATGGAATGCCAACTTCAACACGCAATGGTATTCATTGACTGAACGCCCTGGCGTATTGCGCCTGTACACGCAAATTGAACCCGAAGTGATCAATAACGTACGGCGTGCGCCGTCGGTGCTGACGCAAAAATTGCCCGCGCCAGAATTTACAGTCAATACACATGTGCAGTTAAACAATGCGGCAGATGGTGACCGGGCCGGTTTGATTCTGAATGCCATGCAATATGCCTGGCTGGGCTTACAGAAAACAGCGGGCGTGACACAACTGGTCTATGTGACCTGCACCGGGTCTGGTGATCGCTGCACGGAAGCACCACAAGTGATCTTGCCGTCTGCCCCATCGTCATTATATTTACGCCTGAATATGGCTGATGGTGCCCTTGCAAGTTTTTCGTATAGTACAGATAACGTGAATTTCCAGAAAATTGCTCAAGCCTTCAAGGTTGGCAAGGGACGTTGGGTGGGAGCCCAGATTGGCCTGTTCAGTATTGGCGAAAAAATGACGACGCCACGTTCCAGCATGGATGTCGATTATTTCCGTGTTACCGCGAAGTGATGGATTTCAATTGATCAAGGTGCATTGCGCCTGAATTGCGATTGGGCAGGGTAAGTTACATACAGGTGCAACACAAAAAACAACGCCCAATATACATTGGGCGTTGTTCTTTAAGCGGCGACCTCTTGATGAGGCCGCCATTCCTAGCGGATTACTTCGATGCTGCTGGTGCTGATGCAGTTGGTGCTACCTTGGCATCGTCCGCTTTCATGTCCTTTGTTGTCTGCTTAACTTGCTTGGGCTGTTTGGCCTGTTTCTCCTGCTTCGTGTGTTTTGCGTGTTTCGTTGCTTTTTCTGTTACCGCAGATTTGGCTTCAGTTGTGGCAGCGACAGAAGCAGATGCAGAGCTGGCTTTGGCAGCAGGAGCGGATTTCGCTACGCTGGCTGCAGCAGATGCTGATGCGGCTTTCACTGGCGTGCTGGCTGCTGTGGCGGATGCTGCAGGAGTCTGTGCAAATGCGCTACCCATAACAACAGTGGCGGCGATGAAAGCGGTGATGATTTTGTTCATGATGTTTTCCTATTCCTGTTTGGGTTTGCTTGCTTTGTTTTGCGTAGTTAAGCTACGTAAGCCAAGAACGCGGTCAATGACAACCGCGTTGACGAAAAAAAGACAGTTTCAGCCTGTTAGTGTTGTTGATCTAAACGCAGATCAGGCTGTCAACCAAAAGCATGGTTTGTACGTTACGCACGTATACTTGTATAAATTTTGTAAAACGAAAGAACAAAAAAAACGACACCGGCATATTGCCTGATGTCGTTTTTTTTATAGATACTTAGCCTTGCCTGTAGCAAGGCCGCCTGCTATTTTTTGGTGTTCTCGCTATAGCTGACACGATAAATACGCCCACCAAAGTCATCCGAGATGAGCATGGATCCATCTGGCAGGAAGGCAATGTCAACCGGGCGACCAATCACTTTTTCATCCTGCAAAAATCCTTCGATGAACACGGTATCACTGACGACCTTGTTGTTATACAAGGTGATCAGTGCGACGCGATAGCCGATTTTTTGTGTACGGTTCCATGAGCCGTGTTCTGCGATAAATAACTGATTCCTGTATTGCGCAGGAAATTGCGTGCCATCGTTGAATGCCAGACCGAGTGAGGCAACATGTGGCCCCAGCTTTGCTGCCGGTTCTGTGAATTCTTCGCAGCGCCTGTTTTTGTGAAATTCCGGGTCTTCAACGGCACCGCCAGCGCAATACGGAAAGCCAAAATGCATGCCGGCTTTGGGGGCGTAGTTCAATTTATCGGATGGCATATTGTCACCCATTTCATCGCGACCATTGTCGGTGAACCACATCTCCTTGCTGGCCGGATGCCATGCAAAACCGACAGAATTTCTGATGCCGCGTGCATAGATTTCAAAGCCTGAGCCATCAGGGTTCATACGATAAATCTTGGAATGTGGCGCATCTTCCTTGTCGCAGACATTGCATGGCGCACCTATGGGTATATATAATTTTCCATCCGGGCCAGCCTTGATTATTTTCTCGCCATGCCATTTGTCTTTAGGGAAATCATCTTTGACCACGTGCAGTTGCGGCGATTTTTCGTAGGTTTTTTCGATGTCATCAAAGCGAATGACGCGTGTCATTTCCGCCACGTACAGTGAACCATTCAGCAAGGTCAGGCCGATAGGGGAATCCAGTCCTTTGGCAACGGTGACGACTTTCGGTGGCACGCCATCTTTGCCGCTATTGATGACGGCATAAATTTTTCCCACTTTACGTGATCCGACAAAGACAATACCGGATGCAGTCACGGCCATGCCGCGTGCGTTCTCAACTTGATCGCTGTACACAGAGATGGAAAAGCCGACGGGCAGACGAAATTTCTTGAGTTCGGGGTAAGGATCTGCCCGCGTTTCTTTGGTCACTGCCTGCGCCACCGGCTCAGACAGCAACAGATATTCTGCAAGGGCAGCAATCTGCTTCTGGTTCAAGACATTCTTCCATGCGGGCATGCCGGAGTTGGGTGAACCTTCGCTAATGAAGCGTTGCAGACTGTCTTTTCTTCCATCGACCTTTACCCATGGCCGCTTGACCAGAGCGGGGCCAAGGCCTCCTTCACGATTGGCACCGTGACATTGAGCGCAGCTTTGCTTATACAGATCGCTGCCTTCTCCTGCAAAAACAGATGAAGTGTTCAGTAGCAGCAGGGTGGTGAGCAGAGTAATGATTTTCATGGCGTTCTGTTGGTGTCGGGGTGAATGGAGTCTAGTAACTTAACTTCACCAGGGAAACAGCCTGGCGCGGTAACTGCATATGTATTGTGACCTGCTGCCCTTGCACCTGTAAGTGTGCAGGTGCTTCGAGTTCAGCCAGTTGACCAGCTTTTTCCAGTTCTGCAATCTGTGCCGTGTTTGGGTTTTGTGGCGAGCCCATCTTTTTCCAGGCAGCATAGGAATTGCTGTGTGCTTCATCAATACGATAGTGGTGCACGGTCAGTTTATCAGCAGGTATGCCCTTGATGGTTAATGCTACTGGTGAACCCGCGTCTATGATGTCAGTGTCATGGTAATTCCACACCAGAATGCTGACAGTTTTTTTGTCTTTGGTGGCAAGTGCATTGATGTCGGTTCTTTCTGCACTTACGCCGGTTTTGATGACGGCTTCGGTAGTGTAGGCAATATCGCCACTGACTTCGACCCGCTTGCCCGACATCATGCCCAACATGCGAAATACATTCAGTACCGGTTTATCGACACCGTTGGTGGCCAGGTCTCTAAAACCGGCAAACCATGGCTGGTCTTCAAATTCAAATGACCAGTTGACGGCACCCAGCAGGTTGACGCCACGACGATCGGCAATCTCGTATTCGCGTGCAATGGAGGCTGCAGTGTAGCTGGAATACAGGGTGCCGTTGCGATAGGCATTTTCTGGATTGGTCTGCATACCGCAGGCTGCACAACCTTCAGGATCAGATTCACCAATGATGATGGGGATGTTCTTCAACTCGGGATAAGAGGCAACGATAGAAAAACCACGATCAATTTTACTGAGATGCGCCATGATACCCATTTGTACCACGCCATTGATCAGCCTGGGTGAACCCTTGGCGTGAAAGGCGACAAAATCAAGCGGTGCGCCAATCTTGCCTGTCGCCATATTGGTTTCGTACAACGCATGCTTCAGAAAGTTGTCAAAGAATTTTCCCACACCGGCGGTATGCGGGCCACCCATGCGTGCCGTTGGCAGGGCGCGTTTGACGGCATCGGCTGCATAGTCGTACATCTTGAAAAATTCGCGCTCTGTATCTTCGGCTTTTAGATAGGCGCCATCCGGTTCATTCCATAATTCCCAATACCAGCTCTCGACTTCGGCCTGGCCATAGCGGTCCACGCTGTGCCTTACCCACTGATAAATCAGTTCTGCCCATTTGTTGTAGTCCTTGGGTGGGTAAGCCCATCCGGTCATGATGTCTTTGTATTTTTTGCCGGGTTCCCAATTGTGTCTATAAGGTTGCGGTACCCGGGATAGCGCTTCCGGCATGAAACCGATTTGTGCCAAAGGCTTCATTTTTCGTTCGACATAGGTATCAAAAATCTTGTCGATGATGGTCCAGTCATAGATGGGCTTGCCGTCTTTGTCTTCTTTGTACATATCGGTTGACCCCCATTTCAGCGCGGCAGTGCCATCGCCGGAAGTCATCAGATTGTGGGCGCGTACATACACCGGGGTCGGGCTGAGCGCGGCGATTTCGCTGAGCAGCTTCTTGCCATCCTTCATTGTTGTGTAGTTGGGTTCGTCATACCCAAACCATGCCCATATCGGCTTCATGTCACCTTTTTCCCTGGCCAGATCGACTTGCAGTGCGACTGCAGGGGTCTGACTGTGTGCAGTGACAGATGCCCCCAAAGCAAGCAACAGGCAGCAACTAAGAATGATACTTTTCATGATAGGGTCATTTTTCAGATGGCAAAGATGATGAATGAGCGCGCAGTGGCATTCGGCTGCACGACGCAAGGTGCTTGCCATGTCTCTCTGTGTCCACTGGGTATGGATTCTTATAAGTGATAGTGGCCTTGTTTGTCTGGGCCAGTATTGTGTTTGAGGGAAGTATTGTCAATAATATTGCTCTCATGTTTTTGATTGAATTCTTGTATTTGTGATTAACTTATTGTTTTTTAATATAAAATTTGAGTAGGGCATTGATTGTCGTTGATTTGTTGTGAGTAGTATTATCGATAGTTATCTAATGACTGGTTTTGTCATGCTCACTTTGTTTCCAATCCTGATGAGTTTTACCCATGCCTCAAACACAGCGCAGTACTATTGATTCATACCCGGATGCCGACCTGCACGTCATCAGTGAAGCTGAGTTGGTCATGCAATTGGAAGAGGACATACTTTTTTTGCGTCTAAAGCCTGGCGAGCGTCTGGTGGAAGATCTCCTGATGCAGCGCTTTGGCGCAACGCGGCATTGTGTGCGTCAGGCTTTGAATCGGCTTGAGCGTACCGGGATAGTCATGCGAGAACCCAACAAGGGGGCTCGTGTACGTTCGTTTTCGCAGGAAGAGGTAAGCCAGATTTATGAGGTGCGTGAATTCTTGCAGCGTCAGGCCGTGCTGATGTTCAAGCTTCCGGCACCGCCAGAATTTATTGATGAATTGAACGCGATTCATCAAACGTATTTAGTGCATGTGAAGAATGCTTACCTGCGCGGTGTGCATGAATTGAATGATCAATTCCATTCGAAAATATTTTCGCTGTGTGGCAACCTCTATCTGGAACGCTCAATTCAGGATTACATGAACTTGAGTTATGCAATCCGCACCAACTCGCTGGCTGTACCAGAAAAACTGCAGATTTCAGTCGCCCACCATGCATTGATGATAGAACTGCTAAAGGGACGTGATAACTGGACGCTGGCCCAGCTTTGCGTTGATCATATCTTGCCCAGCAAATATGAATACCTTGCACAACGCAAGGCCAGTGAGGCGGGGAATGACGCCTGATCTGGGCGTGCTACTCTCTGCATATCTGTTTTCCGGCAGCGCCTGATCACCTGAAACAAAGAAGATACATGTGTAAAAAGAGATTGCTGTGGGTGAGCTTGCTGGTGCCTTGTAGTTTTATTAGCCAGGCAACTGCCTATGCCGGTACACCTGAGGATATCGTAGTCATCAGTGGCAGCCGGGTTGAACGCAGCAGCTTTGATCTGGCGGCAGCGATTGATGTCGTGGATGATGCCCGCCTGGGCGAAGCGCAGATGCGTGTCAATCTGTCAGAAGCGCTGATGTCTGTGCCTGGCCTGGTGGTATCGAACCGGCAAAATTATGCGCAAGACCTGCAAATATCTTCCCGTGGTTTTGGCGCACGCTCTGCTTTTGGCGTGCGTGGCTTGCGGCTGATCAGCGACGGCATTCCAGCCACCATGCCCGATGGTCAGGGGCAGGCCACCACCTTTAATCTGGATGTCGCCAGCCGCATCGAGGTCTTGCGTGGGCCACTTGCCGCCATCTATGGCAATCATTCTGGTGGTGTGATGCAGTTGCTGACCAAAGACGGCAAGGGGCATCCTTCCGTTGAGGTGAGTGTCGTCAGCGGCAGTGAAGGTGTCGGCAAGATCGACGTCAATGCGCAGGGCGAAACTGCTGGCATCAGCTATGTGGTGGATAGCTCGCGTTTCCAGACCAGTGGCTACCGCGAGCATAGCGCCGCCAGACGTGAAACCAATTTTGCCAAGATAGCGTTTGTGCCATGGGCCAAAAGCAAGCTGACACTGGTCGCAAACAGATTGATTCAGGACGATACCCAGGACCCGCTGGGCGTGCAATGGCAGACATTTTTGAATAATCCACGGCAGGCGGAAATCGATAGTTCAGACACCCAGAACCCAAAGCGCTCATTTGCCGAACGTTATAACACCCGAAAAAGCATCCATCATGCGCAATTCGGGCTGACTTATGAACAACTGATGGATACTGGTCGCTTGCGGCTCAGCTTGTATGATGGCGACCGTCAGGTCAACCAGTATCAGGCGTTTTCCAAAGCGCTTCAGGCAAATGCCAGTCAGTCTGGTGGGGTGGTTGATTTTGACCGGCATTTTTATGGCGCGGAAGCCAACTGGCTTCACACGGCTGAATTGGCCGGTGGTGTGTTGGCTACGACACTCGGTCTGGAGTATGCAAGGTCGAGTGACAGGCGTCAGGGATTTGAAAATTTTATCCTTGCCCATTATGGGGTGAAAGGTAACTTGCGACGTAATGAACAGGATATCGTCACCAGCCTTGATCCTTACCTGCAAACAGAATGGGTGACGGGCCCGTGGCGCGTCAGTGCCGGCTTGCGACGCAACCAGCTTGATATCCAGGTACGTGATTATTTTCTGGCGAATGGCAACGATAGCGGTAGCCTGAAGTATGCGAAAACCACGCAATTTGCAGGGGTATTGTATAAATGGAATCCAGAACTGAATCTGTATGCCAGTGTGGCGCGTGGCATGGAAAGCCCCACGCTGAACGAATTATTTTATTCAGGTAGTGGCAGCGGATTTAATTTCAATTTGCGGGCCGCACACAATACCCAGATAGAAGCCGGTATGAAAACCATCTTGCCTGGTGGTGCACGTTTGAATGCGGCCATCTTCCAGGTGCGCAGCGCGGATGAACTGGTGGTTGACACTGCCGTCGGCGGACGCACCAGTTACCGGAATGCCGCCAGTACTTTGCGCCAGGGTATGGAAGTTGCGCTGGACTGGTCCTGGCGCAATGGCATCAGTGCCAGGTTCTCCGGCACAGTCTTGCGGGCAATCTATGATGAAACCTATGGCGCTATTGCAGCAGGCAACAGACTGCCAGGCGTGCCAAATACCAACTGGTATGGTGAGCTTGCATGGCACGCCCGGGACGACAGCCTTGATGCAGGGCTGGAATTGCTGGCCAGCAGCAAGTTATATGTGGAAGATAGCAATAAAGAGACAGCTGCCCCTGCATATGCCATTGCCAATTTTCGCGTTGGTGCCAGGCAGTATGCCGGCACCTGGCGTTTCAAGGAATTTTTACGTATCAATAATTTATCTGATAAGACCTATGTTGGCTCGGTGATCGTTGGTGACACCAACCGACGCTTTTACGAAGCTGCCCTGGGGCGCAACTGGTTGCTTGGCGTTAGCGCACAGATGACTTTTTATTAAAATCATCCCGGAAAGTTTTTGGGAGGGGTAGGCGATACTGTCCCTATTTATTGATAGCAGGTTCTGTGCAACGTGCAGGAGGTGTTTGTTGCGATATCTGGATTTGTAATCTGACGATTCTGGTTTGATTATGCGATCGGAATGAAGTCAGGTAAATCCAGTCAAGCTGCCTGTTCAAATGAAACGAACAATAGAAATATGACGCAATTGTGCTTGTTTTTCCGATATCTATCTGGACGCATTAGCGAGAAACCGTCTTATAAGTTGACTTTGTATTTGTTACAGATTGTTAAGGGAAAACGCCAAAAAGCCTGTTTTTGATGCAAAAACAGGCTTTTTTATTGTTTTTTTATAAAAAATATAAAAAAAATCCTGAGTTTTGTAACTTTCCATGTCAACTGAACTGCAAGTCGAATCGTTTTTGGACTAAAGAATCTTTGCTGACCACTTCTATTAAGCAAAGTTTCACTTATAGGAGTCAGAAAAATGATTTATGAAATACTGGTTCGCCCATCGGACAACAGCAAGAAAATGACTTCAGATCATTTGATCTGGATTGAGAGCGACATGACAACCCGTTCTTTTGAGAATTGGCTGCGCGAAAAATCCTTGCTTGATGGCAGCGGCCATGCACCGGTAGCGCGCTGGAGTATCGTACAGACGCAGCGTGCAGCGCATTTCAAACTGGCGACGCAAGCCAAGGCCCTGAAAAGCCGTATTTCCGAATTGATGACCGGTGTACCAGAAGTGGTCGCCGTACCAGATGCGAAGCGTGCACTGAAAGTGTTCCGTCTGAAAAGCCCTGCAGCACCACAGTTGATTGCAGCCTGATTGCAGTCTCCCGGTGTTCTGACCTTAGTCAGATAGCGCTGTGATCTGATTTGTTGAATTGCCCTGATGCTGCATCAGGACAATATATTTTGACAAGTACGCTTGGGGCAAGCACAATCCAGTCTCTTTTTTTGGATTGCACCCTGCTTGCCCTGCCATGGCCAGATTAGCCCGACTCGTTATCCCGCATCAGCAACATCATGTCATCCAGCGTGGAAACGCTGGTGCCATGGTTTTTATTGATGCGGAAGATTATGCAGCCTTTCTCGATTGGCTGAAGCAGGCGGCTAGCCTGTTTGATGTCGCCGTTCATGCCTATGCGCTGTTACCTGATCACCTGCATTTATTGCTGACACCAGGCGATGAAACCGGCCTGGGCAAGATGATGCAATGGCTGGGGCGCCACTATGTCCCCTATTTCAATCGCAAATATCAGCGTACCGGCACCTTGTGGCAAGGGCGTTATCGCGCCACAGTGATCGAATCTGCCGTTTACTTCATACCCTGCAGTATTTATATAGAAAGCAATCCTCAGCGAGCAGGCCTGGTGACGGATTTGCTGGATTACACCTGGTCAAGCTATCGTCACCACATAGGCCTGCACATTGACCCGCTGATCACTGATCACAGCACCTATTGGGCTTTAGGCAATACACCGTTTCAACGTGAAGCTGCCTACCGCGAAAATATGGAACATGGTTTGTCCAGTCAACAAATCATGGAAATTACCCAGGCAACGTCCAAAGCCTGGATGCTGGGTTCATCCCGCTTCAAGATAGAGATGAGTAAACTGACTGAAAGACGGGTAGAGCCCATCAAGCGTGGTCGCCCCCGCAAAACTACCGCCAACTCCTGAACGGCATCATCCCTTAACCTTCAGGCTGGCATCACTCAATCCATGTAATCAACAAGCTGAAAAATGTCTAAACGACTATAAATTCGCCTGAATTTACTATGTCCCTAATTAAATAAATAGGAATTTTTGATTAATTTATTTTGACACTGACCCTAAATAAACTTGTTGAATAATATTTTGCACCGCAGTATTCTCTCCCTTGGCCCTTTTCAGGATTTACGCAAAACTGTTTGAACTGCCTGCCTTCCCACCTTGATGCCTGCAAGCCATCTTGCAGATGGGTTTTGGCAGACCCCGGTTCTGCTGAACAGGTAATAGCGGTTTTGCGTAAGTGCTGAATTTAAATTTGTCTTCCGGAGATCACTATGCATGCTCAAGGTTTATACGACCCATCCAATGAACACGACGCCTGTGGCGTCGGTTTTGTTGCCCATATCAAAGGCAAAAAGACCCATGCCATCGTTGATCAGGGTTTGCTGATATTGAAAAACCTGGACCACAGGGGTGCCGTTGGTGCGGATGCCCTGATGGGTGATGGTGCCGGTATCCTGATCCAAATTCCTGATCAGTACTATCGTGAAGAGATGGCCAAGCAGGGCATCGACCTGCCGCCGCCAGGTGAATACGGTGTCGGCATGATCTTCCTGCCTAAGGAACATGCATCCCGTCTGGCCTGTGAACAGGAAATCGAGCGTGCCGTGCGCGCCGAAGGCCAGGTGGTACTTGGCTGGCGCGATGTGCCGGTGGACCGCGAAATGCCGATGTCGCCTACCGTGCGCGAAAAAGAGCCTGTCATACGCCAGATTTTCATAGGCCGTGGCCCGGATATCATGGTGACGGATGCGCTGGAACGCAAACTCTATATCATCCGCAAATCCGCAGTACACGCGATTGAAGCGCTGAAGCTCATCCACGGCAAAGAATACTTTGTGCCATCCATGTCAGCCCGTACCATTGTATATAAAGGCTTGTTGCTGGCGGACCAGGTTGGTGTCTACTATAAAGATTTGCAGGATGAGCGCTGTGTTTCTGCGCTGGCGCTGGTGCATCAGCGTTTTTCTACCAATACCTTCCCTGAATGGCCGCTGGCTCACCCGTATCGCATGATTGCGCACAATGGTGAAATCAATACGGTAAAAGGTAACTTCAACTGGATGCGAGCCCGTGAAGGCGTGATGAAATCCGCCGTACTCGGCGATGATTTGCAAAAGCTGTATCCTCTGATTTTTGAAGGTCAGTCTGATACGGCAAGTTTCGACAATGCGCTGGAACTGCTGGTCATGGCCGGATATCCTATTGCGCAAGCCATGATGATGATGATCCCGGAAGCCTGGGAAAATCACACCATGATGGATGAAAATCGTCGCGCCTTCTATGAATACCATGCCGCCATGATGGAACCATGGGACGGCCCGGCCGCCATGGCATTTACTGATGGCCGCCAGATCGGCGGCACACTGGATCGTAATGGCCTGCGCCCAGCACGCTACATCATCACGGATGATGATCTGGTCGTCATGGCATCTGAATCCGGTGTTTTGCCGATTCCTGAATCCAAGATCATCAAAAAATGGCGTCTGCAACCAGGCAAGATGTTCCTGATCGACCTGGAAGCAGGCCGCATCATCGATGACAAGGAAATCAAGGATACCTATGCCAATGCCAAGCCTTACAAGCAATGGATACGATCAGTACGCATCAAGCTCAATGACCTGAAGCCAGGTGCAGACAAGGCTGAATACAGCGCCAGTCTGCTGGATCGCCAACAGGCATTCGGCTACACCCAGGAAGACCTGAAGTTCCTGATGGCACCTATGGCCCTGGCTGGCGAAGAAGCCATCGGCTCGATGGGCAACGACTCTTCACTGGCAGTCATGTCGAACAAGCTGAAGCCTTTGTATAATTACTTCAAGCAATTGTTTGCCCAGGTCACCAATCCGCCTATCGATCCTATTCGTGAAGCGATGGTGATGTCGCTGGTATCCTTCATTGGTCCAAAACCGAATCTGCTGGATACCAATAACATCAATCCGCCTATGCGTCTGGAAGTGTCACAGCCTATCCTGGATTTTGCCGACATTGCCAAGCTGCGTAACATCAGCGCGAACACCGGCGGCAAGTTCCAGTCGTATGAACTGGATATCTGTTATCCGGTGGCATGGGGCAAGGACGGCATTGAAGCACGCCTGGCTTCTATCTGTGCTGAAGTGGTCGATGCGGTCAAGTCTGGTCATAACATCATGATCATTACTGATCGCAAGATGGATGCCAACTATGTCGCCATTCCGGCATTGCTGGCGACTTCGACCGTGCATCAGCATCTGGTCAGCAAAGGCTTGCGTACGACGACAGGTCTGGTGGTGGAAACCGGCTCTGCCCGTGAAACCCATCACTTTGCCCTGCTGGCGGGGTATGGCGCAGAAGCTGTTCATCCTTACCTGGCGATGCAGACACTGGCCGATATGGCGAAAGACCTGTCCGGCGATTTGTCGGCTGAAAAAGCGGTCTACAACTACACCAAGGCAGTGGGCAAGGGCTTGATGAAAGTCATGTCCAAGATGGGTATCTCGACCTACATGTCTTACTGTGGCGCGCAGATTTTTGAAGCCATTGGTTTGAACAAATCGCTGGTGGATAAATACTTCAAGGGTACTGCGTCCAACGTTGAAGGCATAGGCGTGTTTGAAGTGGCAGAAGAAGCCCTGCGTTTGCATAAACTGGCTTTCAGCAGCGACCCTGTACTGGAAAATGCACTTGATGCCGGTGGTGAATATGCTTACCGTGTACGTGGTGAAGACCATATGTGGACGCCGGATGCGATTGCCAAACTGCAGCATTCCACCCGTTCCAACAACTACAATTCTTACAAAGAGTACGCCCAGATCATCAATGATCAAAGCAAGCGTCACATGACTCTGCGCGGCCTGTTTGAATTCAGGATAGACCCAGCCAAGGCTATTCCTCTGGATCAGGTTGAAGCTGCCAAGGAAATCGTCAAACGCTTTGCGACTGGTGCGATGTCTCTTGGTTCCATCAGTACCGAAGCACATGCCACGCTGGCTGTGGCGATGAACCGCATAGGCGGTAAATCGAACACGGGTGAAGGCGGTGAAGATCCTGCGCGTTATCAGCAAGAGCTGAAAGGCATCCCTATCAAGCAGGGCCAGACTATGGCATCTGTTGTTGGCAAAGACCAGATAGAAGTCGATATCCCTTTGCAGGATGGTGATTCCCTGCGTTCCAAAATCAAGCAGGTGGCATCTGGCCGCTTTGGTGTGACGGCAGAATATCTGAGTTCCGCAGACCAGATACAGATCAAGATGGCGCAGGGTGCGAAACCTGGTGAAGGTGGTCAGTTGCCAGGCCACAAAGTGTCTGAATACATTGCCAAACTGCGCTTCTCGGTACCTGGCGTGGGCTTGATTTCGCCTCCACCGCATCATGATATTTATTCGATTGAAGATCTGGCACAGTTGATTCATGATTTGAAAAACGTCAACCCAAAAGCATCGATCTCGGTCAAGCTGGTGTCTGAAGTGGGTGTAGGTACGATTGCTGCCGGTGTTTCCAAAGCCAAGGCGGATCACGTGGTGATCGCCGGTCATGATGGCGGTACCGGCGCATCACCTTTGTCTTCCATCAAACATGCCGGCACACCGTGGGAACTGGGTTTGTCTGAAACCCAGCAAACGCTGGTCTTGAATGGCTTGCGTGGCCGTGTGCGGGTACAGGCCGATGGTCAGATGAAAACCGGTCGTGACGTTGCCATCGCAGCCATGCTGGGTGCAGACGAAATCGGTTTTGCGACAGCACCGCTGGTGGTTGAAGGCTGCATCATGATGCGCAAATGCCATCTGAACACGTGCCCGGTCGGCGTGGCGACACAAGACCCGGTCTTGCGTGCCAAGTTCTCTGGCAAGCCTGAATATGTTGTGAACTACTTCTTCTTCGTTGCTGAAGAACTGCGTCAGATCATGGCGCAACTGGGTATCCGTACGTATGACGATCTGATTGGTCGCGTTGATTTGCTCGACAAATCCAAAGCGGTTGGTCACTGGAAAGCCAAGGGGCTGGATTTCAGCCGCATCTTCCATCAGCCAGAAGTGGCTGAAGGTGCAGCAATACGTCATATTGATGTACAGGATCATGGTCTGGACAAGGCACTGGATAACAAGCTGATCGCTCAGGCAAAAATCGCTTTGGAAACCGGCGAAAAAGTATCCTTTATCTCACCTATCAAAAACCTGAACCGCACTGTCGGTACCATGCTGTCCGGTGAAGTGGCCAAAAAATACGGCCATGCCGGTTTGCCGGATGACACCATCCATATCCAGTTGCAGGGTACGGCCGGTCAGTCTGCCGGTGCCTTCCTGGCGCATGGCGTGACCCTGGATTTGGTGGGCGAGGGCAATGACTACGTGGGTAAAGGTTTGTCCGGCGGCCGCATCATCATCCGTCCGAATACCGAATTCCGTGGCTGGGCGGTTGATAACATCATCTGCGGCAATACCGTGCTGTACGGTGCGATTTCTGGCGAAGCCTTTATCAACGGTGTTGCCGGTGAACGTTTTGCGGTACGTAACTCTGGTGCGCTGGCAGTGGTCGAAGGAACCGGTGACCATGGTTGCGAATACATGACTGGCGGTACCGTCATCGTGCTGGGTAACACAGGCCGCAACTTCGCTGCCGGTATGTCGGGCGGTATCGCTTATGTGTATGACCCGGAAGGCGAATTCGAAGCCAAATGCAATATGTCCATGGTGACCCTGGAGCCACTGCTGGCAGGTGATGTGCAGGTAGCTACGCTGGACAAATCCATCTGGCATAGCCGCCTCAGTGGCGGTGAAAGAGAAACAGATGAAGCCATTCTGCGTAATCTGATCGAGCGTCATTTCAAACATACAGGCAGTACCCGTTCCCGCAATCTGCTGGACGACTGGGCCCGTAGCCGCGCCAAGTTCGTCAAGGTATTCCCTACCGAATACAAGCGCGCACTGGGTGAAATGTATGCGGCCAAACAAGCCGCAGGAAAAAAGGAAAAAGTCACAGCATAAAACGGATGACCACGCCGCAGCCTGGCTGCGGTGTGTCTGCTTGTGTTGTTCAGACTATTCAGCTTGTTCAGATTAAGACAGGGCAAAGGCCCGCAACGATATTGAGGTTAGAAAATGGGTAAAATCACCGGCTTCATGGAATACCAGCGCTTGCAGGAAGCAAGCGAAGCACCACAGTCACGCAAAAAGCATTACAAGGAATTTCTGGTCCATCTGGATGATGGTCAGGCTAAGGTACAGGCCGCACGTTGTATGGATTGCGGTATTCCTTTCTGTAACAACGGCTGTCCGGTCAATAACATCATTCCAGACTGGAATGACCTGGTTTTCAACGGCAATTACAAACTGGCGTTGGATACACTGCATTCCACCAATAACTTCCCGGAATTTACCGGCCGTATTTGCCCCGCACCTTGCGAATCTGCCTGTACCCTGGGTATCAACAGTGACGCAGTAGGCATCAAGTCGATAGAACATTTCATCATCGACAAAGGTTGGGAAAATGGCTGGGTTGTGCCACAAGTGCCTTCCATCAAAACCGGCAAAAAAATCGCCGTGGTCGGTTCTGGCCCCGCAGGCATGGCCGCCGCGCAGCAACTGGCACGTGTTGGCCATGATGTGACCGTGTTTGAAAAGAATGACCGCGTTGGTGGTTTGCTGCGTTATGGCATTCCTGACTTCAAGATGGAAAAATCGCATATCGACCGCCGTGTAGATCAGATGGTAGCTGAGGGCGTGACTTTCCGTACCGGCATATTCGTCGGCAAGGATTTCCCGGCAACAGTCACCAACTGGGCCAAGGAAACCGTCTCGCCTGAACAACTGCAAAAAGAATTTGATGCCGTCATCATCGCCGGTGGCGCAGAAACACCACGTGACCTGCCAGTGCCTGGCCGCGAATTGAAAGGCGTGCATTTCGCCATGGACTTTCTGCCATTGCAAAACAAGGTGAATGCCGGTGACAAGGTCAAAGACCAGATCATGGCCAGTGGCAAGCATGTAGTGGTGATCGGTGGCGGTGATACCGGTTCGGATTGCGTCGGTACCTCGAATCGTCATGGCGCCAAATCGGTTGCCCAGTTTGAACTGATGCCACAGCCACCAGAACAGGAAAACAAGCCCATGGTCTGGCCTTACTGGCCAACCAAATTGCGCACTTCTTCTTCACATGAAGAAGGTTGCGAGCGTGACTGGGCAGTTGCCACCAAGCGTCTGGAAGGCAAGGGCGGCAAAGTCGACAAGCTGATCGCCTGTCGCGTTGAATGGAAAGACGGCAAAATGCAGGAAGTGCCGGATTCCGAATTTGAAATGAAAGCCGATCTGGTCTTGCTGGCCATGGGCTTTGTCTCGCCAGTCCAGCAGGTACTGGATGCTTTCGGTGTAGACAAGGATGCGCGTGGCAATGTCAAAGCGACCACGGATGGTGCCGGCTGCTATAAAACCAATGTCGATAAAGTGTATGCCGCAGGTGATATGCGTCGTGGCCAGTCGCTGGTGGTGTGGGCGATACGCGAAGGCCGTCAGTGTGCACGTGAAGTCGATGCATTCCTGATGGGCGAATCGGTACTGCCGCGTTAGTTGGAATTGTACTGAATACCTGTATTGGTTGTTCTATGCTGCTGATAAGAGTGGCAAAGGGCAGGCAACAGAAGTAAGTATTGGATATATGAAATAAGCAAGGGGGCAGGCAAGGGCAAGCAAGGGGCAGGCATTTAAGGCTTGCCCCGATTCATTTGTGTTGTTACATGCACATACATTACTCATGCTTGATCACGTAGCAGCAGTTTTTTGTGTATGCTGGATACCTGAATAGGTTCGTTAACACAGTAAAGAAGTTGATTCAAGGGTAAGTATTTGTAAATAACTG
This sequence comes from Undibacterium sp. Ji49W, assembly GCF_049340205.1. Classification (NCBI taxonomy): domain Bacteria; kingdom Pseudomonadati; phylum Pseudomonadota; class Betaproteobacteria; order Burkholderiales; family Oxalobacteraceae; genus Undibacterium; species Undibacterium sp. Ji49W. The sequence goes on along the minus strand of NZ_JBMPOW010000002.1, from coordinate 74,240 downwards.
ACTTATCGTTCATTAAAAAATTTATTTTTCATCCCTCATTTTTGAATAAAATTTTGAGATGGTTAGTTTTGCTGCATTTTGCGTGGAATTATTCAATTATTCCGAATTTATCGCGAATCGTTGCATTTTTATCATAGTTGTCTGTACAACCCTCTTTGCTGTTCTGCATTACAATCTAGCTTTTACAAAACTATCTTCTCTGCTGTGCCAAATCTTGTAGAAATTCGTGATATCCACTTTGGGTATGGAGATCGGGCAATTTTGTCCGGGCTGCATATGGATTTTCCACGCGGTAAACTGATTGCCGTGATGGGTGGTTCTGGATCAGGTAAGACAACGATACTGCGTCTGATCGGTGGGCAGATTCGCGCCCAGCAAGGAAGTGTCAGCGTCAATGGACAGGAAATCAGCAAGCTCGATAATAGTGGTTTGTATGCTATCCGCCGCAAAATGGGCATGCTGTTCCAGCACGGTGCCTTGTTCACCGACCTGAGCGTATTTGATAATGTGGCTTTTCCCTTGCGTGAGCATACGGATCTGAGTGAATCCATGATACGCGACCTGGTGCTGCTTAAATTGCAGGCAGTCGGTTTGCGTAATGCAGCAGGTCTGATGCCGTCTGAAGTCTCAGGTGGTATGGCCAGACGGGTAGCTTTGGCGCGCGCAGTGGCGTTGGACCCCGAACTGATCATGTACGATGAGCCATTTGCCGGTCTTGACCCGATTTCCATGGGGGTTGCTGCCAATCTGATACGGAACTTGAACGACGCTCTGGGGTCTACATCCATTCTGGTTTCGCATGATGTGCATGAAACCTTTGCGATAGCGGATTATGTCTATTTCTTGTCCAAGGGCAAAATCGTCGCACAGGGTACGCCGGAAGAAATGCAGGTCTCGGATGATCCTTACGTCAGGCAGTTTGTGCATGCCGAGGCAGATGGTCCGGTTCCCTTTCATTACCCTGGTGCTTCCCTACAGGATGATCTTAGACTGGAGAAGCGTGCATGATAATTGAAAAAATAGGCGGTGCTGTCAGGTCGACTGTGGCTGATCTTGGCTATTCTGCACGCAGCTTTTTTTCTATCCTGAGTAATTGTCTGGGCTTGTGGCGCAGGCCGCGCCTGGTGACAGACCAGATACATTTCATCGGCAATTATTCCATGCTGATCATTGCCGTGTCGGGATTGTTCATCGGTTTTGTGCTGGCGTATCAGGGGTATTATGTTTTGAACCGTTATGGTTCAGAAGAAGCACTGGGTTTACTGGTGGCACTGTCACTGACGCGTGAACTGGGCCCGGTGGTGACGGCCTTGTTGTTTGCTGGCCGTGCAGGTACTTCATTGACGGCAGAAATAGGTTTGATGAAGGCAGGTGAACAACTGGCCGCCATGGAAATGATGGCAGTTAATCCTATACAAAGGGTGCTGGCACCACGTTTTCTGGCAGGTATTATTGCCATGCCAATATTGACATCGATATTCAATGCGATGGGTGTGATTGGTGGTTACATCGTTGGCGTGAAACTGATAGGCGTCGATAATGGCGCCTTCTGGTCGCAGATGCAGGCTGGCGTGGAAATCTGGCAAGACATAGGTAATGGCGTCATCAAGAGTATCGTATTTGGTTTTGCAGTAAGTTTTGTCGCCCTGTTTCAAGGGTATGAAGCGCAGCCTACACCTGAGGGCGTGGCGCGTGCCACCACCAGGACGGTGGTAGTGTCTTCCTTGCTGGTGTTGTGTCTGGATTTCATACTGACGGCGTGGATGTTTCAATGATCGTGGATGACACGATGAGGAAACATACACCTTGTATAGCGTGTATATAGAATATGCGAGCAAGTACAGCATGCCTGAATTTTAAACATCGCCCGTCTGTAATGATGAAGAGTTTCATTTCTACTGATGGCGCATACGGATTGATTTGTTGATGCCCCGCTAAATGGCGGGCTAACAAAATGTAGGAAAAAGAAAATGCAAAAAAAATCTCTGGATTTCTGGGTTGGTCTGTTTGTGGTGCTGGGTGCACTGGCTTTGCTGTTCCTGGCGCTGAAGGCCGGTAACCTGAGTTCGCTTTCGTTTGAGCAAACCTATTCCGTGACGGCACGTTTTGATAATATCGGTGGCCTTAAACCCAGAGCCGCAGTGAAAAGCGCTGGCGTGGTGGTCGGTCGCGTCAGTCAAATCAAGTTTGATGATAAAACCTTCCAGGCTACGGTCGTGATGGATCTCGAAAAACGCTATAAATTCCCACAGAACTCATCCATCAAGATTTTGACGGCGGGTTTGCTGGGCGAACAATACATAGGTCTGGCACCTGGCAGCGACGAAGATAAATTCCTGGCTGCTGGTGACAGAATTAAATTTACACAGGATGCGATTGTGCTGGAAAACCTCATCAGCCAATTCCTGTTCAGTAAAGCCGCAGATGGCAATACGGAAGAGAAAAAATGAAATCCCAATCCCCATTTCCTGCATTCTCCGGGTTGCGCAGACTGCTGCCCCTGTTACTGCTACTCACCAGCATCGTGCTGACGGGATGCAGTACGGTAACGGTCGACAAGATCAAGGACAAGGCAGATCAAACCCTTGATGTATTGAGTACCAAGACCAATATCGGTAAAAACCCGCGTGACCCGCTCGAAGGTTTCAACCGTGCCATGTTCAGTTTCAATGACACCATCGATCAGGCTATCGTCAAACCAGTGGCTGAAGGCTATCGTGCTGCCTTGCCAACGTTTGTGCAAACCGGTGTCGGTAACTTCTTCAGCAATATCGGTGATGTCTGGAATGCGGTGAACAATATATTGCAGGGGCGCGTGAATGATGGTGTGACTGACGTCATGCGTTTTGCCGTCAACACCACCATTGGTATCGGCGGCTTGCTCGACATCGGTTCTGCTGCCGGTATGCCCAAGCACAATGAAGACTTTGGGCAGACCTTGGGCAAGTGGGGTGTGAAGTCCGGGCCGTATCTGGTGTTGCCGGTATTGGGGCCATCAACAGTACGTGATGCGCTGGCGACCCCGGTTGATATGAAAGGTGATTTGTGGACCTACAAGCGGCCGGTCTACGTGAAAAACATAGGTACAGTGTTGCGTCTGGTGGACAAACGTGCATCGGTGCTGGATGCCGGCAGTTTGCTCGAAGAAGCGGCGCTGGATAAATATGTATTTTTCCGGGATGCTTATTTGCAACGTAGGGCTGGTCAGGTAAATCCTGAAGATGATTAAGTTCGTTGTGTTTGTGTAAATTACTTGTTGGATATGCTGATCTGGCGTGCACAAATTGTAAGAAATAATAACAGCCGTCAACCTGGTTGCAGGCTGGCAGGTTAACGCGGTATGCATATCGCATAAAAAGGAATAAAAATGAAAAATCTGATCACAAAAGTAATTGCTCTGGCCACGCTTGGTATGGCCCTGTTTGGTGGTAATGCGATGGCGCAACAAGAAGCGCCGGATGTATTGGTCAAACGCATCAGTCAGGAAATCATTGATCTGGCCAAGAATGACAAGGAAATTCAGGCCGGTAATCAAAAGCGTGTCTATGACATGGTGGAAAGCAAGATCCTGCCGTACATCGACTTCCCACGCATGACATCGCTGGCTGCCGGCAAAAGCTGGAAAGAAGCTACTCCTGACCAGCAAAAGCAGTTGACTAACGAATTCCGCACTCTGTTAGTGTTCACTTACTCTGGCGCTATATCCCAGATCAAGGACCAGCGCGTAGAATTCAAACCTATGCGTGCTGCCGCTGACGATACAGAAGTGGAAGTCCGTTCCCAGGTGATCCAGACCCGTGGCGAGCCTATCCAGTTGAACTATCGCCTGGAGAAGCTTGCATCTGGCTGGAAGATTTTTGACATCAATGTACTTGGTGCATGGTTGGTGGAAACCTATAAAGGCAGCTTTTCGGCAGAAATCACCAAGTCTGGTATCGATGGTCTGATCAAGACACTGGCTGACAAGAACAAAAAACTGGCAGCTGCCGGTGCTGGCAAAACAGCCAGCAAATAAGCCTGAAGAGGTATTTGTGTATAAAGTAACAGGCGAGTTATGCCATGACAATGCCCCCGCAGCAGTGACTGCGGGCTTGTCTGCCATTGCCTCGGGGCAATTAGCCTTCGATTTGTCTGATCTGAGCAAGATAGATTCAAGCGCCGTGGCGGTCATGATTGAATGGCAACGTCATGCCTTGCAGCGCGGCGCGCAACTACAGTTCGAGGGCGTTCCCGGTAGTTTGCTCAGTCTGATCTCTTTATATGGCCTGAGCGAGCAGTTTCAGGTCGCCGTTCCAGAACGACATTGACGCTTCCCACCTGGTAGCGTCGTGCTGCCAGTCACTGAAATGCACAGCGCCTGCCCATGACGCTGTGCCATTCCAGATCAAATCCGGAAAATCCCCTATAATCAAAGGTTTCGCCACCTGAATGGCGTTTAAGCCCAAGCTTCTTGTTCTTTCTACCCCTGATGAGCACGTAAAGTGCAAACAACGCCAGATGGCAGCCATACAAATTACCAATATACAAAAACGCTACCAGTCGCTACAAGCACTGGGGGGCGTCTCACTCACTATCGAAGAGGGTGAGTTTTTCGGTTTGCTGGGGCCTAATGGTGCCGGTAAGACTACCTTGATTTCCATTCTGGCGGGCCTGAACCGGGCTGATGCTGGCAATATCACCGTGCAAGGCCACGATGTGGTCACGGATTACCGCAATGCCCGCAAAAAGCTGGGTGTGGTGCCGCAAGAACTGGTGTTTGATCCTTTCTTCACCGTACGCGAAACCCTGCGCATGCAATCCGGCTATTTTGGTCTGAAAAATAATGACAAATGGATAGACGAGGTGATGGAAAACCTTGATCTGACCAACAAGGCCGACACCAATATGCGCGCCCTGTCTGGTGGTATGAAGCGTCGTGTGCTGGTCGCACAGGCGCTGGTGCATAAGCCACCCGTCATCGTGCTGGATGAACCGACTGCCGGTGTCGACGTGGAATTGCGTCAGACACTGTGGCAATTCATTGCCCGTCTGAACCGCGAAGGCCATACCGTGGTCCTGACCACGCATTACCTGGAAGAAGCGCAAGCGCTGTGTAACCGCATCGCCATGCTGAAACTGGGCAAGGTGGTGGCGCTGGACAGCACAGCGAATCTGATCAAACGCATTTCCGGCTCACAATTGCGCATTACGCTGGCGGCCAGTGCAGTGGTGACACTACCAGCCAGCCTGCGCGACAAAGTCATCACGCATGAAACACCGTCTGATCCACGCCAGTTTGCCCTGCGTGTGACTGACTATGATCAGGTCGAAGGCATGCTGGCAGCCTTCCGTGCGGATGGCTGTGTGATAGAGGATATGCAATTGCTGCAAGCGGATCTGGAAGATGTCTTCCTGCAAATTATGGAGGGCGCCAAATGAGTAACCTGACCGGCTTTAATACCCTGTTCTACAAAGAAGTCTTGCGCTTCTGGAAGGTAGCCACGCAAACCATTACCGCGCCCATCATGACGGCGATCCTGTATCTGCTGATTTTCGGACATGTGCTGGAAGATCATGTGCAGGTCTATCCTGGTGTCAAATACACGGCTTTCCTGGTGCCGGGCCTGGTGATGATGAGTGTCTTGCAAAATGCATTTGCAAATTCTTCTTCATCGCTGATACAGTCCAAGATCACTGGTAACCTGGTATTCATCTTGCTGCCACCGCTGTCGCACTGGGAGATTTTCAGCGCTTATGTGCTGGCAGCCATCCTGCGCGGTGTTGCCGTCGGTGCTGGTGTATTCATCGTAACGGCCTGGTTTGCCGACCTGCATTTTGTCGCACCGTGGTGGATAGCGATTTTTGCTTTCCTTGGTGCGGCCATGTTGGGCACCATGGGTTTGATCGCCGGTATCTGGGCAGAAAAATTTGATCAGCTTGCTGCTTTTCAAAACTTTCTGATCATGCCTGCCACTTTCCTGTCGGGCGTGTTTTATTCCATCCATTCCCTGCCTGGTATCTGGCAAAGTATTTCGCGTTTCAACCCGTTTTTCTACATGATAGACGGCTTCCGCTTTGGCTTCTTCGGCAAGTCCGACGTTGATCCTTTGCAAAGTTTGCTGATCGTATGTCTATTTTCGCTGTTGCTGGCTACCATCGCCATCAATATGCTGAAACGTGGATATAAGTTACGACACTGAGTACGACACTAAGTACGTCCCGGAGTTAGCATTAATGAATACACCAGTTGCTTCACCATTTTGATCAAGAAAGTTAGCCGTGTTTCCTACGCCCGAACAAATTAAACATTACATAGCAGCCGGTCTGGAATGTACGCACCTGGAAGTCGAAGGCGACGGCCAGCATTTCAAGGCCGTGATCGTTTCTGCTGCCTTTGCCGGCAAGCGCCCGATACAGCGCCACCAACTGGTGTACGCCGTGCTGGGTGACCGCATGCGTGAAGAAATACATGCCCTTTCGATGAAAACACTGACTCCTGAAGAGTACGCCGCATAATGGATAAATTATTGATTACAGGCGGCAAGCGCCTGAATGGTGACATACACATCTCCGGTGCCAAGAATGCGGCACTGCCTATCCTGTGCGCAGGCTTGCTGACTTCGGGTGACGTGGTTTTGCACAATGTGCCATCCTTGCAGGACGTCAGCACCATGCTGAAGCTGCTGCGTCAGATGGGTTTGCAAGTCACGCAGGAAAATGGTGTGACTACCCTCAATGGCAATGCCGTCGACAAGCTGGAAGCACCGTATGATCTGGTGAAAACCATGCGTGCATCGATACTGGTGCTTGGCCCCTTGCTGGCGCGTTTTGGTGAAGCCAAGGTATCGTTGCCAGGTGGCTGCGCGATTGGTTCTCGTCCTGTGGATCAGCATATCAAGGGCCTGCAAGCCATGGGTGCCGAGATCACCATAGAAGCAGGATATATTCATGCACGGGCAAAGAAACTAAAAGGTGCCCGCATCGTCACTGACATGATTACCGTGACGGGTACCGAGAATTTGCTGATGGCCGCCACGCTGGCCGAAGGTGAAACCGTGCTGGAAAACGCCGCACGTGAGCCGGAAGTCACTGATCTGGCCAACCTGCTGGTTGTCATGGGTGCGAAGATAGAAGGCATAGGCACAGATCGTCTGGTCATCCAGGGTGTTGACAGCTTGCATGGTGCAACCCATACCGTGATCGCTGACCGTATAGAAACCGCAACCTTCCTGTGCGCGGTAGCTGCCACTGGTGGTGACATTACCCTGAAAAATACCCGTAGTGACATTCTTGATGTCGCTCTGGATAAATTGCGTGAAGCTGGCGTTATTCTGACCACAGGTCCGGACTGGATACGTGCGCAAATGAGTGGACGTCCCAAGGCTGTCGGGTTCCGCACTACCGAATATCCGGGTTTTCCTACTGATATGCAGGCGCAATTCATGGCCTTGAACTGTATTGCGCAAGGTACCAGCCGCGTGACAGAAACCATTTTCGAAAACCGTTTCATGCATGTGCAGGAAATGAACCGCCTGGGCGCAAAGATAGAAATCGATGGTCACACGGCGATTGTGAATGGCGTCGACAAACTGGTCGGTGCGCCGGTGATGGCCACTGATTTGCGTGCCTCTGCCTCGCTGGTGATTGCTGCCATGGTGGCCGAAGGTGAAACCCTGATCGACCGTATCTACCACCTGGATCGCGGCTATGACCGTATGGAAGTCAAACTCTCCGCAGTTGGTGCACAGATACAGCGAGTCAAATAATGTCTTCACCCATATCTTCGCAATTGACACTGGCCTTGTCCAAGGGCCGCATCTTTGAAGAAACCCTGCCATTGCTGGAAGCAGCGGGCATACGTGTGGCAGAAGATCCAGAGAAATCACGCAAGTTGATTCTGGCCACCAATGATCCTGATGTGCGCGTGATTATCGTACGTGCATCTGATGTGCCTACCTATGTGCAATATGGCGCCGCCGATTTCGGCGTAGCCGGCAAGGATGTCCTGCATGAACATGGTGGTGCAGGCCTGTACCAGCCTATCGATCTGAATATTGCCAAATGCCGCATGTCGGTGGCGGTGTCGGTTGGTTTTGATTATGAAAATGCCGTACGTCAGGGGGCACGCCTGCGTGTCGCCACCAAGTACACAGAAACTGCGCGTGAGCATTTCGCCAGCAAGGGGGTGCACGTCGATCTGATCAAGTTGTATGGTTCGATGGAACTGGCACCGCTGGTTGGTCTGTCGGATGCGATTGTCGATCTGGTCAGTACCGGCAGCACCCTGCGTGCGAATAATCTGGTAGAAGTCGAACACATCATGGAAATTTCTTCACGACTGGTGGTCAACCAGGCAGCGCTGAAATTGAAACGTGAACGCCTGCAACCCATACTGGAGGCATTTGATCGCGCCTCCAAAGCAAATGCATAATTGACCAAGAGAACAGCATGGCATCCCTGATTACCCGGCTTGATACCGCCGATGCAGATTTTTCCAGGAAACTGACTTCACTGCTGGCCTTTGAAGCCAGTGAAGATGAAGCGATAGACCGCGCTGCCGCCCAGATTCTGGCTAGCGTCAAGACCAGCGGCGACACCGCTGTGCTGGAAGCGACCAATCGCTTTGATCGTTTGAATGCCAGTAGCGTTGCCGCGCTGGAGTTGACACAGGAAGAAATGCAGGCAGCACTGGCGTCCCTGAATACCGAGCGTCGCACAGCGCTGGAAACTGCAGCAGCACGCGTACGCGCTTATCACGAAATTCAAAAAGCAGAATGTGGTTCTGCCGGTTTCAGTTATACCGAAGCGGATGGCACGGTGCTGGGGCAAAAAGTTACGCCACTCGATCGCGTCGGTATCTATGTACCGGGCGGCAAGGCTGCTTACCCATCTTCCGTATTGATGAATGCGATACCGGCCAAAGTGGCAGGCGTCAAAGAAATCATCATGGTCGTGCCTACACCAGATGGCGTGAAGAACCCGCTGGTATTGGCGGCGGCGGCAATTGCCGGTGTTGATCGCGTGTTCACTATCGGTGGTGCCCAGGCTGTCGGGGCGCTTGCGTATGGCACGGCAACCATACCACCTGTTGATAAAATTGTTGGCCCAGGTAATGCCTATGTGGCTGCGGCCAAACGCCGTGTGTTTGGCGTGGTCGGCATAGATATGATTGCCGGTCCTTCCGAGATTCTGGTCTTGTGCGATGGCACGACCGACCCGGACTGGGTCGCCATGGATCTGTTTTCGCAGGCAGAACATGACGAGCTGGCACAATCTATCTTGTTGTGCCCGGACGAAGCCTATATCGAAGCCGTGCAGGCCAGCATCGTCAAGTTATTGCCAGACATGCCCAGGCATGAAGTGATACGCACTTCACTGGCCAATCGCGGTGCCCTGATCAAGGTGCGCGATATGGATGAAGCCTGTGAAATAGCCAACAGCATCGCGGCCGAACATCTGGAAATTTCCGCAGAAAATCCGCAGCAATGGGCAGACAAGATACGTCATGCCGGGGCCATGTTCCTCGGGCGTTATTCATCTGAAGCACTGGGCGATTATTGTGCAGGCCCCAACCATGTGTTGCCGACTTCGCGTACCGCAAGATTTTCTTCACCGCTGGGCGTATATGACTTCCAGAAGCGTTCATCAATGATCCACGTCAGCGAGCAGGGCGCGCAGACCCTGGGTAAGGTAGCTGCTGAGCTGGCATATGGCGAAGGCTTGCAGGCCCACGCGCGCAGCGCAGAATTGCGGCTCAAGTCATGAAGGCGAAACCGCTGTCTGCCATGAATACCTGCATATGATGGCTGAATGGCGTAACCAGATTTTTTGTGAAGACGCGCTGCAAGGATTGGCGCGCTTGCCCGATGCCAGTATCGATTTATTGCTGGCTGACCCGCCGTATGGCCTGGGCAAGGATTATGGCAATGATTCCGACAAGATGGAATCTGCGGCCTACCTGGAATGGATGGCGCAATGGGTGGATTTGGCCTTGCCCAAACTGAAAGCAAATGGCAGCCTGTACATCTTCCTGACCTGGCGATATTCACCAGAAGTCTTTGTCATGCTCAAGCAGCGCATGAGCATGATGAATGAAATCATCTGGGACAGACGGGTACCCTCCATGGGGGGCAGCGTGCGCAAGTATTCATCAGTGCATGACACCATAGGCTTTTTTGTCAAAGCCAAAGATTATTATTTTGATCTGGATGCAATACGCATCCCGTATGATGCAGCCACCAAGAAAGCGCGCAGCCGGAAAATTTTCGAAGGCGCGAAATGGCTGGAAATGGGATTCAATCCCAAAGATGTCTGGAGTGTGTCGCGCCTGCACAGAGAGCATGCCGAACGCGAAGAACATCCTACCCAAAAACCGCTCGAAATCATCGAGCGCATGATCAAGGCTTCCTGCCCACCCGGCGGTGTTGTTCTCGATCCCTTCATGGGCAGCGGCACCACCGCCGTAGCTGCCAAACGTTGCGGGCGTGATTTTGTCGGTTTCGAATTGAATGCCGACTATTGCGCAATGATAGAAAATCGCCTGGCCCTGATCGATACGGAAGAAATCTCTGTTTGATTGAGTGATTAATCACTCAGACCCGGCCTGCGCGATTTTCAATGAACTGAGCCTGAACATGGAGCAATAATTGAGCATCACCAAACTGATACGTCCTGAAATCGCCAGCCTGTCCGCCTACCATGTGCCGGATGCCAGCGGTTTTGTGAAGCTGGATGCGATGGAGAACCCCTACCTGCTGCCACCCGACATGCAGCAGGAACTGGCGCAGCATCTGGCGGGTGTGGCATTGAACCGTTATCCGCAGCCAGCGTATGCCAGCCTCAAGCAACTGATCGCCGACAAGCTCGGTGTGCCTGCCGGCCATGACATTGTGCTGGGCAACGGCTCGGATGAACTCATCAGCATGGTATCCATCGCCTGCGCCAAACCAGGTGCCAAGGTATTGGCGCCGGTGCCCGGTTTTGTCATGTATGCGATGTCGGCCCTGTTTGCCGGGCTGGAATTTGTGGGCGTAGACCTGAACCCCGATTTCACGCTGAACAAAACGGCCATGCTGGCGGCGATTGCCGAGCATCAACCGGCCATCATCTATCTGGCTTATCCGAACAATCCTACCGGCAGTTTGTATGATGCCGATGACATGCTTGCCATTTTGCAGGCAGTGGGGGATACGGGTATCGTCATCGTTGACGAAGCGTATCAACCCTTTGCCCAGGCCAGTTTCATGTCCCGGCTGGCAGAGTTTGATAATCTGGTGGTCATGCGTACCGTGTCCAAGCTCGGCCTGGCAGGTATACGCCTTGGTTATATGGCGGGCAATAATGCCCTGATGCATGAATTTGAAAAAGTGCGTCCCCCCTACAATATCAATGTACTGACGCAGGCGGCGGCAGAATTTGTGTTGTCAAGAGTAGAAGTACTGGATGCCCAGGCAGCCGAATTGCGTCAGCAGCGCACGGAATTGATGGCAGCGATGGCAAGCTTGCCAGACGTGCAAGTGTTTCCATCGGCTGCCAATTTTGTGTTGATTCGTGTTGCGAATGCCGAACAAGTCTTTGTGAAATTACGCGAACAAAAAATTTTAGTCAAAAATGTAGGTAAAATGCATAATCTGCTGGGACACTGTCTGCGCATTACAGTCAGTACCCGGGAAGAGAATGCTCTTTTTCTTGCTGCCCTGGCAGCATCTTTATCATCAAAATGAATAAGCCAATTGAACGCATTGCGGCGGTTACCCGCAATACCAATGAAACGCAAATCCGTGTCGCCATCAATCTTGACGGTACTGGCCAGCAAAAACTGAACACCGGTGTGCCTTTTCTTGACCACATGCTGGATCAGATCGCCCGTCATGGCCTGATCGATCTGGACATTGAAGCCGTCGGTGATTTGCATATCGATGCTCACCATACCGTGGAAGATGTCGGTATTACGCTGGGCCAGGCATTTGCCAAGGCCATAGGTGATAAAAAAGGTATCCGCCGTTATGGCCATGCCTATGTACCTCTTGACGAGGCATTGTCACGCGTCGTCATCGATTTTTCTGGCCGCCCAGGTCTGGAATACCATATTCCCTTTACCCGCGCCATGATAGGCAATTTTGATGTGGACCTGACGCGTGAGTTCTTCCAGGGTTTTGTGAACCATGCGCTGGTGACTCTGCATATCGATAACTTGCGTGGCGACAACTCCCATCATCAATGCGAAACGGTATTCAAGGCTTTTGGCCGCGCCTTGCGCATGGCAACCGAGCTCGATGCACGCGCCGCCGGGACCATACCTTCGACCAAAGGCAGCCTTTAAATCCTGATGCCAGCCTTGCTGGCAAATCATTATGAACAAAATTGTTGTTGTAGATTACGGTATGGGCAATTTGCGCTCGGTAGCGCAAGCCCTGCGTGCCGTTGCGCCAGATGCCAATGTATTGATCTCGGGCGAAATCGCCGATATCCAGAGTGCAGACCGTATCGTCCTGCCGGGGCAGGGCGCCATGCCTGATTGCATGAGCTGCCTGCGTGAATCGGGGTTGCAAGATGCCTTGCTGGAAGCCGCCCGTAACAAACCCCTGTTTGGTGTTTGCGTAGGTGAGCAAATGCTGTTTGACATCAGTGAAGAAGGTGAAACACCGGGCCTGGGCCTGTTGCCCGGCAGAGTGGTACGCTTTGCGCTGGAAGGTCAGTTGCAGGAAGATGGCTCACGCTTCAAAGTACCGCAAATGGGCTGGAACCGTGTACAGCAATCACAGTCTCACGCTTTGTGGCAAGATATCGCAGACGATGTTTATTTTTATTTTGTGCATAGCTACTATGCGCGCCCTGCTGATGGCCAGCATACAGTCGGTGTGACCGATTATGGCAGTCCATTTGCCTGCGCAGTAGCCCGCGACAATATTTTTGCGACACAGTTTCACCCTGAAAAGAGTGCAGCAGCCGGCTTGCAACTGTATAAGAATTTTGTACACTGGAAACCCTGAGCGCATTTTTTCCTGAACAGATTTTTTGCTTTCCGTTTTGCTTATTCGTTTTGCCTATTCTTTTTACTTATCCATTTTATTGTCAATCTGACGCCCACACTTTTCTCATATCATGCTGCTCATCCCTGCTATCGACCTGAAAGACGGTCACTGCGTACGCCTTAAACAAGGTGATATGGACCAGGCTACCGTGTTCTCCGAAGATCCTGCTGAAATGGCACGTCACTGGCTGCGCCAGGGTGCACGTCGCCTGCATCTGGTGGACTTGAACGGTGCCTTTGCCGGCAAGCCAAAAAATGAGGCTGCGGTCAAAGCCATCATTCAGGCTGTGCGTGACTATGCCGAAGAAACCGATACCGAAGAAATCCCTGTGCAACTTGGTGGTGGTATCCGCGATCTGGACACAATAGAACGTTATCTGGACGACGGCCTGTCCTACATTATCATCGGTACCGCAGCGGTCAAGAACCCTGGCTTTCTGGCAGATGCCTGCAGCGCGTTTCCAGGTCAGATCATCGTCGGCATTGATGCCAAGGATGGCAAGGTAGCTACCGATGGCTGGAGCAAATTGTCAGGCCATGAAGTTATCGATCTCGCTAAAAAATTTGAAGATTATGGCGTCGAAGCCATCGTCTATACCGACATCGGTCGTGATGGCATGATGGGTGGCGTGAACATTGAAGCAACCGTCAAGCTGGCGCAAGCCGTCAGCATTCCTGTGATTGCTTCTGGCGGCGTGCACAACCTGGCAGACGTGGAAGCCCTGTGTGCCGTGCAGGATGAAGGTGTGGAAGGTGTGATCTGTGGCCGTTCGATTTACGAAGGCACCCTGGATTTGTCGTCAGCACAGGATCGTGCCGATGAACTTAGCGGTGAATTCGATGATGAAGAAGAAACTGAATGAGCTTAGCCAAACGTATTATCCCTTGTCTGGATGTGACTGCCGGTCGCGTCGTCAAGGGCATTAATTTCCAGGAACTGCGCGATGCCGGTGATCCGGTAGAGATCGCCCGTCGCTATGACGGGCAGGGCGCAGATGAAATTACTTTTCTTGATATCACCGCGTCATCTGATGGCCGTGATCTGATCTTGCCGATTATCGAAGCCGTGGCTTCGCAAGTGTTTATCCCGCTGACGGTCGGCGGTGGCGTGCGTACGGTCGCCGATGTGCGTCGACTGCTGAATGCCGGTGCCGACAAGGTTGGCATCAATACGTCGGCGGTGACCAATCCGCAACTGGTGGCCGATGCAGCGCATAAATATGGCTCGCAATGCATCGTCGTTGCCATCGATGCCAAAAATGTAGCACCAGGCAAATGGGAAGTATTTACCCATGGCGGCCGCAATGCCACGGGTTTGGATGCGGTTGAATGGGCACAGCACATGGCCAAGCTGGGGGCCGGTGAAATTTTGCTGACCAGCATGGACAAGGACGGTACCCGTTCGGGTTTTGATCTGGGCCTGACCCGTGCAGTGTCGGATGCGGTCTCCATTCCCGTCATTGCCTCTGGTGGTGTGGGTGGTCTGCAAGACCTGGCGGACGGTATCAAAGTCGGCGGTGCGGATGCCGTACTGGCAGCCAGCATTTTCCATTACGGACAACATACAGTCGGTGAAGCAAAGCAATTTATGGCGGCACAACATATTCCCATGAGGTTGTCATGAGCGCGGCAAAATGGTTGAACAAGGTCAAATGGGATGAAAACGGCCTGGTGCCTGTCATCGCCCAGGAAGCCAGCAGCAATGACGTACTGATGTTTGCCTGGATGAACCGGGATGCCCTGGCAAAAACGGTGGAACTGGGTGAAGCCGTTTACTGGAGCCGTTCGCGCAAAAAACTCTGGCATAAAGGCGAAGAATCGGGCCACATCCAGAAGGTCAAGGAAATCCGCATCGATTGCGATGAAGACGTGGTTTTGTTGAAGATAGAACAGACGGACAGCATCGCCTGCCATACAGGACGCCATTCCTGCTTCTTCCAGAAATTTGAAGGCAGCCTGAATGATGGCGACTGGGAAGCGGTTGACCCTGTGCTGAAAGACCCCGAAAGTATTTACAAGTAAGTATTTACCAATGAGTGCCGTGAAATGACAGTAACACAAGAGCAGACTTTGCAGCGTCTGGCAGAGATCATAGAAAGCCGTAAGCTGGTCAATGGTGGTGATCCGGACAAATCCTACGTCGCCCGCCTGTTTTCCAAAGGTGACGATGCCATACTCAAAAAAATAGGCGAAGAAGCAACAGAAACCGTGATGGCGGCCAAGGATGCACGCGTCTCGGGTGACGCCACCAAGCTTTTATATGAGTGTGCTGACCTTTGGTTTCATTCGCTTGTCATGTTGGCGCAGTATGATCTCAGCCCTCAACAGGTGCTGGACGAACTGGCCAGGCGCGAAGGTATTTCTGGCATAGAAGAAAAAGCGGCACGCAAGGATGCCTGACTGATATCAACCGGCTTTAATTGGTATTAAGCGGTATTCAGCGGTATTAACTGGTATCAAACGGTATCAAAATAATCATGCATCTTGTTGAAATGAACGGATAAAACGTGGATAACTGTATTTTTTGTAAAATAGCTGCCAAACAGATTCCTTCCGCCACGGTGTATGAAGATGAAGAATTGCTGGCTTTTAAGGATATCAATCCGGCTGCCCCGGTGCACCTGCTGATTATCCCTAAAACCCATATCGATACTTTGTCGGCTGTGCAGCCGGAACATACGGTTTTACTGGGTAAAATGCTGGCTCTGGCGCCAAAATTGGCGCAGGAACATGGTTGTGCCCCAGTGCAACTGGCCGATGGCAGCCTGTCCGGGGGCTATAAAACCCTGATCAACACCGGACCGGATGGCGGGCAGGAGGTGTATCATCTGCATATGCATGTGATCGGCGGCCCCAAACCATGGCGTGGGCAACGCTGAGACTGGCTTGACCGTGCGATAAAATACGCGTTACGGTTATCGGATTCTTATCAGGACTGAACGTTCTGATCATCATATTTTTCGGGAGCAAGTCTCTCACAAGGAGTAAGTAATGGGTTCATTGAGTATTTGGCATTGGCTGATTGTTCTGGTGGTGATCGTACTGGTGTTTGGTACCAAAAAACTGGGTAATGTCGGTTCAGACTTGGGCAAGGCCGTCAAGGGTTTCAAGGATGGCGTCAAAGGCGAAGAGGAAAAAACTGCTGCTTCCCAGCAGGTTGCCGATAAAAGCACCATAGACGTAGAAGCAAAAGAAAAATCCAAGCTGTGATGTTTTTTTTGACGATTCATCCGTATTTCCTGCCCAGGTCTGACCAATGATAGATCTGGGTATCAGCAAACTCGCCCTGATTGGTGTGGTTGCCTTGATCGTGATAGGCCCTGAAAAATTGCCAAAAGTGGCAAGGATGGCCGGTACCCTGCTGGGACGGGCGCAGCGCTATATCAATGAAGTGAAATCCGAAGTCAGCCGCGAAATCGAGCTGGAAGAGTTGCGCAAGATGCAAAAGGATGTGCAGGAGGCTGCCCAGAATGTCGAGCAGTCGATACATCAGACCTGGTCAGAAACCGAAAATGAACTGCGCAACATCGGACAGGAAACCGAGTCTGCACTCCTGCATACTGCTACGCCAGAACAACTGGCTGTCAAGGCAAAAAACTTCCGCCGCAAGAAACTGGCACGGTCTTCTGCCGTGCCTGCCTGGTACAAAAATCGTCATGGTCAAAGACAGAAGATCATCTCAGGCTCGGCCAGAATGGCACGCCATCGGGTAACAGCCCGTTCTGGCAGCAGCTTCTTTTAATTGTCGCTTATGTTTTTGCGTATTTATAATCTGGCGGTATTCGCATGAGCGAGCAAACGGAACATAGTCCTGAAGAAAGCTTCATCTCGCACCTGGTCGAGTTGCGTGACCGGCTGGTGAAGGCCATGTATGGCCTGGGTATAGCCTGTGCAGCATTGATGGCCTGGCCTGGCCCATCGGCGATTTATGACTTTCTTGCAAAACCCATGCTGGCATCCCTGCCGGCGGGTTCCAAAATGATAGCGACAGGCGTCATATCGCCATTCCTGGTGCCAATGAAAGTCACCTTGCTGATGGCATTTATGCTGGCGTTGCCGTGGATACTGTACCAGGCATGGGCTTTCATCGCTCCTGGCCTGTACACCCATGAAAAGCGCCTGGTGGCACCGCTGGTGATTTCTTCTTCGGTCCTGTTCCTGAGCGGCGTCGCGTTCTGTTACTTCCTGGTGTTTGGCCGCGTCTTCAAATTCATTAATGAATTTGCGCCGACCTCGATCAGTGTGGCGCCAGATATAGAAAACTACCTGGATTTCATCATTTCCATGTGCCTGGCGTTTGGGGTGACATTTGAAGTGCCGGTGGTGGTGGTGGTGCTGGTACGCATGGGTCTGGTACCGCTGGAAAAACTCAAGGCCATACGCCCCTATGTCATCGTTGGTGCTTTTGTCATCGCCGCCATCGTGACACCGCCGGACATCGTCAGCCAGTTTTCACTGGCCATACCGATGATTATCCTGTTTGAACTGGGTTTGCTGATTGCTCCGCTGTTCGTGAAGGCAACTCAGGCACCCGAATCGACAGAATCAAACGGCGGGAACTGATCTTAACCAGCTTACCAGCGGCTTTGCGCTCTGGTAGGCTTTCAGCAGGGTGGCTTTCAGGTCATCCGTATCCATGCCCTTGAGTGGGCATTCTGTCCACACCATGAAATTTTTCAGCTTGATCTGCTCTATGTGAGGCAGATCAGCATCAAAGCCTTTCGGCGGGCGTTGCAGCTTGCCTTCATCCTGCAAGACACCAAAATACTGTTTCAGCTTCTTGTCCTTCAATACTTTGGCAAAGCCATCCGGGTCAGCCACGATCTGGTTACGTATCGCTTTCAGGCGGTCTGATGGCGGCATGTATTCACCGCAGGCATAAAACAGGCGTCCTGTACCATCCATCTGAAAATAATAAGCTGGCCCGCCGCCTTCGCTGGGTTTTTTGCGCCCGCTGGGTAAAATTGACGAGGAAAATGTTGTCTTGTAGGGCGATTTGTCATGGGCAAAGCGCACATCGCGGTTGATGCGGAACAACGCTTTTTTCGGTTCCAGCCCGGCAATCGCCGGATCAAACTTGCTGATGTCGGCAATCAGTTCCGTTACCAGTTGCAAGAATTCTGCGCGCAGGATGTCGTAGCGCGGCTTGTTCATGACAAACCAGGCGCGGTTATTGTTGTCGCCCAGTTCGGACAGGTAAGCTTGCAAATCAATCAGGTGCATGGGGTTTTACTCTCTCTGTTCTTCTCTGCGTGCCGGTGGGCGTTTGCCTATCAGGACTTCCAGTGTGGGTTCCTTCGTGTCACGCAAGACGGTAATTTTAGCCTTGTTGCCAGGTTTTAGCTGCGCTACCAGATTCAGCATCTGGGTGGTGTCGCCCACGGCTTTACCTTCGATTGCGATCAGGATGTCACCTGGTTTCATGCCAGCCTTGTCGGCTGGGCCGCCACGGATGACGCCAGCGATGATGGCACCGGATTTTTGCTTCAGGCCAAAGCTCTCAGCCAGCTCGGGCGTGATGTCTTGCGGTTCTACACCTATCCAGCCGCGCACCACGTGGCCATTGGTGATGATGGATTCCATCACCAGCTTGACGGTGGATACCGGAATGGCAAAACCTATGCCTACCGAACCGCCGTTTTGCGAATAAATTGCGGTATTGACGCCAAGCAGATTGCCATTCACATCCACCAGTGCACCACCAGAATTGCCGGGATTGACGGCGGCATCGGTCTGGATGAAGTTTTCAAAGGCATTGTCGGTCAGGTTATTACGGCCCAGGGCCGAGATAATGCCCATGGTGACAGTCTGGCCGACGCCGAAGGGATTGCCTATGGCCAGCACCACGTCACCAACGCTGGCCTGGTCCGAGCGACCAAAGGTGATGGCAGGTAAATCGGTCAAATCGATTTTAATGACCGCCAGATCGGTTTCCGGATCGGTGCCGACCACTTTGGCATTGGCCTTGCGACCATCGGCCAATGCGACTTCGATATCGTCGGCAGATTCGACCACATGGTTATTGGTCAGAATATAGCCCTGGGTACTGACGATCACGCCAGAACCCAGGCTGGACAGACGTTCTGCCTGCGGGTTTTGCTGATCGCCAAAAAAACGCTTGAGGAATGGATCGTTGAGCAAGGGATTGCGACGCTGCCTGACCTCTTTCGAGGTGTAAATATTCACGACCGACGGCATGGCATGCTTGGCCGCCGCACCATACGAGCTTTGTGCCGGCACGCTATTCGGTGGTGCTTCCTTGACGGTGACACCTGCATTCATGGGCAGATCCTGCCCCGCACGATAACCACCTTTTACCCAGGCGGGTTTCAAGGTGGTTACAATAAACCATATCGCCAGACCGACAGTGACAGTTTGGGCAAACAATAACCAAAGACGACGCATAGTGAGAATGAGTATGAAATCAGTGAATCGGGATGAACTGGGCCATTTTTTGGCAAAAGAATTACAAGTCAGTTACTTTCGTGATTATTGCCCAAATGGCTTGCAGGTGGAAGGGCGGGATACAATAAAACATATCGTCAGCGGCGTGACCGCCAATCTTGCCTTGCTGGAGAAAGCGGTGGAACTTCAGGCTGATGCCATACTCGTGCATCACGGGTATTTCTGGCGCGGCGAAGACATGCGCGTGATCGGACAAAAACACCGCCGGCTGAAATTGCTATTGAAGCATGATATCTCATTATTTGCCTACCACCTGCCACTGGACGGACATGCGGAACTGGGTAATAACATTGGCCTGGCCCGCTGTCTGGGTTTGCTGCCGGATGGGCGTTTTGGTGAAAATGACCTTGGCTGGCTAGGGCAGGCAGACAATGTTCAACTCAATACAATGGCCGATCTGGCGCTGCATGTTGAGCATAAACTGGGGCGCAAGCCCTTGCTGATCGGTGACCCGGCAACACCATTGGGACGCATAGCCTGGTGCACTGGTGCCGCGCAGAACATGCTGGATCAGGCGATTGCAGCAGGTGCCAGTGTCTACCTGAGTGGGGAGATTTCCGAGCCCACCGTACATCTGGCGCGTGAATCAGGCGTGGCTTACCTGGCTTGTGGTCACCACGCGACCGAGCGTTTTGGCGTTCAAAACCTGGGGAATTTCATTGCAGCGAAGCTCGGCAT
This sequence comes from Undibacterium sp. Ji49W, assembly GCF_049340205.1. Lineage (NCBI taxonomy): Bacteria > Pseudomonadati > Pseudomonadota > Betaproteobacteria > Burkholderiales > Oxalobacteraceae > Undibacterium > Undibacterium sp. Ji49W. The sequence continues at coordinate 54,085 of NZ_JBMPOW010000002.1, read as the reverse complement.
TGAGCATAGCTTCGTGGATATTGATAATCCGGTGTGAGGTATCGTTGAAGTTCTACCCCCTTGCAGGCAAGGGGGGGGAATGGCATGTTCACTTCTTCAATGCATCGCGTATTTCACGCAACAACAGAATATCTTCTGCCGTCACCTCTGGTGCCGGTGCTGGTGTCGGCTCTGCCTTTTTCATGGCGTTGACCAGTTTGACCATCTGGAAAATCACGAACGCCAGGATAACGAAACCAACGCTGACCGTGACGAAATTACCATAAGCGATAACACCACCGGCTTTTTTCGCTTCGGCCAGTACCAGATGCGTACCCTGACCATTTAGCGGAATGTAGTAGTTGGAAAAATCCAGACCACCGACGATACGGCCGATGACAGGCATGACGATGTCACCCACCAGCGAATCAACGATTTTGCCAAAAGCGGCACCGATGATGACACCAACGGCCAGATCAACGACGTTGCCACGGCTGACAAAGGTTTTAAATTCTTGCAACATACTCATGAAAATCTCCTGTTTGGCGGCCAGGGCGGCTACAAATGCCATGCCCAAAATATAAGTGACAAGATTTTAATGCCCAAATCATATGAAAAGGATGGAGAATTTTGTCAATTTTGTTTTCCATCTCTGTGCAAATACCAAATCCTTATCAGGATTCTGGACTTTAAACAGGCTTAAGACTAGCTGAAGCGCGCAAATGAGGGCTTAAATGTTGAAAAAAGCCTTCAAGTTGATGATTCGGATATCTTTTTCTTTAAAACCATACCCGGCTCATTTATAATTTAAGGTTGCTAGAAGCTGGGTTTTGCTTCATCAAGTTTTGATTATTGACAGAATGGGGTTGGTATGAGTATCGAAAAGCAGGTCGATTCCGGCCGTCGCGGTTTGCTCGTCGCCACTTGCGCGGCGGGTGGTGTGGCAGGCTTGGCAACGGCAGGGGCGCTGGTAAGCACTTTCCAGCCATCCGAGCGTGCCAAGGCAGCAGGTGCTCCGGTGGAAGTCGACATTTCGGCCTTGAAACCGGGTGAGATGACGACTACGGAATGGCGCGGTAAGCCAGTATGGATACTGAAGCGTACACCAGAAATGATGGCGAGTCTGGCCAAGACAGAAGACAAGGTCGCTGATCCAAAGTCAGAAAAACCCTACACCATGGAAATGCCAGATTATTGCGAAAAGCAAAGTCGTTCACGTAAAGAACACAGTGACATTCTGGTTGCCGTCGGTATCTGCTCTCACCTGGGTTGCTCTCCAAGTTCAAAATTCCAGGAAGGCGCGCAGCCATCCTTGCCGGATGACTGGAAAGGCGGCTTCCTCTGCCCATGCCACGGTTCGACTTTCGATCTGGCTGGGCGTGTATATAAAAACAAACCAGCTCCGCAAAATCTGGATGTGCCTCGTCACATGTTTTTATCAGACACCAAAATCATCATCGGTAAAGATGAGAAAGGCGAGGCTTAATCATGGCATTTGTTGAGAAAAAACTCCCGGCGGACGCTCCTGTCGTTGACAAGGCCTTGAACTGGGTTGATTCCCGTTTCCCGCTGACCAAGCTGTGGAATGATCAATGGGGCAAGTACTACGCGCCAAAGAACTTCAACTTCTGGTACATCTTTGGTTCCCTGGCGATGCTGGTGCTGGTTATCCAGATCGTTACCGGTATCTTCCTGGTCATGCATTACAAGCCAGACGCAACGCTGGCGTTTGCATCGGTTGAATACATCATGCGTGATGTGCCCTGGGGCTGGCTGGTGCGTTACATGCACTCGACCGGCGCCTCGGCATTTTTCATTGTGGTCTATCTGCACATGACCCGTGCTTTCCTGTACGGTTCTTATCGCAAGCCACGTGAACTGATCTGGTTGTTCGGTTTTGCCATCTTCCTGTGCCTGATGGCCGAAGCTTTCTTCGGTTACCTGCTGCCATGGGGTCAGATGTCTTACTGGGGCGCTCAGGTTATTGTTAACCTGTTTGGTGCCATTCCTTTCATCGGCCCTGATCTGTCCCTGTGGATCCGTGGTGACTATGTGGTATCTGATGCGACATTGAATCGCTTCTTCTCTTTCCACGTCATCGCCATTCCTCTGGTCTTGCTGGGTCTGGTGGTTGCGCATCTGATCGCCTTGCATGAAGTGGGTTCGAACAACCCTGACGGTATCGAAATCAAGGAAAACCTGGGTCCGGATGGTCACCCTGTTGATGGCGTACCTTCTCATCCTTACTACACTTTCCACGATATCTTTGGCGTGACTGTGTTCCTGACAATTTTCAGTGCAGTCGTGTTCTTTGCACCGGAAATGGGTGGTTACTTCCTGGAATACAATAACTTTATCCCGGCAGATTCCCTGAAAACGCCTCCGCACATTGCTCCTACCTGGTATTTCACGCCTTTCTATTCGATTCTGCGTGCAACCACTTCCGAGTTCCTGTTCGTCGTGCAAGCGGGTGCTGCTGCTTATGTGGCACTGATCTGGCTGACTACCAAATTGCCACAATTGCTGAAGATCGCAGTTGCAGGCATTGCACTGGTCGCTATTGCTGGCATGATGCCAGGCGCTCTCGATGCGAAATTCTGGGGTGTGGTATTGTTCGGCGGTTCCGTCGTGATCCTGGCTTTCCTGCCTTGGCTGGATGTTTCTCCAGTTAAATCAATACGTTATCGTCCAGACTGGCACAAATATGTGTACATCGTCTTCGGTATTGCCTTCGTTACCCTGGGTTACCTCGGTGTCGAGCCGCCTTCACCAATTCGTGAGCGTATTTCTCAAGTTTGCGCGATCATTTATTTCGGCTTCTTCATGCTGATGCCATGGTGGAGTGCAATGGGTACATTTAAGCCTGTGCCAAAGCGCGTTACATTTGCAGCGCACTGAGAAAAAGCGAGGAAGAATAAGCATGAAATTACTTAAAAAACTGATCGCTGTGTTGGCTTTTGCTCCTGCACTGGCACTGGCAAATAGCGGTACTTTCCCACTGGATCGCGCACCTGACCGTTCTACGGATATGGCTGCTTTGCAAAACGGCGCAAAACTGTTCGTCAACTACTGCCTGAATTGCCACTCTGCGTCTGCAATGCGTTACAACCGCTTGAAAGATATCGGTTTGACAGATGACCAGATCAGGCAAAACCTGTTGTTCACGGGTGAAAAAGTTGGTGACCTGATGAAAACCACGCTGGCAGCAAAAGATGCCAAGGCCTGGTTTGGCGCAGTGCCACCAGACCTGTCCGTGATTGCCCGTGCCAAGGCATCTGAAGCTGGTTCTGGTGCAGACTGGATTTACACTTATCTGCGTACCTACTACAAAGATGAATCCCGTCCAACTGGCTGGAACAACATGGTGTTCCCTAACGTCGGCATGCCACATGTACTGTGGGAACTGCAAGGCACGCGTAAAGTCAAAATGGTAGAAGAAAAAGACGCGCATGACGAATCCAAAACCGTACATAAATTCGACGGTTTTGAAACAGTCAAACCAGGTACCATGACTTCTCTCGAGTATGACAATGCAGTGGGTGACCTGGTCGCTTACCTGCAATGGATGGGTGAGCCTGCACAAAGCACACGTAAACGCCTGGGTGTTTGGGTATTGCTGTTCATGGCAACACTGGCAACACTGGCATGGCGTCTGAATGCGTCGTACTGGAAAGAAGTTAAATAAATGTAATGTTCCCGGTTGACGCTGCTTGCAGTGTGGACCGGGGATTTTTGAGATCGTCCGTTTTTCTCCGTCGTAAATGGACGTGTAATCCCAGGGGTGAGGTGCGCAAAACTGGCTCCTCGCCCTGATCGTTTCTAAGGAACTATAAAATGATGGTTCTCTACTCGGGCACAACGTGCCCATTTTCCCAACGTTGCCGCCTGGTTCTGTTTGAAAAAGGCATGGATTTTGAAATCCGCGATGTTGATCTGTTTAATAAACCGGAAGATATCTCGACCATGAATCCTTATGGTCAGGTACCGATTTTGGTTGAGCGTGAATTGATATTGTATGAATCCAATATCATCAACGAATACATCGATGAACGTTTCCCGCATCCGCAACTGATGCCGGCAGACCCGCTGCAACGTGCACGTGCCCGCCTGATGTTGTTCAATTTCGAAAAAGAATTGTTCATTCACGTCCATACTCTGGAAAACGACAAGAACACCGCGTCGGCCAAGGTACAGGACAAGGCTCGCGCAGAAATCCGCGATCGTCTGACGCAGCTTGCTCCTTTGTTCGTCAAGAACAAATACATGCTGGGTGATGAATTCTCCATGCTGGACGTGGCCGTTGCCCCATTGTTGTGGCGCCTCGATCACTACGGCATAGAATTGTCGAAGACAGCAGCACCGCTGATGAAATATGCAGAACGAATCTTCTCTCGTCCTGCCTATATTGAAGCACTGACACCTTCTGAAAAGGTCATGCGCCGTTAAGCGCAGTCCGTAGCAGATAGGGATAACAAGGCTGATGCACTACGTCAGCCTTGTTGTTTTTAGGCTCCGCGCCTATTCTTGAAATACACTTTCCGTCTGATGGTATAGCCATGCAAGAAATATCCACCAAGCCTTATTTTATGCGTGCCATTTATGAATGGTGTACCGACAATGGCTACACCCCGTATATGGCAGTCAAAGTGAATCATGCCGCTCGTGTTCCCATGGAATTTGTACGCAATGGCGAGATTGTCCTGAACATCAGCTTTGGTGCCACCAGTGGCCTGAAGATGGATAACGACGCCGTCGCCTTCAAAGCCAGATTCGGCGGCGTATCGCGCGATATCCATGTGCCGGTTGAAAACGTCATGGCGGTGTACGCCAGTGAAAACGGTCAGGGTATGGCGTTCGAAGTCGATCTCAGTGAAGCAAATGAGAACCCGGAAACGGATGCAGCAGCAGATGAACCCGTCAAGCCTGTACTCGGCCTGGCCGCAGTGAACAGCAAGCCAGCACCGGCGGAAACGGCCGAAACTGTAGCCTCGCAGGAAGAAGTAAAAAAACCTGAAAAAAAATCAGAAAAGCCCTCGCTAAAAATAATAAAGTAGCCTATAATCTTTGTCTTCGGGAATGCAACGGTAACGTAGCAAAAACGAAAAAAGTTTCGCCGACTTAGCTCATTTGGTAGAGCAGTTGACTTGTAATCATCAGGTGGCCAGTTCGATTCCGGCAGTCGGCACCAAATTAAAAACCCATCGTTAGCAATAACGGTGGGTTTTTTCTTTGTTTTCTTTCTTGTTGTAAATCTCCCCCAGCAGTTTTTCAATATGAAGTGCGACAGTCAGGCTGGTATTTGCCATGATCTGGTAGCGTGCTTAGCATCCTTAATGTATGCAATTGTTCGCAGAAATTCGATGAGACTTGTTTAAATAGATAATCGATTGCAATAATTACTGGCAAAATCGATTTTTTCTGATATTCTCATTTTGTCAATTGTTGAAATTGCCATGGTTGAAATCTACTAAAATTTTATGCACATCCGTAACAACGTGCCTGGGCCTGATCCAGAAGTGATATGTGTTTGGATATGCATCAAACTTTGACCGCAAGGAGCGTCAGACTATGAAGCGGCTTGTCACTCAACCGGGATTGATCGGGCTAGGCTTGATGGCGCTCGGTGCAGAGACAATGCTGGGCTGGGTGACCCATAAGCCACTATGGGTCTTAATTTTCCCCAGCAGTACGGTGATGGTATTTTCGACGGCATTCTGTTTTTTTTGTGCGGGCATGGCATTGGCTTTGCCGATGTTTCGCGTGCTACCGGGCACGATGGTGCGTAATCTGGCGGGTGTCCTTATCATCCTGATTGGCAGTACGATGTTGCTGGAAAATCTGCTCTCCATTGGCACCGGACTGGACATGCCATGGCTGCATCGCTGGTTTGATGATGCCAATCCTTATCCAGGCCGTATGGCACCCAATACTGCACTGGCATTCATTGTCGGGGGTATCGGTCTACAGCACAAACAGTTGGCCTTTTATCTTAAACCGCGCATGCTCGCGGCCATCATGCTGACGATCAGTGTGCTGGGTATGGTGGGCTACGCCTTGCTGCTGGACCTTGCCTATACCTGGTACGGTTTTCCGCGCATGGCTTTTTCAACCGGCCTGGGCATGAGTCTGTTTGCTTGTGCGCTGTTGCTGGAGCAATCCGGGTCTGCCAATGCGACAAAAAAAGAATCGAATATCTATCTATTCCTTGGAGTGGCAATCACGGTATTGCTGACTACCATGTTTGTGTCTTATGGCAGTTTGCGCGCATTGGATGCACGTACCAATTGGGTTGACCATACTTATCAGGTCAGATTGTTTGCCAATGAAGTGACAGATACCTTGCAGCAGGCCAGGCGTGCCAGCGATCAGCATGAATTCAATTCTGTCACGGCGGCCATTGACGACAAAATACTTGAGTTGCAGCGTCTGAGTAAAGATAGCCCCGTACAGCAAAACAGGCTGGCGCAGTTGCGCATGATATTGCAGCGGCACCTGGAAGCGGCGCGGAAGATTTTGCCTGAAGAATCCCAGAATGCGAATGCTGCCAGGCTGGATGTGGAATTTAAACCGCTGATCATGGCGATGACCCAGTTTGCCGATGCGGAAAGTCTTTTGCTGGTACAAAGAAAGCAGGATTCCATACAAAGTACGTCCAGTACGATTTCAATTATTGTGATGGGTAACCTGCTTGGCTTTGCCATTTTACTTTTTACTTTCTGGCTACTTAAAAATCAGAATGATCAACGTACGGCACTGGAGCAGGCTTTGCAAGAATCAAATGCAGAGCTGGAGAACAAGGTGGAAGCAAGAACCCGTGAGCAGGCAGTACTGAACGATGAACTACAGGAATTGAATCAGACACTGGAAGCACGGATTACCGAGCGTACCGCCGATCTGGAAAGCTTTACCTATTCCATTTCGCATGATTTACGTGCACCCTTGCGCGCCATCGATGGTTTCGGTCGCATGCTGGAAGAGGATTATGCTGACAGTCTGGATAAAAGCGCAACACGCTACCTGGCAGTCATACGAAGTAATAGTCAGCGCATGGGGAATCTGATTGATGATTTGCTGGCTTTTTCCAGGCTGGGTCGTCAGGATGTCGTCAAATTTCAGATTGATATGACGGCACTGGTGCACGAAGTCATACACGAAGCGATCCAGCACATCCCGAACCCGCCAGAGATACAGGTGCTGGCATTGCCATCAGCTTTTGCTGACCGCAGTCTGATGAAGCAAGTCTGGGTGAATCTGGTGTCGAATGCCATCAAGTACAGCAGTAAAAAAAATCAGGTACGTATCGAAATCAGCGGCTGCGAAGAAAATGGTGTGCTGAAGTATATGATCAAGGATAACGGTGCCGGTTTTAATATGGAATACTATGACAAATTGTTTGGTGTGTTTCAGCGCTTGCACCATGTTGATGAATTCAGCGGTACTGGGGTTGGTCTGGCTATCGTTTATCGTATCGTCAGCAGGCATGGCGGGCGCGTCTGGGCGGAATCAATAGTCGAGGAAGGTGCCACTTTCTTTTTCACCTTGCCAATAGGAGAGCACAATGGATGAACTGGAAGTCGTAGAAATTTTGCTGGTCGAAGACAGTGAAGAAGATGCGGAGTTGACGATACGCGCGCTGAAAAAGAATAACCTGGGCAACAAGCTGGTCTGGGTCAAGGATGGTGTGGCAGCATTGAATTTCATCTTTTGTACTGGAGAATACGCGAACCGCAACAAGGGCGATCCCAAGCTGATCTTGCTGGATATCAAAATGCCTAAAATGGATGGTGTCGAAGTGCTCAAGCGTTTCAAGGCTGATGACCGCAGCAAGACTATTCCGGTAGTGATGCTGACTTCGTCAGCAGAAGGACGCGACGTGACCGACTGTTACAAGCTGGGTGTGAATAGCTACCTGATCAAGCCGGTTGATTTCGATGCTTTCATGAGCGTAGTTGCTCAGGTTGGTCTGTACTGGACAGTGATGAACAAGGTGCCCAAATAAGAGGCTTACCCTGTTCATAAGCGCAGAGTACTGCGCGGCACCGTAACGGGTGCCATTATTTTTCTGCTGTAGTCAGGCCCTTGCGTATGGCATAGCGAACCAGGCCGGGTACATCATGAATATCCAACCGTTCCATCAACTGTGCCCGGTGGGTTTCGACCGTCTTGCCGCTGAGATTGAGCCGGTAGGCAATTTCCTTGGTGTTGTCTCCTTCAGCGATCAATTGCAATATCTGTCTTTGCCTTGGCGTCAGCACTTCAACATTGGTGCCCTTGTCGAGTACCCGGCGCATATATTCATCCAGTGCCTGGGGTGACAGTATGGAGTCCAGATAACGCTGGCCCTGCATGACCTGACGTATGGCTTTTTCCAGCTCATACGCGGCGGAATCTTTCAGCAAATAACCGTTGGCACCGGCATTCAGTGCCTGCATCACATACTCTTCACTGCTGTACATGGATAGCATCAGTAATTTGATATCTGGTTGCTGGGCACGGAAACGGCGTACGGCTTCGACGCCATTCATGCCTTTCATGGCGATATCCAGAATTGCCAGATCAGGCTTGTGGGTGCCTGCCAGCAACAGGGCTTCGGCCCCATCGGCAGCTTCGGCCACCACCTGTATGCCAGGCATGGATTTCAGCAGTGAATGTATGCCGCTGCGCACAAGCGCGTGATCATCTGCCAGCAAAACACGTATATTGATCATGTGAGCTCCCTGATGCCGGGGGTAAACGGAAGCACGACATCGATGCTTACACCACTACCCAGAGAAGATGTGATATCCATCGTGCCACCCACCAGCAGGGCACGTTCTTCCATATTCAGTAGTCCGAAACTATTGCCACGTACTGCATGCTCGCGCGCCTTGTCCACGTCAAAGCCCTTGCCGTCATCGCGTATACGCAAGATCAGATTGCTTTCATTCTTGTCCAGCCTGACCCAGATATTGCTGGCCCGGGCATGCCGCAGGATGTTGGTGATGGCTTCCTGGACGATGCGAAAACAGGTATTTTCTATATCCGGATGCAGCTTGGTGATTTCACCTTCATATTCAAACCAGCCATGCAAGCCATCTTCTGAGGTCTTGCTTTCCACATACCAGCGCAGGGCCGATACCAGGCCCAGGTTGTCAAGCTGTGGTGGCCTCAATTCCAGTGACAGTGTACGTACCTGTGACAAAATGCTGGATACCAGTTCTATGCCTTCCTGTAGCTTGGCATTGCGGTTTTCTGCATCATTTTTCTGTGCTGCCTGTAGCATGATTTTGAGCGCGGTCAGTGACTGCCCCACGTCATCATGCAGACCACGTGCCAGATGCTGGCGTTCTCTTTCCTGCACCTCTATAACGCTGCTGGATAATATCTGCAGGCGCTGATTGGCTGCTTTCAGGTTTTTGTCAATATGCACCTGTGTCGTCACATCAATTGCCAGGCCGGCGACCATGAGCGTGCACTCACCCACATTGAGCGGGAAGCGGGTGATATTCAATATCCGAGCGGTCAGGCCTTCATCTGCGATGGTTTCCTGGGTGCTGAGGCTTTCCTTGGTGGCCAGGACTTGTTCATCATGATGACGTGAGTTTTGTGCGGCGCCAATCGACATAAGATCAAAGTCATCGCGCCCTATCATTTCTGCTGGCGACATGCCAAAGAAGCTGGCCTGGGCTGTATTTACGTAGACATAATGCAAGTCCCTGTCCTTGATCCAGGCAGGCATGGGGGCATTATTCATAAAGGCATGGAAACGTGCCTGAGTTTCCCGCAGCGAGGTTTCGCTGGCCAGTTTTTTCCGCCTGAGGACGGTATCGCGCAACTCTCTTTCGATTGCCAGTGGCAGGCGGGCAATATTCTGCTTGAGAAAGAAATCATCGGCACCGGCACGCATGGCTTCGACCGCAGTTTGCTCACCGATGGTGCCTGAAGTAATGATGAAGGGAATCTGTACCTTCAGGCGCTTCAGAACTTCTAGCGCATTCAAGCCGCTAAAAGAAGGCATGGAATAGTCAGAAATGACGATATCCCACTTCGATTCTTCCAGTGCGCTTTGCATCGCCTTGGCATTGTCCACTCTTAACCAGTCAGGCGCGAAGCCGCCGCGCTTGAGTTCGCGGACGATCAGCTCCGCATCTTCGCTGACATCTTCAACCAAAAGTACGCGCAGCGGTATATTCATCAACTGGTCCTTATACAGTTAGCAAGTAGAAGGCAAAATATTGTATAAAAAAGCGATTTTGCATGCTGATAAGGGAATATCGCTATATCCTTACAGCTTCAGACTTGTTGTTTGTGCTTAGTCCTGCCTGATTGTTTTACCGCCAGAAAAGCTAGTCATAACAACAAATATAATTGCAAATTAGATATTAGCAATTATTATAGAATTAAGTGTAATTTTTTGTCAAAACAGATGAATGCCGGATGAATGCAGGCTAAAACCTGCGCTCAGAGGTTTGGTTGCCTCAGGTAATCGACCATGCCGGTGAAGATTGATGTCCCTCATATAAAATAATGTGTATTTTTTTCAATAAAATAAAAACATTGCCAAAATCAATAATTAATTTTGCAATGTTCTCCAGTTTACTTGTTATACTAACACCAGCGCTGGCAGAGAATCGTACTGCCAGCCTGGCAGTATCTGCAGTGGTTGTCCCATCTTGCACAGTACAGGGTTCGGCAATTTCCTTTGGCAATTATGAAACTACGCCTGTTGAACAAACCAGCAATATAGGTGTGAATTGTTCGCAAGGCACGGCTTACGTGGTGAGTCTTGGCGGTGGTGGTGCCAATGCCAATGCACGACAAATGTCCGGTCCGTCAAATGCCACACTGAGCTATGCCTTGTTTCAGGATGCGTCGCATAGCAAGCTCTGGGGAAATGCTGTGGACAGCAATGCCGTCGCCGGTACCGGTAATGGCAATCTGCAAAATCTGCCTGTATATGGTCGCATCCCGGCTGGTCAGGTAGTTACACCTGGTAATTACAATGAAGCGGTAAGCATCACCCTGACCTATTGATGTAAAACCTCGCTATGGAGGAGACGTCATGTTTCCTTATGCATGTGTTTTAATTCTTGGTTTCAGTTTGATGGCAGGTTCTTTCTCTGCCCGTGCTTCCAATTTCGAGATCGCTCCTGTCGTACTTGAATTGGGCATGAATCGTACGGCTGGTGTTATACGTATCGTCAATAAGGACGATCACGCTGTTTCCCTGCAAGTCCGTGGTTTTGAATGGACCCAACTGGACAATGATGATCAGCTCAACAGCACCGAGACCCTGCTGATCAGCCCGCCCATGTTCAGCATCGCGCCTGGCGCATCCCAGGTCATACGGGTGGTGTCACGCAAGGCCCAGTCCAGCAATGTCGAGCTGGCTTATCGCCTGTTGATTGATGAAATTCCAGACGAAAGTCAGGTCGCAGTCAATTTCAAGTTCCGTATTTCCATGCCGGTATTTCTTGTACCGGACAAGCCGCAGGCAGCACGCATCAACTGGCGTGTCGAAGCCGGCAGCAAGCAAACCATCACTGTAGAAAATCAGGGCGGCCAGAGGACCAGGTTACTTAACATCAGCGTGGGCCTGCCGGACGGTAGACGTCTGGTACCGAAAGCCGCTGCCAACCCGTATGCCCTGCCAGGTGCAAAACGTCGCTATGAATTTGAATCGGCTACAGAGCTCAAAGCCGGATTGCCGGTGAAGATATATGCAACGGCAGATACCGGTGCCATCGAAGTGGATACCATCGTCATGCCATGAAATTACTGGTCATTTGTGCCATGTTTTTTTGTATGACGACTTTGCTTCAGGCTGCTCCGGTGGACGAAATATTATTACTGGAGGTGAGTGTGAACGGGCGTCAGACGCAATCAGTACTGCCGTTTACCAGACGCGCCGGCAAGTTATATGCAAGCGTTGATGAGTTACAGGCTGCCGGCTTACGTCTTACAGGCCAAAAGGGCGAACAAGTCGACCTGTCCAGCTTTTCTGATGATTTTCAACTTGATATGGCAGCGCAGAAAATCAATATCAATGTGCGCGCGAATTTGCTGACTACCACACAATTGACCGTAACTTCCGCCGACGACGAAGCACTGGCCGGCAAGAGCCTGGGTGCCTTGCTTAATTATGACGTCCTGGCGTCGCAGACCTCGGGCGTCCGGGCTGTCAGTGGCCTGGCAGAGGCCAGGGTATTTTACGGCCCCCATGTATTCAGTAATACTGGGCTGGCCTATGCACAGGGCGGCAAGTTCAGTCCCTTGCGGCTTGACAGCACGTACACTTATTCCAGTCTCACGTCCATGCAGCGTTATCGTGCCGGTGACTTTATCAGCAATGGACTGATGTGGTCGAGACCGGTACGGATGGGAGGCTTGCAGCTTTCTACTGATTTCAGTCTGCGGCCAGACCTGGTCACTTTTCCTACGCCAGACCTGCGTGGTGAAGCGGTAGTGGCTTCCAATGTGGATCTGTTCCTGAACGGAATACGTCAGTTGTCGGAAGCGGTACCGCCGGGCCCTTTTGAGATCCGACGTGCACCGGTCGCCACAGGTGCCGGTACCATGTCCATTGCGGTGACCGACGCATTGGGTCGTCAGACCTTCAGGAACATACCGTTTTATGCCAGTGAAAAATTGCTGCGGGATGGCCTGTTTTCGTATTCGCTGGAGGCTGGCGCGTTACGCAGGAATTATGGCTTGCAGAGCAGCGATTATGGCGGCATGGTGGCATCCACATCGTTGCGCTACGGATGGTCACCAACCCTGACTCTGGAAGGACATGCCGAAGCTGCCAACGGCCTGCGCCTGGCTGGAATGGGGCTGGCAACCACCTTGTACGATTGGGGCGTGCTGAGCGCTGCAATCAGCGGCAGCAGCATGGGGGATCGCCGTGGCCAGCAATATATGCTGGGGTTTGAGCGGCGTGCGGCAGAGGCCAGTTTTTCCATTTCAAAGTTGCAGGCAGATCGTGATTATCGCGACATCGGAGCTGTCTATGGTTCCCCTGTACCGCGCACTTTGCTGAATGCTGGTGTTGGCTTGTACTCGCAACAATATGGTTCTTTAAATCTGGGGTATACCTCGGCAAAAATGACTTTGCCGGGTACGGAAAATATGCCCGATATCAGGCAGGTGGATGCCGACATATTTTCCTTTTCTTATTTCAAATCTATTTTCAATCGCGCGAATTTTTTTCTGACAGGATTTCACAACAGTACAGACCAAAGTTACAGCCTGACTGTGGGCCTGTTGATGGCCCTCGGTGGCAGGGACAGTGCCAGCGCTACCTATACCTCTGGTGGTGGCTTGCGCAACCTGGCGCTACAGGCATCCCGGCCGGCTATTGTAGCCGGTGACATCGGCTGGCAGTTGCAGACAAATGAAGGTGACTATACGCAGAGGCTGGCTGAGTTTTCGTATCGGGGTGATGCTGCGCGCGCCAGTTTTGCCTTTGCACAAAATGCCGACGTATTGAGCCAACGTGTCAATGTGCGGGGTGCCCTGGTATGGGCTGACCGCTCTTTCTTTTTATCCAACTGGGTGGATGACAGTTTTGCCATCGTGGATACCAACGGTATCAGCGATGTCCCGGTATTTGCTGAAAACCGCAAGGTGGGCCGTACTGATCGGCGTGGCAAATTGCTGATACCCGACTTGCGCTCGTATGAACTCAACAGGATTTCCCTTGACCTCACGGAATTGCCACTGGATGTACAGGTTGGCGTGTCTGAGCAAACAGTCAGACCACAGCACCGTAACGGTGTCATTGCGCATTTCAAACTTGCCCGAAGCCTGGGTGCGCGCATCATATTGCGTGACCAGGATGGCAAATTCCTGCCTGTCGGCAGCCAGGTCCGCATGAAGCGCGGCGGCATGCAGGCACTGGTCGGGTATGACGGTGAAACGTATTTTCCTGAAGTGCAGATCGATAACAACCTCGAAATCATTACTGCAACCGGGGCCAGATGTCGTATGAGCGCGGGCAGTCTTCCACAAAAAGACACGATACCCGTGATAGGACCACTTACCTGTAAATGACCATGCGCTATTTTCGTCAACTATTTTTGATCCTGATGCTGGCCTTCAGTTACGAGGCACAAGCCCTGACGTGTACGGTTTCCACGCTGCCAGTGACGTTCAGTACCTATGATCCGCTATCGAATACGCCCTCTGACATCAGCGGCACGGTGACGGTGACCTGTAATGCCCTGGTGTCGATACTGGTTAGCTATAGCGTCAAGCTGAATGCCGGTCTGACAGGCACCATAGGGTCTAGGATCATGACTAATGGCAGCTCACAAATGACGTACCAGCTATATAGTGATTCCGGGCGCACCACCGTCTGGGGGGATGGCACTGCCAGCTCCACTGTAGTGAATGACGGTTACCTGCTCAATGTAGTGGTACCGGTGATACGCAATTATTCCGTGTATGGGCGTATCGCTGCCAAACAGAACGTCAAGGCCGGAGCCTATCTCGATACGGTCACGATTTTGCTGACGTATTGAAGAATGTATTGACTGATGTATGGATGAAACAGGTTTTCAACACGCGGTAAATAATTTTACCGATTTTTGTCGATATCAGGAAAACCCTGAGTCATATACGGCAAAACTCAGGCTTACCCTGATACCACATAAAGCTTGTCGGGCATAAAGTTCTATTGCAGTGCAGGTACTCAAAACAGTGAAAAACCTGGCTTACAGAAGAACCAGAACCAGAACCCGAACCCAGCCTGAGGAAACCATCATGTCCCGCGTCAACCGCCATCGCCTGATACACCAATTATTGCCCGCCGTCTTTCTGTGCATGTCAGCCAGCAGCTTTGCAGCGACCTCCACTGGTAGCCTGTCAGTGTCATCCACCGTCCTGGCTGCCTGTTCGGTGACGGGGGCTTCCCTGGCTTTTGGCAGTTACACAAATGCCCAGATCGATAACAGCGCTTCCGTCAGCGTCACTTGCACCAATGGCACATCTTATAACGTTGGGCTGGACGCCGGTGGTGGCTCGGGTGCAACTACCGCTGTCCGCAAGATGACAGGCTCTGTCAGCGGCACCCTGAGTTATTCTCTGTACAAGGATGCCGGTCGCAGCACCGTCTGGGGTAATACCGTGGGTTCCGATACGGCTATTGGTACAGGTACTGGTGCTGCCCAATCCATGTCTGTCTATGGCCGGGTACCTGGCGGACAGAATGCCGATGCCGGTGTGTATAGCGATACCGTTACCGTTACCCTGACATACTGATTGAGTAAGATCAGGAAAACCCTGAGTCATATACAGAGAAACTCAGGTTTACCCTGATACCACTGAAAGCATGCTGAGCATAAAGTTCTATCACAGCGTTTTATTCAGAAATATGAAAAATCCGACTTCTGGTAAAACCAAAACCCGATAATTCAGCTTGAGGAAAACATCATGTCCAACGCAAACCGTAACCGCCTGATCACCAAATTGTTTTCTGCCATCTGCCTGTGCGTTTCAGCCAGCAGCTTTGCAGCGACTTCTACTGGCAGCCTGTCAGTGTCTGCTACCGTCTTGTCGGCTTGTTCCGTGACTGGTGCTTCCCTGGCTTTTGGTACCTATGCAAGCAGCCAGATCGACAATAGCGCAGCCGTCAGCATCACTTGCACTAATGGCACATCTTATAACGTTGGGCTGGATGCCGGTGGTGGCTCGGGCGCAACCATGGCAGCCCGCAAGATGACAGGTTCTGTCAGTGGCACGCTGACGTATTCCCTCTACAAGGATGCAGGTCGCAGCACCGTCTGGGGCAATACCGTGGGTTCCGATACGGCGATTGGTACAGGTACTGGTTCCGCCCAATCCATTTCCGTGTATGGCCGGGTACCTGGTGGACAGAGTGTCGCCGCTGGTACGTATAGCGATACTGTTACCGTTACCTTGACTTACTGATTGACCTGGTACGGCCCCTTCACATGGAGGGAATGGCCGGACGTGTACGCCAGATTTTTATAATGTGATGTTTTCCAGCTTGATGATGGTTTCTGACAGGCAGATTTTCCAGGACAGACATACCCGGGGCGCCGGGTCTGTCATATTTAAGCCGGAATAGTCAGCTTTCTGTATCCCCCGCCTTTCCGGCATTCCCTGCTTTTTTCTCATTCCACTCTCCAATACTTGAACTGCTACCGCTGCATAGCGGTCATAATTCCTTGATGCAAGGGTTTGATCATGAATGTCTGGCAAAAAGTCTGGTCAGTATTAATGAAATGGAAAGAGTAGGAGTCTTATGAAACTTCGCAAGGTATCGCAGTTGTTGTTCCTGTTCCCGCTGCTGGTGGTTACGGCCGTCCATGCACAGGAGGGAATGTTGAGTCTGGAAATGCTATATCACCCGACAAAAAAAGAAAAATTTGATACCAAAACCCTCACTCGTCTGGCATGGGATGCACAAAACCGTCTGATAGAAACCCAGAGTACCAACGGCGTCGTCCAGCAGTGGGTAGTTAACCCTGCCACTTGGGAAAAGCAGGCGCTGCCAGCAGATGGCAATATCCTGGCCATGATGACGGCGGCGGGCATTCCGGAACGCGAAGCCAAGGCGCAGGTGGATAAGCTGACACCGCTGATTAAGCCGGAACTGAAGTCTTATCTGTTCACCTACAAGAATGATGTATGGCTGCTTGATCTGCAACAGGGCAAGGTCAGGGAATTGACGCATACGCCTGACGTGGCCGAAGATGAAGCCCTGCTTTCTCCCGATCTGCAATCAGTCGCGTATTTGAAAGGCAATGATCTGTATGTGACCGATGTCGCCAGCGCAACCGAAAAACGTATGACCACAGGCGGTAGTGAAACGGTATTCAATGGTCGCCTTGATTGGGTCTACATGGAAGAGGTGTATGGCCGTGGCCGTCTGCGCGCTTTCTGGTGGGCACCCGATTCAAAAAAACTGGCCTACCTGAGCTTTGATGAAAGCAAGGTACCGGTGTATACCCTCAGCGGTGATCATGTACAACCGGTCAGGACTGAACGTACCCGTTATCCCAAGGCAGGTGATCCCAATCCCGAAGTCAGACTGGGTGTCGTTGATATGGCTGGCAACACCAGCTGGACTGAGAACCCTTATCCTGGCAAGGAAACCCTGATCGTGCAGGTGGGCTGGACGCCGGATGGCAAGTTGCTGGCATCCTGGCAAGACCGGGTGCAGACCTGGCTGGATTTGCGTTTATACGATGCACAGTACCGCAGCACGCAATTGCTGCGCGAAAGCGGCCCGGCATGGACGGATCGTTTGCCACTTCCCCAGTTCTTGAAAGATGGCAGCTTTGTCTGGGAATCAGATCGAACCGGGCATCGGCACCTGTATCGGTATGACAAACAGTACAAGCTGAAAGGAGCCATCACCCAGGGTGAGTGGGATATCCGTAGTGTGTATGGTGTGGATGAAAGCCGGGGGCGGGTATTATTTGCCGCGAATGAACGTAATCCGATTGGCAACGATGTGTATGCAGTCAGCCTGGAGGGTGGCAAGTTGCAGAGACTGACGGCAGAATCAGGTACGCATTTGGCGCGCTGGAATACGGCTTATACCCACTTCATCGACAGTTGGAGTAGTTTGAAGCAGCCGCCAAGGCAGGCTGTATTCAATGCAGAAGGTACGTCCCTGAAACTGGTTGACGATGTCGGCATGCCGGAAAAAATGCAGGGCCTGAAACTGGCGACCGTGACACAACAGCAAATCAAATCACGTGACGGCTTTTTGATGGAAAGCTTGCTGTTCCTGCCACCGGATTTTGATCCGAAGAAAAAATACCCTGTCTACCAGCATCTGTATTCCGGCCCTATGGCACCACAGGTCACGGACCGCTGGAATAGCAATCTCTGGCATCACTTCCTGGCGCAACAGGGCTATGTGGTGTGGATACTGGATAACCGCAGTGCCAGCAACAAGGGCGCCGTCAGCGCCTGGCCGATACATAAAAAACTGGGACAACTGGAATTGCAGGATCAACTTGATGGCCTGGAATGGCTGCGCCAGCAGGGCTGGGCCGACATGGACAGGATAGCCCTGAATGGCTGGAGCTATGGCGGCTACATGACTTCGTATGCGATGACACATAGCAAAGCTTGGAAGATAGGTTTTGTCGGTGCGCCAGTGACGGATTACCGCCTGTATGACAGTATCTATACCGAGCGTTATATGGGTTTGCCTCAGGAAAATGCTGAAGGCTATGACAAGGGTAGTGTCTTGAAAGCAGCAAAGGATCTGAGCGGAAAAATTCTCATCATGCATGGCACCATGGATGACAATGTACACCCCCAAAATACCGTCATGTTCATTGATGAACTGATCAAGAATGGCAAGGACTACAGTCTGCAATTGTACCCAGGTGCAGGTCACGGCCCACGTGGTGACTGGACCATATGGTCATTGCAAAAAGCCAAATGGGAATTTTTGAAAAACAATCTTTGATTTCTCATTCACCCCAATAAAAAACGGTACAGACTTGTTATCTGTACCGTTTTTTTTTCGTTTTTTTAGGTCCGCATACTTGCGTGACCGGCGCTATCAGGAAGGCACGTTAAAATCCGCCAGCTTCTTGCTGAACTTGAACAGCCAGATACGGTTGGGGCGTTCGGTATCCGCACCACGGGCTACGCGCATGGTATTACCTGCGGTACAGCCCAACACTCCTGCGGTGGTTGTCATGGCACCGTTGGCATCGACCGTGCATTTAGTCACGTCGGCACCAGCGATGATGGCACCGCTAGGATCGACAATCACGGTCTTCATGCCAAAGTCATCGTCATTCGTCAGTGCCAGAGTGTTTTCATCGACGAGGGCCAGACCTTCGGCTTTTTCTGCCAACCAACCTGCATTGTTCAGATCAAACAACTGGGTTTTCTTGAGCAAGACGACATCAGCATAATTGACACCATTGACTGCTGCACCTGTCATGCTGCTCTTTTCCAGGTCGCTACTCATATTGGCGATGTCGGTGGCATTGCCTGGTACTTGCACCAGCATCAGTTTGTTGAACGCTTTGCCGTCCGGGCCTGTACCCTGTTCGATGACGATGAATTTGCCATTGCCCAGCGATACCATGTCACCCAGTTTGGCATTGCCGGTCTTGCCTGCGGTGTATTGCGTACTGTCGATAGGATAGGCATACAGCTTGGTTTTTTCTGTGGTCGGGTCAAACTCTACCCAGCGGTTGAACTTGGCATAGTCCTTGATGCTTTCACTGGTTGCCGCAGTAGCACCAGGGACGATGTAATTTGCCTTGCCATCATCCAGCGGGCTTTGTATAAAGCCATTCAGTTTGCCGGTCGCGACTTCCAGTGACAGGCCTTCCATGCCGCGATTGGCACGGCGTTTCAGCAAGACAGCAGGCAGGTCGGCTGCACCTGTGCCCGGCTGATATTTTTTCAGGATGATGCCAGTGGCGATATCTATTTTCAAGATAAAAGGACCGTATTCGTCCGACACCCAGACCACACCACGTGCGGCATCGTAAACGATGGATTCGGTATCCAGGCCATAGTCGCTGAACGTGGTTTTGCTGCTGGCGTCAAATTTGGCCGCATCATTCAATGGCACTTCGGCAGAAGAGCCCAGCTTGCCCGGAGCGATAGACAGGCCAGAAGAATTGATGGTGCTACTGAACTTGATCGGCGTACTGGATTTCAGGATGGCGCCATCCTTGCCTATGCTGATCAGGCCAAATGATGGCGTAAAGCTGGGGGAGGGGAAAAACTTGGCGTCGCTGGTGCCTGTTGCTCCAGCAGTCACGACAGAATTCGGCACTTTGGGGCCATCACCATTCGGGCCACGGTCGGTGATGCCATAAAATTCCAGTGAGCCATCAGCGGCCTTGCCCTTGAATGTAAGGCCAGAACCATAAGATGGCAAAAAGCCTTTGGGGAACTCGGCCTTGACTGCAGCATTCGTGCCTTCATACGGTACAAAGAAATTGTCTGCTGCCTGTATCTGATAGCGTGTGATACTGGCGCTGACCGTGCCCAGGGCATTGGTTTGCGTGACTGTATCAACAACGGGTGTACCCAGTTTGGATGCCATGGTGTCTTCAAAATGTTCACGTACCAGAGTGCGGCGATCTGCATCCACGGTGAGCTTCTGGTAGTTCGCAGGCAGCTTGGCCAGCACATTAGTCATTGCGGTATTGAAATTGGCCGCAGTGGCATTGAAATCCAGGGTCTGGCTGGCGAGTGCAGTCTTTACTGTAGCAGGAATCTTGATGCCGGTGGCAACATCATTGTCTTCATCCAGCAATTGCAGGAACAGCAGGCGATTGACCACACTGTCATCCTTGACGTTGCTGGAGTTGGCCAGGTTCAGTGGCGTGACCATGGCCGCACAAGGGGCAGAACCAAGGGCGACAGCACCTACAGAAAATGCCACTGTATCGCCAGCGTTACAGGTAAAACCCCCGGTACTGGATGTGCTGAGCTTACTACCGCCGGATATGGAATAATCCAGGCCCTCGACTGTCGCATCCAGAAACACCCCATTCACAGGAACAGGGGTAGGCGTGACGGTCGTATTGTTGCTACCACCACAGGCAGTCAATGATACGGCTGCAACCACCGCTAAAGTCAGGCTGCTCAGCAACAGGTTTTCCTTGCTTTGTTTCATGGGACATGGCCTCGTAGTATATTGCGTGGAAAAAGTTTTCCGCGAATGTACTACGGGCATATGACCCAGCCATGACAGTCGTGTTTGAGCGGCTGGCTAGGTGTTGTCTTTGATGCCTTGCCAGCGTGGCGTCAGCGTATGTGGCAGGGCAAACATGTCGAGTACGCGGCCAATGGTGTGGTCAACCATCTCGTCTATGGATTGCGGACGGTGGTAAAAACCGGGCAGTGGGGGGAAGATGATGCCACCCATTTCAGTCACTGCCGTCATATTGCGCAGGTGGGCCAGATTGAAAGGGGTTTCACGCACCATCAGGACCAGACGGCGGCGTTCTTTCAGGACCACATCGGCAGCGCGGGTGATCAGATTGTCGGACAAACCATGGGCCACGGCAGCCAGGGTTTTCATCGAACAGGGTGCAATCACCATGCCATCGGATAAAAACGAACCGCTGGCAATACTGGCACCGACATCGCGCACATTGTGGACAACATCAGCCAAGGCTTCGACATCCTTGCGTTTCATGTCCATTTCCTGATGCAGATTCAGTACGCCTGCTTCTGAAATCAGCAAATGACTTTCTACGCTGGAAATATTGCGTAAGGCCTGCAACAGGCGCACGCCATACACAGCACCCGTCGCACCAGTGATGGCAACAATCAGGCGCTTGGGGGCGGCGTGATCTGTCATTCGGGTCTTAATCTTTCAGCAAGGCTTGCAGTTCGCCGCTTTCAAACATTTCATTCATGATGTCAGAACCGCCAACAAATTCACCCTTGATATACAGCTGGGGAACGGTAGGCCAGTTGGAATAATCCTTGACGCCCTGACGTACTTCCGGGTCTTCCAGTACATTGATGGTGACCAGGTTTTCCACGCCACTGGCTTTCAGCAATTGCACCGCACGGCCAGAGAAGCCGCATTGTGGGAACTGGGCAGTTCCTTTCATGAATAAAACGACAGGGTTTCCTGTGACAGTTTCTTTGATCCAGCTTTGTACGTCGCTCATGGCTATTTTCCTTTAATTACGAATACTTCCCATTATAGTGGAAAGCACAATTCAGTGTAGCTGACCTGGGTCAAGGCAATAGGGAAAGGGCAGACTATAATCTGCCTGAAGTTCCCGACATCAGATTCCAATAGTGTTACATTAAGCCCTCAGAGCCAATAAAATCGGCCATGTTGCTGGAGACCCGTATGCATATACGTGACACAAGAATTTCACCAGGGCAATTTCCTGACCCTGGCCTGATTTCTGCTACATCTGATCGCATGATGATAGAACAGGCCCATGAACGTTCCGCCGCCTATGGTATACCGCGCAGTGCTGCGCCGGATTATGGCCCTTTGGGCAAAACCGACCTGAAAGCTTTGCTGGAGCAAAACAGGGTCTTGCACCGCCATGCCGTGCCGGTCATGGAAACCCTGTATGAGCAAATCATCAATACCCATAATATGGTTATATTGACGGATGTGAATGGTTTGATCATTCATACCCTGGGGGATGCCGATTTCCTTGAAAAAGCCGATAAAGTGGCACTCAGCCCCGGTGTGGCGTGGTCAGAAAGAAGCAAAGGCACGAATGCCATCGGTACCGCCATTGCAGAAAAAACACCTACTATCGTGCACGCCGACCAACATTACCTGGAAGCCAACAGCTTCCTGACCTGCTCTGCTGCACCGATTTTTGATGTCATGGGCAATGTCATCGGGGTGCTGGATGTCACGGGTGACCAGCATAATTTCCACAAGCACACCATGGCTCTGGTGCGCATGTCGGCGCAGATGATAGAAAACCAGTTGTTTGCGTCTTCTTTCCAGGACGCCATCAAACTCAGTTTTCATAGCCGCCCGGAATTTCTGGGCACCCTGATGGAAGGCATCGCCTGCTTTGACAGTGATGGTCGGTTTTTATCAGCCAGCCGTAGCGGCTTGTTCCAACTGGGTTTGCCTTTATCTGCCTTGCAGACACATACCTTTTCTTCCCTGTTTGGTTTGCCGGTATCCGCGTTGCACGATCATTACCGCACGGCTGCACCGGGTTTGCTGACGCTATGCCTGCACAACGGTGTGCGCGTATATGCCAGGAGCCAGGGTTTGAAGCGCCAGTCAGCAGCAGCCAGGCATGTGTTGGACAATGCGCGTGAACCGCAGATTCCTGAAGTTAAAGCCAAACTTTCCAGCCTGCATTATCTGGACACGGGTGATGAACAGGTCGCCCGCGCCATTGATAAACTCAAACGTGTCATAGGGCGCGATATTTCCGTCCTGGTGACAGGCGAAACAGGCACCGGCAAGGAATTACTGGCTCAGGCGGTACATAATGATTCGCCCCGTAAATCTGGCCCTTTCGTCGCTGTGAATTGCGCCTCGATACCCGAAACTCTGATTGAATCAGAATTGTTTGGTTATGAAGACGGCGCATTCACAGGTGCACGCAAGAAGGGTAATATAGGCAAAATCTTGCAGGCGAATGGCGGCACGCTGTTCCTTGATGAAATCGGCGACATGCCATTGAACCTGCAAGCCCGCTTGCTGCGCGTATTGCAGGAGCGCATGGTGACACCGTTGGGCAGCAGCAAATCTATCCCCGTCAATCTGGCCCTGATCTGTGCCACCAATCGCAATCTGCGCGAGATGATAGGTAAGGGCGAATTTCGTGATGACCTGTATTACCGGTTGAATGGACTGGTTGTACGGCTGCCGCCCCTGCGTGAGCGTTCAGACCTGGATGTCGTCATAGAAAAAGTATTGGCGACAGAAAGCGAAGGCAGGCAATACAGAATCGCGCCGGAAGTCATGCAGCTATTTCATGCACATGGCTGGCCGGGCAACTTCCGGCAACTGACAAATTTATTGCGCACGGCCATCGTCATGACGGATGCCGATATGGAAATCCGCCTGGAACATTTACCCGAAGATTTCCTGGAAGACATGGATGTTATAAGCGCGCCAGCCTCTCCATCAGCAACCGCCACTCAAGCGGCATCCAGTCTGGAAGTACTGGAAATGGATGCCATACAGCAGGCTCTGCAACTACATCAGGGAAATGTCTCGGCTGCTGCCAAGGCATTGGGTGTGTCACGCAATACGATTTATCGCAAACTGGCGACGTTGAAGGGCGATTGATTACACTTGCGGGCCGTGCAGCACGGTAGTACCCAACAAGTCATTTTCTTCGTCCGTGAACAGACGCGAACGCGTCAGGAAGCGCTTGCCTGTACCATTGTCGAGCGAAAACATGCCGCCCATGCCAGCCACCACATCAATAATCAGCTGCGTGTGTCGCCAGTATTCAAACTGATCGCTGCCCATATAAAACGGCGTGCCATCCAGATCGCCCAGATACACATCGGCATCACCGATGCCATATTCATTCCGGGCGTAACACAGCGGCGAACTGCCGTCACAACAACCGCCAGATTGGAAAAATAATAGCGGACCGTATTTGGTTCTCAGCGCACTGATAAATTCCAGCGCAGCAGGTGTGGCGGTGACGCGGGCGGGTTTATTGGTCATTTTTTGTTTCCCGAGGATTTTTTCGTTATTTCATTTCGCAACAAAACTAGGAATAAGTCCCCTCCCTTTCAAGGGGAGGGTTAGGGTGGGGATGGGTTTCGGTTGATAGACCATTATTCTGTTTTCTGAAGAACCCCATCCCCATCCCAACCATTCCACTGCGCCGCTTGCATGCGGCTTAGATATTTGTGGCGCAAAGCAATGCTTTGCGAATTCCCACAAATATCCCCTTGAAGGGGAAGGAGCTAAAAATCCTGACTGTTTCCTGCCTTCCTCTGTGTCTTTGTGTTGAGAGGTCTTGAATTTAATGATTACTAAAAGAACCCCATCGCATTCGGGTTATAGCTCACCAGCAGGTTTTTAGTCTGCTGATAGTGATCCAGCATCATCTTGTGATTTTCGCGACCTATGCCGGATTGTTTATAACCACCAAATGCTGCATGGGCAGGGTAGAGGTGGTAGCAATTGGTCCAGACACGGCCAGCTTCGATGGCGCGGCCAACACGGAATGCGCGTGAACCGTCGCGTGTCCAAAGGCCAGAACCCAAGCCGTATAAAGTGTCGTTGGCAATAGACAGCGCTTCTTCTTCATCCTTGAACGTGGTCACCGATACTACAGGACCAAAGATTTCTTCCTGGAAGATGCGCATCTTGTTGTGGCCCTCGAAGATGGTTGGTTTGACGTAATAACCCTTGGCCAGATCGCCATCCAGCATATTTCTTTCGCCGCCCAGCAAGAGTTTCGCTCCTTCCTGTTTGCCTATGTCCAGATAGGACAAAATCTTTTCCAGTTGTTCCTGCGAAGCCTGTGCACCTATCATGGTTGTGCTGTCGAGCGGATTGCCTTGCTTGATGGCGGCGACGCGTTTGATGGCTCTTGCCATGAACTGATCATAGATGGATTCCTGTATCAGCACGCGTGAAGGGCAGGTGCAGACTTCCCCCTGGTTCAGCGCGAACATGGCAAAGCCTTCCAGGCATTTGTCGAAGAAGGCGTCGTCATGATCCATGACGTCGGCAAAGAAAATGTTCGGTGATTTGCCACCCAGTTCCAAGGTTACAGGGATGATATTCTGCGATGCATATTGCATGATCAGGCGGCCCGTGCCAGTTTCGCCGGTAAAGGCAATCTTGGCGATGCGTTTGCTGCTTGCCAATGGCTTGCCAGCTTCCAGGCCAAAGCCATTGACGATATTCAAGACGCCAGGCGGCAATAAATCCTTGATCAGATCAATCAGCACCATGATGGATGCCGGGGTTTGTTCTGCCGGTTTGAGGACGATGCAGTTGCCGGCAGCCAGTGCCGGTGCCATTTTCCATACCGCCATCAGGATAGGGAAATTCCAGGGAATGATCTGGCCGACCACGCCCAGTGGCTCGTGGAAATGATAGGCATAAGTCTGGTCGTCGATTTGTGCGACCGACCCTTCTTGTGCACGTATGCAGCCGGCGAAGTAGCGGAAGTGATCAATCGCCAGCGGGATATCCGCCGCCATCGTTTCGCGTATGGGTTTGCCGTTGTCTATGGTTTCAGCGGTTGCCAGCAGACTGAGATTGGCTTCCATACGGTCGGCAATTTTATTCAGTATGTTGGAGCGTTCAGCCAGCGAGGTTTTGCCCCAGGCTTTTTTTGCAGCGTGGGCGGCATCGAGTGCCAGTTCCACATCTTCTGCGGTGGAACGTGCGACTTCGCAAAAAGCCTGACCGATGACCGGGCTGATATTCTCGAAATATTCTCCCTTGACCGGGGCCACAAATTTGCCGCCGATAAAATTGTCGTAACGTTTGGCGAAAGGATTGCTGATACCGAGTTTGCTGATGTCTGCCATGTTCATGATGGTGGTCTCCGTTGTTTGTCAGATGGTGCGCAGTTGATGCAACACAGGGATAACAACGCAAACGGCGTGCCATGCTAAGAATGTTTTCTTGGCGGAAAAGTACAGCAGGTGCAGATGAGAGAGGGAGAAGTTACAGAGAGTAATTTACCGCTAATGCTGGTGATAGATTTACTGAGGGGAGAGGAATGACAAATCAAGGTGTCACATTATTTCGCAACACTGACCAGACTGTCACAATTTGGGACAGTCTGGTAAGCAAGCTTATTGCTTATTTATTGCTTATTTTTACTACTTACCCACGCAACTTCGCAAACGCCGCAGCCATCGCATTACCGGCAGGTGCCGGTGCCTGGGCTTGTGAACGGTGTTGATTGAGGCGCTTGGCATCATTACGGTCGCCACGCTGTTCAGGTTTGCTGCCTGCCACAGGTGCGGCGTCTGTCAGGCGCATGGTCAGGGCGATACGCTGGCGTTTGACATCGACTTCCAGCACTTTCACCTTGACCACCTGGCCAGCCTTGACGACCGTATGCGGGTCTTTGACGAAGGTGTTGGACAAGGCAGAGATATGTACCAGGCCATCCTGATGCACACCAATATCAACGAAAGCGCCAAAGGCGGCAACGTTGGTGACCACGCCTTCCAAAATCATGTCAGGGCGCAAGTCCTTGATTTCTTCCACGCCATCCTTGAAGGTGGCGGTAGTGAATTCTGGACGTGGGTCGCGGCCCGGTTTTTCCAGTTCGCCTATGATGTCAGTGATGGTCGGTACACCAAATTTTTCATCGGCGTATTTGGCAGGATTTAAAGATTTCAGCAAGCCAGAGTCGCCAATGACGCCCTTCACATCCTTCTTGATATCCGCCAGGATTTTTTCTACCAGTGGATAAGATTCAGGGTGGACTGCGGACGCATCCAGCGGGTTACTACCATTCATGATGCGCAGGAAACCGGCAGCCTGCTCAAAAGTCTTGTCACCCAGGCGCGGTACCGCACGCAGGTCAGAACGTGAATTGAACATGCCTTTGGCATCGCGGAAATTGACTATGCTTTGCGCCACACTGGACGACAGGCCGGACACACGTGCCAGCAAAGGTGCAGA
This sequence comes from Undibacterium sp. Ji49W, assembly GCF_049340205.1. Classification (NCBI taxonomy): domain Bacteria; kingdom Pseudomonadati; phylum Pseudomonadota; class Betaproteobacteria; order Burkholderiales; family Oxalobacteraceae; genus Undibacterium; species Undibacterium sp. Ji49W. Next base: position 27,030 of record NZ_JBMPOW010000002.1, on the reverse strand, counting down.
AGCAGTATTCACATCGACACCAACCGCATTCACGCAATCTTCAACGACGGCATCGAGTGAACGCGCCAGTTGTGACTGGCTGACATCATGCTGATACTGACCCACACCGATGGACTTGGGATCAATCTTCACCAGCTCAGCCAGTGGATCTTGCAGGCGACGGGCAATCGATACCGCACCGCGTATGGACACATCCAGGTCAGGCAATTCTTTGGAAGCAAATTCAGAAGCAGAGTAGACCGATGCCCCAGCTTCAGAGACCACGATCTTGGTCAGCTTCAGTTCAGGCTTGAGCTTGATCAGATCGCCTGCCAGTTTGTCGGTTTCACGTGAGGCCGTGCCATTGCCGATGGAGATCAGCGAGACATTATGTTTGGCCGCCAGTTGCGCCAATACATGCAGCGAACCATCCCAGTCATTACGCGGTTGATGCGGGTAAATCGTCGCATACTCAACCACTTTGCCGGTTGCATCCACAATCGCCACCTTGACGCCGGTACGCAGACCAGGATCCAGACCCATGGTGGCGCGCGGGCCGGCAGGCGCGGCCAGCAACAGGGCTTTCAGGTTGCGGGCAAAGACATTGATGGCTTCAACTTCTGCAGTTTCGCGCAGCTTGCCCATCAATTCTGTATCCAGATGCATGAAGACCTTGACGCGCCAGGCCCAGCGCACGGTATCCACCAGCCATTTGTCGGCAGGGCGGTCTTTCTGGCTCACGCCAAAGCGGGCAGCGATGCGGCTTTCGCAGGGGTTCAGCGGCGCATCCCATTTTGGTTTTTCTTCTTCGCTGTCCAGACGCAGGCTAACTGTCAGCATTTCTTCACGGCGGCCACGGAACAGGGCCAGCGCACGGTGCGAAGGAATGGTGCCCAGGGTTTCTGAATAATCGAAATAATCAGCGAATTTTTCACCGGCTTCTTCTTTGCCGGCAACGACCTTGGATTCCACGATGCCGTGGTCATTCAGGTATTCACGCAGGGCTTGCAACAGAGTCGCGTCTTCGGCAAAGCGTTCCATCAGGATCTGGCGTGCGCCATCGAGTGCTGCTTTGGCATCCGGCACGCCGGGGTTGTCGCCATTGTCGGTCGTGAAGGCAGGTTTCAGATAGCTTGCTGCTTCGGTATCCGGATTCAGCATGGGGTCAGCCAGCAAGGCGTCGGCCAGTGGCAACAGGCCAGCTTCAACGGCGATTTGCGCTTTTGTGCGGCGCTTGGGTTTATACGGCAGGTACAAATCTTCCAGGCGAGTCTTGTCTTCGGCATGGGTGATGGCATCCAGCAGTACCGGTGTCATCTTGCCCTGTTCTTCTATCGAGGCGATGATGGCGGTGCGGCGGTCTTCCAGCTCGCGCAGGTAGCGCAGGCGCTCTTCCAGCAGGCGCAACTGGATGTCATCCAGGCCACCGGTCACTTCTTTACGGTAACGGGCGATAAACGGGACGGTCGCACCTTCGTCCAGCAAGGCAACAGCAGCGGCAACCTGAACCGGCTTGGCAGCCAGCTCTACGGCAAGTCTTTGTTCAATCGAAGGCAACATAAATCCAGAATCCAGACAATAAAAAAGCAATCAAGGCGCAGATGATACGCAATTTGCGACTTTGCGCCAGTCTTGACATGGGGGCAGACTAAGGTTAGAAGGTGTAAATTGTCAAAAAAATATTGCTTGAATTTGATGGGTGATACCTGCTGACCGTGCTTTATCCAGACATTACTGAGGGTTTGTAATAGCCCTGTTGACGTCCTTCTTGCTTACCAAGTTTTACAGGATTCTTCATTTAGTAATGATAAAGTTGCGCATATTGATATTTATTTTGCTACTTATCCTCAGGTTTTATGAAAAATTTTTCCATTTCCTCAGGCGCATTTCGCGTCCAATTGCTTGTGGCTGCGGCGTTGCTGCTGCCTGTTACTGCCGCATTCGCGATTGAAGACTGCGAGCTGAACAAGGAATCGGTCAATCCTGCGAATGGCAGCACGACAGCAGGCAAGACCGGCATCATGAAATGTGTGGACAGGAATAGCGGCAAACTGGTGCGCGAGCAGGAATTGCAGGCCGGTGTCTTCATGGGTGTCCGGCGCTATTACAAAGATGGTGTGTTGACGAAAGAATTTAACGTCAATGAACGCAGTAACATGCACGGCCGTTCGCGTGAATTTGCCCCTAATGGACAAGTGCTGCGTGACGAAACCTATGTGAATAGCAATGTGCGGGGGCTGGTGCGTGAATGGCATCCAAACGGCGCGGTAAAACGCATCGCCTTTATCGGTGAAAATCCAAATGAAAAAGCAGCTGTCAAATATACCTCAGACAAACAACTGAGCGACATTGAATGTGCCGATAAACCCTTGCTGGCACCGCATGCGAATGACGCTGCCTTGTGCGGTTTTAATGGCAAGCCATCGCAGGTACAGTTGTACGCCGAAAATGGCCGCTTGCGCAGCCAGTACGTTTTGCTGGCGGGTGTTCGCCAGCAATCCACCTATTTTCATGACAATGGCAAACCAGAGACGGTGGAGGAGTCAGGTAGCAAGCAGAAAACCCGCAAGCAATATTCTGACACGGGTATTTTACGCAAGGAGACAGTCTGGAACATGATAGAAAAAACTGCCGTTATCGAGCGCGAAGTTGACTATCACGAAAGTGGCGCAAAAGTACGTGAACAACTGTACGCCCTGACTGAAAAAGACGGCCGCCGCCAGAATCGTCTGGTATCTGACGCCAGCTTTTATCTGAATGGTCAACCCAGGCGCAGTGAGAAATTCTTGATCGAAGGCAAGAACGATATCAAGGAAGTGCGCAATTATTTTGATAATGGTCAGATGTCCAGCCAGGAACGTTATGTATCTGAAGGCCGTTATCTTGAACGCCCGGTCGGCATCCACCAGGGTTTTGCGCAAAACGGCAAGTTGGTGCGTGAATCGCATTATGATGAGCGTGGCCGCATACAGCGCGAGCGTAGCTGGGATGAAAATGGTAAACAATTGTCGGATGATCAGGTCTTTGAAGATGGGTCACGCAAGGCGTTTTCAAAATAAACTGCAAAGATAGATAGTCAGCCAAGCCGCGATTCATGACCATATTTAATCTCAACCGTTTGCGCGGCGGCGTTCAAATGCGCTGGTATGCAGCAGCGCTGATGAGCATCATGCTATGTTGTCTGTTATCTGCATGCAGCATGGCCGAACTGCAACGCGGACGGACACTGGTACAACTGAGTCAATTCCAGTTCCCTGATGGTGGCAAGGCGATTTACTATCAACTGGAAAAAAAGCCCTGGCGGCAACAGGATGGTGATGCGCCACTGGCGAATCTGATCTTTGTGATTTCCGGTTCGGATTGCGTCAGCATGGGTGAATTTTTGCCGCAATATTTTTCTGGACTGGAGGGCGAATCTGGCCGTACACGCATACTCATTCTGCACAAGCGGTATATTTTACCTGGCTCAAATGGCCAGGCATGTGGTGACGCGTTTGTGCGTGCCGATCATCCCTCGTGCTGGCAGGCAGATCAACTCGAATTCATGCGGGTGCAACTGGCCAATCTGAAACGACAGGGCATTACGCCAAAACGTGTGATTGTGTTGGGTGTGTCAGAAGGTGCGGAACTGGCACCGGTACTGGCGCAACAAATACAGGCGACGCATCTGGTGTTGCTGTCGCATTCAGGCAAGAATGCACTGGATGCTTACCGTGCACTGGCTACGCATTATCCAGCTATGCAACAGGGCTGGCAAACCTTGCAGACCGCTTTGCTGATAGTGCCGGCTGATCCGGATGCTACACGCATACATGGGCGCAGTTGGCGTTACTGGTCTGAAATTGCAGCCATTCCACAAACACAGAATTTGCTGCATGCAGGCATACCTGTCTTTCTGGCAGTGGGCGAAGCCGATCCTGTGATACCGCCCGGTGCGGTCGATGATTTGCAGCAAGCCTTCAAGCTGGCTGGCAGGCAAATTCATATCAGTCGCTTTCCCGGCGTGGGACATAGCCTGGGCGGCAAGGACGTGAATCGTCTGCCCGATTTCATGCATCAGGTCGATAATTGGCTGGCAGAAACAGATGTGCATCAAACTTCAATGCAGTAATACGTTTTTATAACGAGTTAATTACAACTCGTTACATAACTGTATTTTTGTAGCAGTTCTTTCAATGACAATATGGCAAAGCCTTACTATACTTATTGGCTGTGCTTGCGCCGTAGTATTTGTCGTGTCTTGAAGGAGGCGTTTTGCATGTCGTGCTTTTCCGTTTCTCCAAAAAAACATAATCATAACTATGCGCCTACTGACTGTCTCTTATACCCCTATTGTCGCGGCACTGTTGCTCGCCGGTTGCGTGACCACGCCAACCCATGACAGCAAAGTGGCTGCTTCACTTTCTGTCGCCAAGAACGGCCAGATCGATGAAGCGATCAAGCAAGTGGAAGCACAAACACAAGGCAATAACAAAGCGGATCTGTTGCTGAACCTGGAAAAAGGCGAGCTGATGCGCATAGGCAAGCGCTACAAGGACAGCCTGGATGCTTTCGATGTTGCCGACACCAAAGTGAAGGAATGGGAAGAAACAGCCAAGTCCTCGCCGCAGAAACTGATGGGCCAGATTGGTGCCACCATCATGGGTGATGCCAGCCGTGATTATGAAGGCCAGGACTATGAAAAAGTCATGCTGACCACACGCATGGCCATGAACCGCCTGAACCTGGGTGATCTGGATACAGCACGTGTCGATATCAAACGTACCCATGAACGCGAAGCCGTGATTGCTGAATTCCGCGCCAAGGAAACCGCAGAAGCCGAAAAAGAAGCCAAAGACAAAGGTGTCACTACGTCTGGCAAGGAACTCAATGGCTATCCGGTAGAAACCCTGAATGATCCTGAAGTTCTGAAACTCAAAAATGGCTACCAGAATGCACTCAGTCATTACATGGCTGGTTTTGTGTATGAAGCCCTCAATGAACCTGGCCTGGCCGCGCCTGGCTATCGCAAGGCGATAGAATTGCGTCCTGATTTGCCGGTGCTGGAAGATGGTCTCAAGGGCCTCGATCAACGCACCAGCTTCCGCCGCAAGAAAGGCGTGACGGATGTTCTGTTCATTATCGAAGCCGGTAATTCGCCAGCGCGCCAATCCAAGAAGATTGCTTTCCCGGTACCGACCGGCAGGGGGCTGGTGACGGTTTCCTTTGCTTTCCCGGTGATTTATCCCGATGCCAACGCCCCTGTGATTGACAGCGTGCGTATCGCCGGGCAGGTGTTGCCGACGGCGCTGGTCACTGACTTCAACGTCATGGCCCGCAAAGCCTTGAAAGACGAATTGCCAGGCATACAAATGCGTGCTGCGGTGCGTACCGTAACCAAGGCTCTGGTGCAGGATCAGGTCAATAAAAAATTCGGCGCGCTTGCCGGTCTGGCCGCCAACGTTGCTGTTGCTGCGACCGAAAGCCCGGCGGATGACCGCATGTGGCGCAGTCTGCCGGAACGCGTTTTTGTTGCGCGTGCCTTTATTGCACCTGGTGAATATGAAGTGAATTTTTCCAATCGTCCGGGTGACAGCATGAAACTGACGGTGGATGGTCGTTACATGGTCGTGCCAGTTCGCATGTATCAGGACAAGACCTATCTGGGTGACCAGGCAAAGTTTGGCAGCGTCACACCTGTGGCACAATTGCAGGCTGAACCGGAAGCCAAACCTGCTGAAACTGCAAAAGGCAAGTCCAAAACTGCAGCAAAGGCGAAACCGGCAGCCAAGGCGGCTACAGCAACCACCAGCAATTCCACCAGCAGTGCCAAATCCAATTGACATCCAATTGATAACCGAGGGTATATGAAACAGTTTTCCAAACAATTTGCAGCATGCACCGCTCTGGTTGCAGCCTGTTTTGCAGCACCAGTCATGGCTGATGATATTCCTAACGCCGTTTCCCCCGGCATTGCCGCCAAGCTGATCGTGCGCGGCACGCTGGAAGGTGTTCAGGTGACTGACTTGCGTTCACAACGCAAAAATGATGTCCTTGTAGTGCAGGCAGAGCTGGTCAATCAGATCGTCAAGGATGTCCGCGTGTATTACCGCTTCCGCTGGACAGATGCCGCAGGCATGCAGGTCGGTGATGGTGAAGTGTGGAAACCCTTGATGATACTGGGCAAGCAAAGCCAGTTCATCAAAGGTACAGCCTATGGTCCGCAAGCGACCGACTTCAAGATTGAGATGAGTGCAGAGCCACGCTAAGTGGATGCAGATTTTGCAGAGTTGAACCAGATAAAATTTATTTACGGAGTACCTATGAAAACCATTTCCTCACTGTCCAAATCCTGCGTCATGCTGGTTCTGGTATGTGCCTCACTCAGCGCCTGCCAGACAAAACTGTCTCAACCTACCGTTAGCCTGGCACGTCAGACCAGCTATGGCGATAACAAGGCAGTAGAAACCGTCACCAATGAATTCGGTTCCACCGACTTGCAGATGATTGCAGAAAAGATGGTCGGTTCCCTGCTGGAAGATCCGGTACTGGCAAATCGCCCGACCATGACACTGGCAGGTGTACGCAACAAGACCAGTGAATACATCGATACCAAATCCATCATGAACAGTATTCAGACTGCATTGGTGAAAAGCCGCAAGGTGAAATTCACCCGTAGTGCTGATGAAATGCAGCAAGGTGTTGATGAGTTGCAGCGTCAAAACCAAAGCGGTTTGTATAAAGCTCAGGGTAAGGCAAAGATCGGTAACATGACAGCCGCCAAGTATTCCCTCGAAGGTGAGATTGTTTCCATCGTCAAACAAAGTGCAAACACCAAAGACGTGTTCTACAAAATGACCTTGAAGTTGTATGACGTGGAAGATGGTTCCATCGAATGGCAAGACGAAAAAGAAATTCGTAAGACTTCCAAGCGTTAATTTCGTGCGTCATTCTGAAGCGCTATTCTCTTAAAGAGGCAATACGATGTTGAATTTGAAAAAATTGATGGCAGGCTTGTTCTGCTCTGTAGCAGCATTGTCTGCCAGTGCAGCTGAACAAAGAGTTACTATCCCAAAAATTGCGGTGACTGACCTGACGTATGAAGAAAAAGTCAGTGAATACTTCCGCGTTGTGTCTGCTTCCAGCAAGAGCAGTGTCAAGGGCAGCTATAGCGAACGTGAAACCGATCACAGCTATTCCCAGCGTGGTAATGTCAATGCCAAGAGCGAAAGCAATTACTACGAAGCGGAAGGTTTTTATACCTATATCGACCGTGGTGAATTGAAGACATATACCGCTGACCTGAAAGGTGCATTGATCAAGGGCGGTGGTGTGTCCCTGGTGCAGGCGCGTCCTTATGTTGGCAAGCCTATGGAAAAAATTTACGACATCATAGGCCGTATCAAGCAAGGCATGTATCCGGGTGCTGATTATGTCTTGTTTGGCACTGTCAGTAATATCCAGTTCCGCCAGGAAAGCAATCAGCTGCAATACGGTAATTCCATGACAGCCAGCCTGTCACTGGATCTGGTTGCTGATTTCAGCCTGATCAATACCAAGACCTATGAAGTCAAGGCTGCTTTCAGCGCCAGCGGTTCCGGTGTTGATACCAAAATCATCAGCCGCGCTGGTGACCGCGTTGTGTTCAGCCGTGGCAAGGTCATGCAAGAGACTTCCCGCAGCCTGGCTGACGCAGCCTATGATGAATTGTTAGTGCAGTTCGGCGCCCCGCGTGGTGCCAACCGTGGTCAGTATGGACGTGGGCAGAACGCTCAGCCTGTCGTGCCTGTACAAAACACTGAACCGGTGACTGTTTACAAGTAAGCTGCCGTTAGCAGAGCAGTAGCGACTCAGTAGCAGCGCAGTAGCAGCAACAACAAAAAGCCTGGTGTGTTCACCAGGCTTTTTGCATTCTGAAATACAGTATTGTTCTCAGGCGCGAAACGGTCAGGCTTCTGGATGTATATCAACTTTATACAAGCTCTTGCCGTCGATATCATGAATGGATACGGTCATTGCCCTGGTCTTTGCATCTATTTTGGCTATGCCAAAGAATTGTAGCAATTCTGCCGGTGAGCGGTTTTGTTTCATGCCCTGTGGCACGCTGACGTATTTCACGTCGGGGCCAAAGGTCTGATCGACTTCATTCGGGCCAAAGGTGCCGGCATTCAGTGGGCCACCGACAAATTCCCAAAAAGGTTTAAAGTCGGTGAACCTGGCTTTTTCCGGCGTGTAATAAGTCGCTGCTGCGTAATGAACGTCGGCAGTGACCCAGACCACATTCTTGATATTGTGTTGCTTGATGAATTTGAGTATCTCGGCAATTTCCAGTTCACGTCCCAGCGGTTTGCCATTGTCGCCATTGGCCCATGCTTCATATGTGCCTTTGGGTACATCCGGGTTCAGGTCAGGTACGACGATGGAAATCGGCATATCGCTGGCGATGACTTTCCAGGTTGAACGTGAACGCAACAATGCCTGTTTCAGCCATTGCAGTTGTGGCTTGCCAAGGAAGGCCGCATCCTCATTCAATTCGGTTTGCAGATTGGGCGAATTCTTGCCGCGATAGCTACGCTCATCCAGCATGAAGACTTCCAGCATGGGGCCGTAGCTGAACATGCGGTAAATGCGGTCCGGGTCATGCTGATTGATGCGATAGGGATTGTATTCAAACATCGCCCGGCGTGCATGGTCTGCCAGCGTGTTCAGGTCGCGCTGCTGGTAGCGTTTTTCTGCTTCACCTATCTGCTGGCCCGGATACCAGTTGTTGCGTACTTCATGATCATCCCACTGCACCAGGAAAGGCACTTCGGCAGCAAAGCGGCGTTTGTTGGCATCCATAAAGTTGTAGGCAAAATTGCCGCGATAATCTTCCAGGGTTTCGGCCACTTTGGACTTGGCTGGCGTCACCAGGTTGTTCCAGATACTGCCGTCGTCGAGAGTGACTTGTGCCTGTATGGCACCATCGGCATAAATCTGGTCGCCAGAGTGAATGAAAAAATCTGGTTTGAAACGGCGCATGCTTTCATAGATGCGATAACCACCGAATGCCTCATTGATGCCCCAGCCTTGGCCAGCTTCATCGCCAGAAAATGCAAAGCAGATATCACGTTGGGTGCCGCCCGGCAGCAGCAGGCTGCCGTTGACGGCTTCACTGATGGCAGAAGGATTTTGCGCATCCTGAAAACGCACGCGATAAAAAGTCGGCTGGCCAGTGCGCAAGCCACTGAGATCTACCCGGGCCGTGTAGTCTGTACCTGGCAGTGCCACCGGGCCTGTAATCCGATGTGCATTCTTGAACGCTTCGTTATTCGCATATTCAACCAGCATGCGGGCTGGCCTGTCCGTGCGACTCCAGATGATGGCCTTGTTGCCGGTGATGTCACCGCTCATGGCACCACATGGCATTTGTGGTCTGGCCTTGTCTGCCGTGATCAATGCAGGTGCTTGTCCTTGCTCCCATCCCTGCGCCTGCCCCATGCCAGGCAAGGCAGTGCCACCCAGCAGCGCGCCGGCACCGGCAGTCATGTGGCGCAGGAACTGGCGGCGCTGCGGTTTGTTGCGTGAAGTAAGATCGTCAGACATGGCTCTTCCAAAAAAGGGGCAATCAAGCCCCAGATTGTAAAGCGCTTGTATGACCAAAGCGTGTCAAAGCTATGTCAGCCACGGTGGATCGCTGTCTAATCGATTTTCCATACGTATTGCACCTTGGTCCAGCTTTGTTGTGCTACCCCATCGATAGTACCGGGTGTGAAGCGGCACAAGGACAATGCCTGGCTGGCAGCCCGGTCCAGATTGCGAAAGCCGCTGCTGCCTTCGGTTCTGGTATCCATCACACGACCATTGGTACCGATCAGCATGGCGAGCGTCACGGTTCCTTCTTCATTATTGCGTATGGAGCTGGCGGGATAGACAGGTTTTTCGCAGCGGCTCATGTCAACTACCGCCGCTACATGGACCGGCGCTTTCGCCTGCGCAGGTAAATCGCTTACGCCTGTGGTTCCGTTGCCGTTACCTGTACCTTCTTTTCCAAGAGTAACTGCCGGTCCATCGTTATCTGTCGTTTTTGGCGGCGGCGTATGAATCACAGGGCCATCAACAACAGGCGGATCAATGACAACAGATTTCAGCGGTGGTGGCTTGCTGGGTTCAATGACAGGATCATGCGTGACAGGTTTTTCCTGTTTGGGTTTTTCAAAATCCACGATCAGCGGATCAGCGTGCGGCAGCGCAATCTTGATTTTCATGTCGTTGAGCACAACTGCCAGCAAGACTACATGCAATGCCGCGACGGCACCCAGACGTGACAGACGCCTAATGTATTGATACCGGGAATGATGCCGGGATTGATGCAGGTTTTCTGTGAATTCCATATTTTTCTCCTGGTTTGGGCTCGGGCCAGTCATAAGGCGGTATTGCAAGCGGCTATTGCAAACCATGCTGGTGTAAATCTGGACCAACACGTGACAGCTTTTTCCTTTGTCGGGGAGGGAAAGAAAGCTTGCGTGCAATCCATATGCTTTAATATAGCAATATAAATTGCTATTTAAAAGCATTTAAATATAAATTTAAAAGAATTTATTCTGCTTTTATAGAGAGGAATGTTGTTTTTCTAGCGTGGGAAAATGGAATTGATGTATCGAATTAATAATTAAATCCGAACACTTGGGCTTGTTTAAGCACGTCCAAAGCGCAGCCACGGCAATAAGTCGCTTAAAAATTGACAGCGAATCCTGCTACAGCATCTTGAAAGGTGATATTGCTAGCAAAAAGCATTATCATTGCGTGTAAAGGGTAATCTGCCCTGCCGTACAGGAAAATAGTGTGAATATGCAAACGCAAAACCCTATCAAGGTATTACTGGCTGACGATCACCCTATTGTGATGACAGGTTTTGCCATGTCGCTCAGTAACTTGGGAATCAAGGTGCTGGGACAGGCCAGAACCCCGCAAGAAGCCTTTGATCAATATGCAGCCCTGCTGCCAGACGTGGTGGTACTGGACATACGCTTTGGTGCTGAGTTGACAGGGCTGGATGCTGCGCGTGACATCCTGGTGACATTCCCTGATGCAAAAATCATCTTTCTCAGCCAGTTCGATCAGGATGCGCTGATCAAGGAAGCCTATCGCCTGGGTGCCAGGGCCTTTGTCACCAAGGACTGTGACCCAGCGGATCTGGCCAGCGCTGTACAACGCGCGCACCAGGGCGAATTGTATTTCTTGCCGCAGATTGCTGAACGGCTGGCGAATCTGTCGGTGCGTGGTGATGAGTCACCGCAATCCCTGCTCAGCGAGCGAGATCTGGAAATTTTCAAATTGATGGCAGAAGGTCTGACCAATGCCGAAATTGCCGAACGTCTGGATCTGTCGCTGAAAACCATCAGCAATGTCAGCCAGGCCATCAAGGAAAAACTCGGTGTACACCGGCCCGCATACATCACCAAGCTGGCTGTCAAACATGGACTGATCGCCCCATGATGCTGCCACCGGCGACGGGCTGCTGATGTCGGGCATGCATATCTTCAATTGGAAGAATTGGGGAATACGCACGCGGGTGATACTGATCACCTTGTTGCCGGTGATTTACATGTTCTGTTCAGTCGTCTGGTATTCCTATCACTCGCGTCTACAGGAAGCCCGCACGGAACTGGCCGAGCGGGCCTATGTCGTGTCGACCGCGCTGGCGGAAAGTGTGGAATACAATCTGTTGTCCAAAAACATGGCAGGCTTGAGAAGCACCATGGCCGATGTCATGCAGTCAGATCACAGCATTTTCAGGATCGACGTCCTCGATACCGACAAAAAAGATATCGTCCATATCATCTCCGCCAAGCGTTTGCAGGGGGATGAGCGTTACGTCGAAGTACCCATCAAGAAGCAACTGGTATGGGTCAATATTCTGAAAGACTCCACGAATGCGGGCTTGTCCGTACGCAGCATGGAAGCCGCCAAAAAAGCTGGAAAAGACAGTGACATTATTGGCTATATCCGGGTCACCATGTCGCCCACACGTTTACAGGAGAAGCATAGTCAGCGCTTCCAGTTTGAACTGGCACTGAGTGCACTGGCCTTGCTGGTGAGTGCCATGGTGGCCGTGTTCCTGTCGCAAAGTCTGACTTATCCCTTGCAGCGATCGATAGAAACCCTGCGCGAGATACGCGAAGGTGATTATTCCACCACCCTGGAATTAAGCACTGGCGGTGAACTGGGTGATTTGCAGACTTCCATCAATACCATGTCGGTCAGCCTGCAACAGGCCAAGCAAGACCTGGAAAACAAGGTGCAGGAAAGAACCAGGGATTTGCTGGAATCGCGCAATGAAGCACTGAAGGCAAATGCAGAAAAAAGAAAACTGATACAGAAAGTGCATACCATTGTTGAAGATGAGCGCAAAAGCATCGCGATCGAGATTCATGATGAATTGAATGCATCCCTGATCGCTGCACGGCTGGAATCACAGCGCATCCTGCATCTGGCGGAACAGATGACACCAGGTGCGGCGGCAGACGAAATACAGGAAAGAGCCAGGGCCATCACCACGCTGACGCTGGATCTGTATGCCAATGGCCGCAACCTGGTACGGCGCTTGCGACCAGAAGTGTTGGACATGCTGGGCTTGCAGGGAGCAGTCGAAGACATGCTCAGGCATTACAACAGCAATGCGCACGCTTGCCAGTTTCACTTTGACAGCGAGGGTGACTTTTCGCAACTCGACAATGCACTGGCGATTTCTGCTTACCGCATTATTCAGGAAGCCTTGTCGAATGTGCTCAAGCATGCCCATGCCACACAGGTAGAGGTGGCATTGACCATGATGCCTGAACAACAGCTATTGCAGATCGAGGTCAGTGATGATGGTGCCGGTTTCGACATGGGCCATAGTACAGCAGGCATAGGCATTACCGGCATGCGCGAACGGGTCGCGGCTTTTAACGGCGAATTTGACTTGCACTCAGCCAGTGGCCTGGGAACTCAATTGACCATACGCTTGCCGCTGATACCTGCTTGAATGCAGGCGTCAGCAAGAGACAAGCGACCACAAAATTTATACAGAAATCGCCACGGACAAGGTAACCACATAGCCCAGCGTGGCACTGCCGGTCACACTGACCATTTGCAGGCTGGTGCCGTCGCTGAACACATTATCGGTTGCATACGTGATCTGTGCCAGATTGCGTACACTGGTGGTATAACCGGTAGCCTGATAGGCCTCATTCAGCGTCGCCATCGGGAAGGTGAATTGCGATGTTTTCACCTTGTTATTGGCGCTGCTGATCTTGCTTAAACTTGGATACACCTCAAAATGGACATGCGGTATACGGCCCGAATAACAGCCAGGGAAGATGGTCGTGAAACTGACATTGCCGCTGCTGTCGGTTTCCTGCACGCCGCGCAAATAGTTTTCATTGGTGATGCCTGACGAATACATGGAGTAATTGCCATCACGGTCGCAATGCCACAAATAAATCGCATAACCGGCGAGGGATGCACAACTGGTTTTGGTATTCACCAACTGTAATTTGATTGTCAGCGGTACGCCAGCAGCCACTGCGCTGGCACCAGCGATGCTGGACCGTATGTCGCTGCGCACTATGCCAGACAGCAGCAACGCATTGGCAATACTGGTGCCATTGCTGTTGCTGCCATCGCCAGGATATGGGCCGGCTGTTTCTTCCGGGATGACCGTGCATGAACCTGTACTGGTGGTAGTGCCGGTTGTCGTTCCTGTTGTGGTACCTGTGGTCGTGCCTGTAGTAGTGCCGGTACTGGTGCCGGTAGTGGTGGTAGTCCCGGTCGTTGTTGTTGTACCGGTTGCGGTAGAACTGCCGCCGCCACAAGCCAGCAGGGACATGGCGCTACCGGCCGACAGCCAGCGCAGCATTTGCCTTCTGTTGGCGGCCATCTGCAACAGATTGTTCAGGTCGGTTTCGAGGTGTGGGCTAAGCTTGTCCATGGTGTGTATATAGAAGTTGCGGTTGTGGTATTTTGTCTTTGCAAGCTGTAAAGCGCCGTAAATCTAACGTAAAGATAGGTAAGGAATTTGTGTAATTGAACTGAAAACACTGTAAAAGCAGGTAAATTTGCCAAAAATCCAGGCGATGTTTGCTATGATTTATAAACTTACATAACGTATATTGATAACTGGCTGCTCCCAATGACCAAGGTATTACTCGCTGACGATGATGTCGAACTGGTAGGCATGCTCAAGGAATACCTTGAGCGTGAAGGTTTTGTCATTACGACAGCCCATGACGGCGAACAGGCTGCAAAGGAAGCCTTGACCGGTGAACATGAAATCGCCGTACTGGATGTCATGATGCCGCGCATGAACGGTATTGATGCCTTGCGCCGTATCCGCGCTGAAAGCCGCATCCCGGTATTGATGCTGACCGCCAGGGGTGATGACGTCGACCGCATCATCGGTCTGGAACTGGGAGCGGATGATTACGTCCCCAAACCCTGCACGCCACGCGAATTGCTGGCCAGGTTGCGCGCCATCTTGCGACGTACACAGATCGGCGTCAATATCGAGCATGACCGCCAAACCCTGGTGGTGGGTTCCTTGCAAATATGGCCAGGACAGCGCAGGGCCGAATGGAATAACAAATTGCTGGATCTGACCAGTACCGAATTCAGCCTGCTTGAATTGCTGGCAAAAAATGCTGGCCAGACTGTCAGCAAGAGCGATTTGTCGGAGCAGGGCCTGGGCCGGCCATTGACCAGGTTTGATCGCAATATCGATGTACACCTCAGCAGCATACGGCAGAAAATCAGTGCATTTTCTGATGGCCGTACCGTCATACAGACGGTCTACCGGCAGGGCTATATGTTGACCCGCGAGTAATCATGGGGCGCTTGTTCTGGAAGTTCTTTTTCTTTATCTGGCTGGCACAACTGACTGCCATTGCCGGTATCAGTACCACTTTCTGGCTCAAGCATCTGGAGCTGGATAAGGACACTACCACAACACGTACTGCTGATTTTGGCAAGCCACCGCCGTTCGGCGATGGGCCGCGTTTTTCTGGAGATGGACAACGGCCTGGACCTGGTATGTCACCGCGTGGGGAACCGTCATTCAGAGGTGGGCCACCACTAATGCGCGGGCAACCGCATGATGAAATTTCACGTGCGCTGGTGCCCATGTCGGTAGCGTTTTTCGCCAGCCTGCTGTTTGCGGCCTTGATGGCATGGTACATGGCGAAACCGATACGTCGCCTGAGCGAAGCTTTTCATGCACTGGCAGGCGGCAGCCTGCATACCCGCATAGGCGACAGCATGGGACAGCGGCAGGATGAGTTGACGGCACTGGGCCGTGACTTTGACCGCATGGCTGAACAACTGACAGGTGCCTTGCAGAGCCAGCGCCGTCTTTTGCATGATGTGTCGCATGAATTACGTTCGCCACTGGCGCGCTTGCAGGCAGCGATCGGCCTGGCCAGACAGCAGCCGCAAAAAGCCGAAGAATATATGATCAGGATGGAGCGTGAAGCCATACGCATGGACAAGCTGGTGGGTGAACTGCTGACCTTGTCCAGGCTGGAAGCCGGTGCGAATATAGGACAAGACCTCATCCACATGGATGAACTGATGATAGAGCTGATGGATACCGCCAGCTTTGAAGCGCAGTCTGTACAGAAAAATTTTGTCACCACCTGTCAGCCGGAACGACTTGCCCTGGTCGGTGTAAAGGGAAAATATGAGTTGTTGTACCGGGCATTTGAAAACGTTTTGCGCAATGCCCTGCGGCATACCCGGCCGGGCAGCACAGTGACACTGGAAGTAGCCGTGCTGAGCAATGAAATCCAGGTGACGGTGCTTGACGAAGGCAGCGGTGTTCCAGAAGCTGAACTGGACAATATTTTCCGACCGTTTTATCGCGGCCATGATGCCGAGCGCAATACCGATGGCTATGGTCTGGGCCTGGCAATTACCCAGCGCGTCATACAGGCACATGGTGGTCGCATTGTGGCCAGTAACCGCCAGGAAGGTGGTCTTTCCATGCGCATGAGTTTACCGCTGGTGGGGATGCAGTAAGTGTAAATTTTACTGCGGAAATTTTTACTGCGGTCCGTGGTGCGGTATTTACGGTGGACTATACTTATCTTACCGCGTGGTTGACAGGCAAAAACAGGCTGACTGACAGTCCGCCGCCTTCCCTGTTATTGAGAGTAATGCGCCCACCATGGGCTTCTATGATTTCTCGTACCAGTGCCAGCCCCAGTCCGGTGCCGCTGCGTTTGGTGGAATAGAAGGGAATCAGCGCATTCGACATTACCGTATCCGTCATACCGCTACCCCTGTCCATGATTTCTATGCGGGCAATATCCTGCACGACACGTATGGCCAGACCGACTTCACTTTCTACTGAACCCGATTCATGCGCATTCTTCAGCAGGTTGAGCAGGGCATGTTCCATTTGCGCCGGGTCAACATTGATGCTTTCATCGGGGATGTTGCCGCTTATCGTGAACGTGATTTGCGATTTCAATCCGTTGATGAAGCTTATCCAGTTGATGTTTTCCAGACGGGGTGTCGGCAATTTCGCAAACCTGGCATATCCATCGATAAAACTTTCCAGATGGCGGGTGCGCTCTTCTATGGTGTGCAGGATGGCAGGCAGGCGTTCCGTTTGTCCGCGTCGTACCAGTTCCGTGGCCGAATTGGCCAGCGAGGCCACGGGGGCCAGTGAATTATTCAATTCATGACTGATGACGCGTATGACTTTCTTCCAGGTCTGTACTTCCTGACGGCGCAATTCCACCGTCAGGTGACGCAGCAGGAATAATTCATGATGTCGTCCATTCAGGCTGAAATGACGGCGTGCCAGGTGATAGACTTCTTCCTCTTCATCGGCACTGGCTGCACTGACAGTGAACAGACCATCACCGCCGCGCTGTATGGCTTCGCGCAAAGACAGTGAAACACGGTTCAGCAATTCATTGAAATGATGACCTTCCAGCTTGCGCCCCTGATTGAGCAATTGGCGGGCCACGATATTCGCAAAGACGATGACGCTTTGATCGGTGGTCAGCAGCATGGCTACCGGCGTATTTTGCAGCATGGTGTCGAGCAGGAGCTCGCGCTGTACCAGGTCCAGGCGCTGGCTGCGCAATATGTCGCCGAGCGCATTGTGGGCGTCGACCAGTTCCCCCAGTTCATCGGCATACGGCCAATGCACACCAAAAGAAAAATCATTGTCCTGATAACTGATGACCGTACCGGCCAGCGTATGGAACAGCCGTATGACGGAATGCAACTGGCTGCGTATGATGATCACGCCGACAGGCAGCATCACCAGCAGGCTGATGGAAGCTGTCAGCAGGGGATGCAGATCCAGCCAGTAGTGCAGGCCGGTAGTCAGTGATACCGCCAGGGTCAGCAGGCCCGCAACGCTGAGACTGAGACGGCTGATCAATGACGGTACCAGCGTTTTCCCGGTTTTGCCATGCTTGTCTGATGAGTCTGACATCATGCGTTACGGTTGATGCCCAACCTGTCCATGCGGCGATACAGGGCTTGCCGGCTTAATCCCAATTCAGCCGCTGCCTGTACCACCACGCCACCGGCCTTGCTCAGTGCCCGTTCTATGGCTTCCTTGTCCGGTTCATTGTCGCTACTGGCCCAGGAGATACTGGCAGGCAAGCCTAAATCGGCTGGCATGATTTCATTTTTAGCCGCCAGCAGGCAGGCACGTTGCAAGACATTTTTCAGTTCCCTGACATTGCCTGGCCATGCATATTGTTGCAGGCAGCTTTCTGCCGTCGGGTGCAGGCTTTTACCGTCGGACAGAAAAGATTCTGCCAGCGGCAAGATGTCGCCAGTCCGTTCGGCCAGCGGTGGCAGATGCAATTCAATCACGTTCAAGCGGTACAGCAAATCTTGGCGGAAGCTGCCGGCCCTGATCATGGCTTGCAAGTCGGCATTGGTGGCGCTGAGTACCCTGACCTTGACCTGTCTTTCCTTGTTGGACCCCAGGCGTTCGAAACGCCCGGTTTCCAGTACACGCAATAATTTCATCTGGCCCGCCAAAGGCAGGTTGCCGATTTCATCGAGAAACAGAGTGCCCCCGTCAGCGGCTTCAAACTTGCCTTCGCGGGCCTTGCCGGCACCGGTATAGGCACCGGCTTCGGTTCCAAACAATTCAGCTTCGATCAGTTCTGACGGCAGGGCACCGCAATTCAGGATAACAAAAGGGCCGTCCCTGACGCTGGAATTGGCCTGGATGATTTGCGCTATCCTTTCCTTGCCCGCGCCGTTGGGGCCGGTAATCAGCACCGGCACATCGGCACGTGCAACCTGGCAAGCCATGCCCAGCACGCGCTCGGTGGCGGCATCATTCCAGACCAGACCGCACAGATTGAATTTTTGTTCCAGCTCGCGTTTTTGCTTGCGCTCTCTTTGCAGTCGCGGTTGCAGTGCACGATTGGTCTGGCCCAGTTCTATCAGGTTACGGACGGTTGTCAGCAGCTTTTGATCATTCCAGGGTTTGCCCAGATAATCCGCCGCGCCTGACTTGATCAGATTGACGGCGGTATCGAGATGGGTCCAGGCTGTCAGCAACACCACGGGCAAATCTGGAAAGTGTTTGCGAATTTCACTAAACAAAGCTTCGCCTTCTTCGCCAGAGGTGGTATCTGCTGTAAAGTTCATATCCTGTATCACCAGATCAACGGCGTGCTGGTCCAGCATCGCCAGGCCCTGTTCTGGCGATGTGGCACAGATTGCATCGATATCATGCAGCGAAAACAGTACTTCCAGTGCCACCGCAACGGTGGCGTTATCATCAATAATCAGTACAGTAGGCATGGTTGGTGTCTGGATTTTCAGGGCTTCAGGTACTGCGTGTGGCTGTGGCCGGGGATATAGCTGCTGCACGCGCTGCCGGCCCCGCAACCGCGATGATACCAAGTATCCAGAAAATAACACTTCCTACCAGCAAATATTGCACTGGTAATTTGGTCAGTTCCAGTTTGCTGACCAGTAGCTGGTTCAGGGCGATTGCCAATGCCGTGCCACAGAAAATGCCGATACTGGTGATCATGACGTTCTCTGTCACGAAATAACGCAGGATGTCGATCCGGCGCGCACCCAGCGCACGTCGCACGCCGATATGTTTGCGGCGTTGTGTCACCCACAGGCTGGAAATACCCACGATGCCGCTGGCAGTCACCAACAAGAGCAATACGCAAACAGCGATCAGCATCCAGGCCAGACCATTGTCAGCGCGATAGCGTCTGGTTCGGTCTTCTTCCAGGGTGCGCATATTGATAATCAGGGGTGTTGCAGACGCTTTTCTGAGCGCCGTCTCAACATCCTTCATGACACGATCACGCTGACCTGGTTCAGCGCGTACTGAATACTTGGAATACGGGTCATTCGACATGCGTATTGGCAAGATAACTGAAATTTCACCCTTTGCGCCGATTTGGGCGGCATGGGTTTGCAAGCGTTCAAGCACGCCAATGATACGCGTCGCATAGGCATCGTCACCAGTGCCAAAATAGATCGTTTTTCCTACAACACTGGCCTGGTCAGGGAACAGTTTCTCTGCAAGGGCTTTGGTGATGATGACGACATCAGGAAATTCCTTGCTGGTGCTGGTGTCAATTTCGCGAAACTCACCCTGATTGAAGTCACGCCCGTCGGCCAGTTTGATGCCCCAGAGCTTCATCAGGGATTCGGACGTGACATACATCGAGACGTTGGCGCTGGTGGCAGCCTGTTTTCTGTCCAGCGAAACACCAGTGGTACTACCCGACCAGGACAATGGCGTCTGGCTTACTCTTGTGACGCCCTGCACGCCAGCAACGCCGCGTATGGTTGCTTCATCCTGCTTTTGGGTGGCGATCTGTTCTGCATGCTCAGCCAATTTACGGTTGCTGAGGTTGATGGAGAACAGGTCATTTTCTTCTGTCAGGCCGCTGGGGCGTGCAACTACTTCCATGCGCAGTTGTACGATGTACACGGCGTTGGCCAGGATTGCCAGACTGATTGCGACTTGCAGGGCCACCAGGATGGCGCCTGTCTTGCTACGCATCAGCGCAGACAAAATGGGGCGAATTTCCAGATTGAGTTTCATATTAGCCTCATTGTGATTTGAGTTGTATTGCAGGCGTCACCTGGCATGCGCGCCAGGTCGGGAATAATCCCGCCAATATGGCTGCCGTGACTGACATGACGAAGGTGATGGCCAGCATTTGCCAGTCCATGTGTGCGACTACAGTAAGCTGTTTCGATTGCATGGCGATCAGGGCGAGTGCGCCAAAAGCCAGTAGCAGACCAGTGACACCGCCAGCCAGACCAATGACGCTGCTTTCGATGAGAAACTGATTAAATATTTCTTTGCGGGATGCACCCAGTGCACGTCGCACCCCCACTTCTGATGCCCGTACAGAAAACTTGGCCAATAAAAGACCCACAGTATTCACCAGGCATAACAGCAGAAAACCAAACGCCAGCCATGCAGACAATCTATTGTCGTTGCCAACCACTTTGGCTTCGTCCAGCCATTCCATGACATTGAACAGTTTGTTTTTTGTCTGACGCATGAAACGGCCCAGCTTGCGCTGCTCAGCAGCATAATTGTCGAGATAGCTTTGCAGTTCCTGACGCTGACCTTCTGACTTCAATTCAAACCAGAAGCTTAACCATGTGCATTCAGAATCCAGTCGTCCCTGCCAGCCGGGTGCGGTGTCGCCAGTACAGCCCATGCCGCCAGCGTGGGTAATCTCATGCCGGATGGCGCTTGCAAGAGGAATAAAAAAATCTTCCTGCGTGCCAAATGTGGCGTTACGGTAAAAGCGTGGACTTGGTTCCCAGGTATTGAGTACGCCGACTATCTGGAACTGGTGGCCTATCATGGTCAGGTACTGACCAACAGGATTGGTATTGCCGTACAGTTTTTCAGCCAGTTTTTTTCCAAGCACGACAACGTCGGCAGCTTTCTTGTCGTCGTTATCAGTCCACCCCTGGCCATACAAAAAGGGTGTATCAAACATGGCGAAAAAGTCCTTGGTCACAGCGCTACCTTCTGGCTCTATTGCAGGCAAGTCTTTGCGTGCCGGTTCTATGGCCATTAATATGCCGTACATAGCCGTACGTCTTTCTCCAATTTGGGTCGGCAGATGATTCATGACATCCCGGTAAGTCAACTGGGTATCATTCGGTTTATCGTTTGGTGTGTAGCCTTTCAGCGGGCCATTGTCCATCACGGGAGTGAACAGACGGTTGCTCTTGTGTGGTATCGGGTCACCCGACATCACATGCAAAATCGTCAGTGTGGAAATGCTGGCAGCAACGCCCACAGCCAGGGTCAGCACCATCAGTGCAGTCAGGGCCGGGTTGCGGCGCAGGCTGCGTATGCCCAGAAAAAAATAATATTGAAACATGTCACTACTCCTTAGGCGACAGCCGAACGATCGACTTCATTGGCAGAGTCATCTGCCTTGCCTTCCGCCTTGGCGTCATACAGCGAAGGCATCTTGCGCACCAGATCACTGACCTGACCATCGATGATGTGGACATTGCGCTGGGCGCGTACAGCCAGTTCGGGATCATGCGTTACCATCAGAATGGTCGTACCCTTGGCATTGATTTCTTCCAGCAATTCCATGACACTGCGGGCCATTTGTGTATCCAGATTACCGGTCGGTTCATCGGCCAGCAATAATTTGGGAGAACCGGCCAGTGCACGTGCAATGGCCACCCGTTGCTGCTGTCCACCCGACAATTCCGCCGGATAATGTTTCATGCGCGAAGCCAGACCAACCTGGGCCAGCGCCGCTTCTATGCGGTCCTTGCGTTCAGTGGCGTTCAAACCTCGATAACGCAGGGGAACATCGACATTGTCGAACAAATTCAAATCAGGAATTAGATTGAAGCCCTGGAAAATGAAACCCAGTTTTTCATTGCGCAAACGGGTGCGGGCATTGTCATTCATACCTTTGACATTGATGCCGTCGAGCAGATAATCACCATCATTAAAATCTTCCAGCAAACCGGCGATGTTCAGGAAGGTGGTTTTTCCGGAACCGGACGGGCCGGTCACGGTGACAAATTCACCTTCCTTGACATGGATGTCAAAGCCGCGCAGGGCATGGGTTTCTATCAAATGGGTACGGTAAACTTTGCTCAGGCTTTTCATGCGTAACATGGGATATTCCTTTTTAAATTAATTAATTATTGATAGAAACGCTGGTCGCGCTTTCAAATGTATCGGTACCTGATATCACGACTTTGTCGCCGTCCTTCAAACCACTGAGAATTTCTACTGCAGAGATACTGGTTGCACCCAATTTGATGGGACGGCGCTGGGCTATACCTTTGTCAACAACGTAGGCAAAGCGTCCGCCGTCTGCCTCAACAAAGGGGCCGCGCGGCAAGATCATGACGTTGGTTTTTTCTTCCATCAGCAAGCGGGCTGAGACGCGCTGGCTTTGACGCAAGCCTTCAGGTTGCTTGCCGCTGAAACGGACTCTGGCAAGTATCTGGTTCTTCACCACTTCTGGCGAGATAGCCGTCAAGGTACCCATGATCTTGTTATTGTTGATCATGATTTCTGCTTTCATGCCCAGACCCAGATCGGTCATATACGATTCCGGAATTTCCACTTCGACTTCCAGTTGCGACAGATCAACCAGGGTCATCAGTGCCGTATTGGCTGCCACCACACTGCGGTTGGAAATGGCCAGGCTGCCGATGATACCGTCTACCGGTGCGCGTAATTTCAATTCGTCGACGCGACGTTTGGCATAGTCCAGGCTCAGGCGCTGACGCTGCAACTGGCTCATTTTTGTTTTCAGTTCCAGGGTCACGTCTTCGTTTTCCAGATCGGCTGCCTGCGCTGCATGTTTGGAACGTATTTCTGTGGAATGCATGGCATCCTGCGCTTTCAGGAAATCATTCTTGGCGACCACACCAACGACACCTGCGGCTTCTATGCGCTGGAAGGCCCGTTGTGCAGCCACGCGCTCTATTTCTGCCTGGTCAGCATCACGGCGGGCGATCAGCTTTTGCTTTTTTGCCAGTATCTGCTGGCGAGCGACTTCGGCTTCCAGTTGTTCGGTATTGGATTGTTCGCGTTTAAACTGGTCAGTCAGGTCGGGCGATTCTATTTCGGCGACGATATCCCCTTTCTTGACCGTTTCACCGGCGCTCACCTTCAACGTGACCGTACCACCGGCGCTGGAATACAGAGTAGGGCTGATTGCCGCCACAATCCTGCCGTTGACGGATGCATCCCTGACCAGAGTACCGTGAGTGACTTCTGCAATGTGCAGGCGCGATGCATTCACCGACTGGCTGCTGCCACGCCAGGCAGACATCAGCAACACCAGGGCAGTGATGCCAGCCAGGCTGGTGCATGCAATGATCAACAGGCGCTTGCGGGTTTGCCCCTTACTGGTGGACAACTTGGTATCTTGGGCTGAGGTATCTCGTATCATGATGTGCATGCTTGTTGAATTGAATGCATGACATTTAGCAGAAACCGTGCCAGTTGTAAGTTGTTGAATATTAAGGGAAAATTTTTAAGGTGATTTGTCCGCTCCGTCCGTTATTTGTCCGCGTTCAGCATGCGGGCAGTCAGGATGACGGAGGACGGTCCGGCGCTGCAGGAGACTTACCCACAAGCTATCAACCGGTTGCTCACCACTTATCCACTATTTTCGGGTGACTTATACATGTCTTATCCACAGCTTGTGCTCAGCTTATTAGTCCAGACAAGCTGGCGTCATCAGAGGCGTGGGCATTATGAGTAGATAGGACCTTATCTACCCTTGATATCGACAACCCAGGTTTTCATCGTTTGTTGCAGGATACCTGCGCTGCAAGCCGCCACGGCAATTAATACCTGCATGCTGACTGACAGTAGACTGGCTACACCGTTGAAACCGAATGCATCGATCATGCTGATATGGGTCGTATTGACTGCGACATACAGACCAAACAGGAATAACGACATGAAGGTGCGTGAGGTGCCGGACAGGCGGCCCAGCAGGTTGGCGATAGCACTGAAGCTGATGATGCCGGTGATGACGGCTGCCGCCCGCACCGGCTCATGTACCAGCCAGCGCAAGGCGATGACACCGGTCAGCATGAAACCAATGCCGGCGCTGGCAGCAAGATGGCGGATATACGCCAGACTGGCGCCCCCAGCGGCACTGCCGGTCATGTCCGCAGTAGTGGTTTGTTCGTCGCGTGTGCTGATGTCACTGATCAATATTCCCCATATGGCAACCGTCAGCATCAACAGGCCAGGCAGTGAAGTGGCGGACAGGAGTAGGGACAGGACAGGTATCAGCAACAAGACCAGGCCGGCAACAGGTGCACTGGCCACGGTCAGCGCCATCTCCGCCACAAGCTGACCAGTCATGCCCTGCAATGCCTGTGCCAGACGGAACAGGGGCTGTGCCAGCCGTGCGAACGGGCGCAGCCATTGATTCAGATATCCTAGTGGTGAGCGGCGTTGTCTGGCACGTGCCATCCGTACGCGGTCTGGTGAAAATCGGTGGAATAACATGATTGCCGGAACCAAAGGCATGATGGCCAGCAAGGCGCTGATAGCACGTATCGTCATCACTTTCAGCGACCACAGCGATGCAGGAAGGGTGATGGCCGTTAGTGCCGGGTCAAAGCTGGCAGTGCCCAGCGAAAGATACGTGGTGTCGACATAAGCCTTCAAATTTGCCATGGCCGTAGCCAGGCCGATAAAATCAAAATACATGGCGGGATCAATCCTGCCTGCGACTGAGCCATCTATTTTTGCCATCAGTACCAGTTGTCCTACCCAGATGAAGAAAAAAATCACATCACCTGCTTTACCCATCAGTGGTGAGAAGCTGTCAAACAGGATGGCGCAACTGGCACAAAACAAAGCCATCGGCAACAGTAGCAGGACATAAGTCTGCACATAGATACCCAGTTCGATGGGAGCTTCGCCGCGTAACAAATGGCATATCAGCATCGCCCCCAGCAGTGCCAGTATCAGGGTCAGCAAATACAGCGTGCCACCCAGTGCACGGCAACATAAAAACAAGACATTGCCAACCGGCGTGGCAGCAATCACGCTACCACTGCCGCTGCGCAAATCTTCTGCTATGCGACCACGTACCAGATAAAAACCGGCCAGGCCCAGCAACAGACTGGCGAGTGACGCGCTACCCAGGGCCATGGTCGAACTGGTATATAAAACGCGGGCATGGTTGATTGACATCAGGGTGTTGCCCGTGCCCGGATCGGGAATCATCATCCACGCCAGCACGATGACCACCAGCATGGTCACGACGGTGTTCAGACGGCGCATGCGCAATCTGATTTCATTCAATATCAGCGTGCAGATCAGATGGAAAGTCATGCTGCCAGCTCCTGGCTTGCGTAACGTTGTGCCATCAATGCTTCTTCCAGACTGGGCGTAGCATGCCTGGCACCAGTACAGGGTTGGTGAGGGTGTGCAATGCGCAGACTGACTTGACTTCCCTGTTTGTGGGATTGCAGCACGTGTACCTGCTTGCGCAGGATTTCGTATTCCTGCGCGTCCACTTCGGCCGACCAGATCTGTCCGTGGGCCTGCGCAAGAATTTGCTCCGGCGTTTCAAAGGCGATCAATTCCCCTTTGCGCATGATGGCCAACTGGCTGGCAATGCTTTCCACATCAGAAACGATATGGGTGGACATGATGACCAGTTTCTTGAACCCCAGCTCACTGATCAGATTGCGGAAACGCAGACGTTCTTCCGGATCCAGACCTGCGGTTGGTTCATCGACAATCAGGATGTCCGGATCATTCAGCAAAGCCTGGGCGATACCCAGGCGACGTCGCATGCCGCCAGAAAAGCTCGCGGCCTGACGTTTTGCCTGATCGTGCAGATTCACCAGTTCCAGCAAATGATGGATGCGGGCCGGGTCACGTACCCCTTTCAGGGCCGCAAAATATTGCATGAATTCGAGTGCTGTCAGATTCGGATATACGCCAAAATCCTGCGGCAGAAACCCCAGCCGGCTACGCATGGCTTGCGGTTTTTTGGCAATATCCTGTCCCTGGAAAAGGATATTGCCACTGCTGGGTTGCGTCAGTGTTGCCACCATTTGCATCAGGGTCGTCTTGCCTGCACCGTTATGCCCTATCAAACCCACCACGCCGGCTTCAAGCTGCAAGGACACATCCTTGACCGCAGTCAGTTTTTTGCCGAAATGTTTGCTGACGTGGCGTATCTCTAGCATGACGTATCCCTATGAAATGAGTTCTAGCATTTTGATGTTATGACTGTAGT
This sequence comes from Undibacterium sp. Ji49W, assembly GCF_049340205.1. Taxonomy (NCBI): domain Bacteria; kingdom Pseudomonadati; phylum Pseudomonadota; class Betaproteobacteria; order Burkholderiales; family Oxalobacteraceae; genus Undibacterium; species Undibacterium sp. Ji49W. The sequence goes on along the minus strand of NZ_JBMPOW010000002.1, from coordinate 802 downwards.
ACAAGCCAGCTTCAAAAATGCTGAGTAAGAGACGGAATGCAGATTTCTTGGGATGGAAGGGAGATTTTCCGGTCTGGCAGCTGACACCTGCCTACCAGTCTGGAAGGAATGTCTTCTGAATAGGACTTACGCAAAATTGTCCCAGCAAGGCGCTGCAACGTAGCTGCGGCGGTTTTGCGTAAGTCCTACTGAATATATTTTTGTGGCGACGGTTATGGCAGGCGCATGCGCCTATACTGGTTAGTCACCAAATTCTTGGTGTTACCAGGAGATTATCGTGAGTAAGGTACAACAGAGTAATAAAGAAACCAAGAAGCAGGCCGCCAGCACACCCAAGGAAAAGAAGGCAGCAAAGCAAGCCAAGAAAGAGGCGTCAACGGTGATACCGTGGACGCAACGTAACGGCGCCTGATCTGACCCTGATTTGGCCCTGATTTGGCCCTGATTTGGCCATTATGCAATGGCCAACGCAGGCTTGATATTGTCTGGGTTCTATAACATCACTGCCCCTTGTTTTTCATCCATAAGGAAGTAAAACAAGGGGCAGTGCTTTATTGCATTAACAGAATAAATCAGTACAAACTAACTTGGGTCACCCCCCCTCAAACCGGCATAAACCTCGCCAAATACTCAGGCGAATTAATAAACTGCCCGATGAGCGTCACCGCATCCGTGCCCGACTGCGCCAGCAACTGATTGAAGGTTGCTGCATCCGGTGCATGACCCAGCAGCCCGATATAATCCAGCGTCAGCGAGACCTTGGATTGGGAACTGGCCTTGAACTCTGTCGACTCTGTAAAGC